>JAZOTR010000032.1:0-11716 GCA_045657745.1 Acutalibacteraceae bacterium
TATCAGGTGTAACCGATTTTTTAGTCATATTGTAAATGATAATCGGCAGGGTCTGATAATGGCCACAGGTAAAATAACTTATTACAAAATCGTCAAGCGATAAGGTAAATGCCATTATGAAACCGGTTGCAATTCCGGTGCGGATTGCGGGGAGAACAACCTTGAAAAAAGCCTGAACCGGTGTACACCCTAAATCTAGTGCGGCTTCGCTTAAGTGGGAATCGGTTTGCCTTAGTTTCGGCATAACCGACAGTATTACATAGGGTAAATTAAAAGTAATATGCGCTATAAGAACGGTAGTAAATCCTAAAGATTCTTGAAGTCCTAAAAGCTTGCCTATAAAAACAAATAGGAACATTAAAGAAATGCCTGTTACAATATCGGCATTCATCATAGGAATATTGGTAGCGCCCATTATAAGCTTTTTTGCAGCCTTATTGCGAAGCGCCATAATTCCAACTGCCGCAGCAGTACCTAAAACGGTAGAAATAAGCGCGGAAAGTACTGCAACAATTAATGTGTGCTCAAGTGCAGTAAGCATTGTAGTATCGGATATAAGTCCTAAATACCAATCTGCTGAAAAGCCTTCAAATACCCACACACTTGAAGAAGAATTGAAAGAAAAAACTATCATAACTGCAAGCGGTGCATATAAAAAGAACAATATAAGCGCGATGTAAAGGCGGGATAATGTTTTCATATTATCACACCTCCGTCTTCATCGTTTGAAAACCTGTTCATAATAAATAGGCTTATCATAATAAGCACCATAAGAACAAGGGATATTGCAGAGGCAACATTGTAATAATCGGGTCCTAAGTTATAGAAATACTCAATGGTATCGCCTATGAGCATTGTTTTATTACCGCCGAGCTTTTGCGAAATGTAGAATGTACTCACACTTGGTACAAAAACCATTGTAATGCCCGAAATAACGCCTGGACGGCTTAGCGGGAAAATAACCCTTTTAAATTTATTAAAGGCGTTAGAGCCTAAATCCTCGGACGCTTCAAGCAAGGAATTATCAATCTTGCTCATAACCGAGTAAATCGGCAAAATCATATAGGGTATAAAGTCATAAACCATACCTAAAATAACGGCGCCGGGTGTATTGATAAGCTTTAACGGTCCAATTCCCAACTTGCCTAAAAGGGTATTTATAATACCTGTATTTGCTAAAATAGTTATCCACGAATATGTACGGATAAGGAAGTTGGTCCACATTGGCAGCATAACAATCAGCATAATCATACGCTGTGAGCTTATTTTAAGCTTCGTCATAAAATAAGCCATAGGATAGGCAAGAATAAGGGTGATTACAGTTGAAATTGCGGCATAAACAATAGAAATTGCAAAGGCTTTTTTATATCTGCCAAGAGATGCCAAGTTGCTCAAAGTGAAAACACCGTTTGCATCTGTCAAGGCAAAATAAAACATAATGAAAAGCGGTACAATTATGAATATTGCCGCCCAAACTGCATAAGGACAGGAGAGCAGCTTGTTTCCAAAACTTTTTTTGTTCACTCTTCTACCTCCTCAATTTCACTGAGGTGGTCAAGCTCTTCGCTGTATGAAGAATAGTCGCCGTAAAGTCCCGAATATTCACTTCGTTTCATAATATGAATATCGTCGGGCTCAATATAAAGACCTACTTTATCGTCTACAAAATGCTCGTCGGTGGTTTGAATCATCCATTTAAAGCCGCCAATGTCTACGATAATTTCATAGTGTACGCCCAAGAAGGAAACAGAGGTTACGGTTCCTTTAAGCATACCCTTATCAGACGGAACAATATCAACATCTTCGGGTCTTACTACAACTTCAACTGCTTCGTTTTCGCTAAAGCCTTTATCAAGACATTCGAATTTGGCGCCCGAAAATTCAACCAAATAGTCCTTAAGCATTACGCCGTCTACTATATTTGATTCGCCAATAAAGTCAGCAACGAAGGCATTTTGCGGTTCGTTATAAATATCCTGCGGTGTGCCTACTTGCTGGATTTTACCTTTATCCATAACAACTACGCGGTCAGACATAGTAAGAGCTTCTTCCTGGTCGTGAGTTACGAATACGAAGGTAATACCAAGCTGTTGCTGAATTTTTTTAAGTTCCTTTTGCATATCCTTGCGAAGCTTTAAGTCAAGCGCTGCCAAGGGTTCGTCCAAAAGTAATACCTTTGGGTGATTTGCAATAGCACGGGCAATTGCAACACGCTGCTGCTGACCGCCCGAAAGAGTAGCGATATTTCTTTTTTCAAAGCCTGAAAGGTTTACAAGCTCAAGCATTTCGGTTACCTTTTGCTTTATTTCCTTTTCAGGTAGCTTTTTAACCCTTAAACCGAATGCTACATTTTCGTAAACATTAAGGTGCGGGAAAAGGGCATAACGCTGAAAAATGGTGTTTACCTGACGCTTATATGCAGGAACACCATTAATTTTTTTACCTTCAAAAACAACATCGCCCTCATCAGGCTCTAAAAAGCCTGCAATTAAGCGCAAGGTGGTGGTTTTACCGCAACCTGAAGGTCCTAAAAAGGTAATGAATTCCTTATCCTTGATTTCAAGGTTTAAGGAGTCTAAAACCTGTTCACCGTCAAACGCCACCGAAATGTTTTTGAGTTTTATAATATTTTCTTTTTCCATAGAAAAGCATCCCCCTTTGTTCAACACACAAGTGTCGAAACAAGAATAATAGTTGTGATACTAAAAAATGATAGAGCAACATTTCTTAGCATCTATCTTGCTCGATACCCGCCGCTTCCTCGTAATATGCCCTGAACAAAGGGTTTTTCATAGTTTTCTCGCTAAATAACGGAAACTACGGCATAAAATCTGAAACAGCACATAGACGAACGAAAAATCCGCCCATACTCTACACAAGATGCTTTGCCGATAATACGGCATATTAAATTGTTTTATATAACAGTATTGAATATATAATATAAACCCAAAAAAGTCAAGTTAAATTTAGGTTTTGGCAATATTTTTTTCGAGCCATTACGACATAATATTTAACTTAGAAAATAGTTGATAATTTATTATATATATGATATAATATTGTGAATTAAAATGCCATAAGTGTTTGTCTTTTTGTTAGGAGGTGTTAAAATGAGGATTTTGGGAATCGACCCGGGCTATGCAATAGTAGGTTACGGAGTTGTAGATTATGCGAAAAATCGCTTTTCTACGGTAGGCTACGGCGCCATTACAACCAAGGCAAAAACCCCATTCGAAAACCGTCTTGCAGATATTTACAATGATATGCTGGAAATCATTGATAAATATAAACCGGACGAGCTTTCAATAGAAAAACTTTATTTTAACACAAATACCACTACTGCTATTGATGTTTCACAGGCAAGGGGAGTTATAATTTTAGCCGCGCATACTAAGGGGCTTAAAATTAACGAATATACACCGCTTCAGGTAAAACAAGCTATTACAGGCTATGGTAGAGCAGAAAAGCATCAGGTAATGGAAATGGTAAAAAGCTTTTTATCACTTAAGGCAATTCCTAAACCTGACGATACGGCGGACGCCTTGGCACTTGCAATTTGTCACGGACATTATTCTGATTCTATTTTAAGGAGATAGTTATGATTGCTTCATTAAGAGGAAAATTGATATATACTGATAATACTGTTGCGGTTGTTGAATGCGGCGGTGTTGGGTATAAATGCTTTGTAACTAAAAATACGCTTTATAATTTACCGCAAAAGAATGAGGACGTATTTTTGCACACATATATGGTTGTGCGCGAGGATGCTATGGATTTATACGGCTTTGAAAGTATTGAAGAGCTTGACGCTTTTAAGCTTATAACCTCTGTAAACGGTGTGGGCGCGAAAATAGGCTTGGCGCTTCTTTCAGAGTTTACCGCGTCGCAATTAACCCTTTATATTGCAAGCGGAGATGCAAAAGCCTTAACTGCTGCAAGCGGTGTTGGTATAAAGCTTGCTCAAAGAATTGTGCTTGAGCTTAAGGATAAGGTTGGCGGTCTTACAACAGGCGAAACACTTGAAATAAAAGCGGTTGGAAACGCTACTTTGAACTCAAACACCAAAGAGGCGGTTGCGGCGCTTGTGAGCCTCGGTTATTCGCAAAGTGAAGCATCCTTGGCGGTTGGTAAGCTTGATATGTCGCTTACAACCGAGGAACTTATAAAACAGGCATTAAAAACTCTCGCAAGGGGGATATAACAGATGATAGAACAAGAAATGGATTTTGAAAACCGAATAGTTTCACCCGACTATAACTATTCAGAGGATGACGGCGAATTATCGCTTAGACCTAAAAGTCTTAGTGAATATATTGGACAAGATAAGGCAAAGGAAAATTTAAGTATTTACATTAAAGCGGCTTTGCAACGAAAAGAGCCTTTAGACCATGTTTTGCTTTACGGACCTCCCGGTCTTGGTAAAACAACACTTTCGGGCATTATTGCAAAGGAAATGGGTGTAAATCTTCGTGTAACCTCGGGTCCTGCAATTGAAAAACAGGGCGATTTGGTTGCAATACTTACCTCACTTAATGAGGGGGATGTGCTTTTTATTGATGAAATTCACAGACTTTCCCGTAATGTAGAGGAAATTTTATATCCCGCAATGGAGGATTTTTCGCTTGATATTATTCTTGGCAAAGGTCCTTCCGCAAGGTCTATAAGACTTGATGTTCCGCGCTTTACCTTGGTTGGCGCTACTACTCGCTCGGGTCAGCTTACTGCACCCTTGCGTGATAGATTTGGCGTACTTTTAAGACTTGAATTATACACCCCCGAACAGTTAGCGCAAATAGTTACCCGTTCGGCAGGAATATTAGGTATTGAAACCGAGTATGACGGCGCTTTGGAAATAGCCTCGCGTTCACGCGGAACACCCCGTATTGCTAACCGCTTATTGCGCCGAGTTCGCGATATTGCTCAAATAGAGTATGACGGTGTTATTACCGAAGAAACTGCAAGAGCGGCGCTTTCAAGATTTGAAATTGACGAATTAGGTCTTGATGATTTTGACCGCAAAATGCTAACAACTATTATTACAAATTACGCGGGCGGACCTGTTGGTCTTGATACCTTGGCGGCGGCTTTAGGCGAAGAAGCGGTAACTATTGAAGATGTTTACGAGCCTTATTTAATGCAAATAGGCTTTTTAACAAGAACTGCAAGAGGTAGATGTGTAACTAAGCTTGCATACGACCATCTTGGTATAGAAATGGCAGGTAACACTGCACAACAATCTATTTTTTAAAGGAAATTTCAAATGAGAACTGTTGAAGGTTTTAAAGATTATGAACTTATAGATGCCGATTCGGGCGAACGCTTAGAGCGTTGGGGCGATATTATACTTATCAGACCTGACCCGCAGGTAATATGGTCTACAAAAAGGGAAGACAAGCGTTGGTACAGCGCCAATGCAAAATATCATCGTTCAAATTCGGGCGGCGGTTATTGGGAAAAACTAAAAAGCGTGCCTGATGTTTGGAGTATTTCTTATGACGATTTGACCTTCCGTTTAAAGCCTATGGGCTTTAAGCATACCGGCCTTTTTCCTGAACAGGCAGTGAATTGGCGTTTAGCTAAGGAATTAATAGAAAATGAAGACCGCGAAATTTCGGTGCTTAATTTATTTGCATATACAGGCGGCGCAACGATTGCTTGTCTTTCGGCAGGCGCTAATGTCACCCACGTTGATGCTTCTAAGGGAATGGTACAATGGGCAAAAGAAAACGCCGCAGTATCAGGCCTTGCAGACCGTAATGTTCGTTGGCTTGTGGATGATTGCCTTAAATTTGTAAAGCGCGAAATAAGACGTGGCAAAAAGTACGATGCAATCATTATGGACCCACCCTCATACGGCAGAGGACCTAACGGCGAGGTTTGGAAATTAGAGCAACAATTAACCGAACTTTTAACCGAAACAGGTAAGCTTTTATCGGATGATGCATTGTTCTTCTTTTTGAATTCATATACAGGCGGTCTTTCGCCGACAATACTTAACTATATGGTTAAGCAGTATGTAGTAAAGGGTCGCAAGGGCGAGGTTTATACCGACGAAATAGGCCTGCCTATAACCGCAAAGGGTATTAGTATGCCTTGCGGAAATACAACAATTTGGACTAAGTGAAATGGATAATATTATTGAAGTTAAGAATGTAAGCTATAAATACAATGATGACGGTGATTTTCATACGGCAGTAAACGGCGTTTCGCTTGATATAAAACGTGGTAGTTTTACTGTAATTTTAGGTCATAACGGTTCGGGGAAATCAACCCTTGCTAAAATGCTTAACGGCCTTTTCAAGCCGAGCGACGGCGACATTTTTGTTGACGGAATAAACACAAAGGCAGAAGAAACCGAAATTGAAGTTAAGCGCAAGGTGGGAATGGTTTTCCAAAATCCCGATAATCAGCTTATCTCTTCCATTGTTGAAGAGGATGTTGCTTTTGGTCCCGAAAATTTAGGACTAGACCCTAAAGAAATTCGCGTTCGTGTTGATGAAGCGCTAAAAGCGGTTGGAATGTATGAATTCAAGGATTCTACACCACATCATTTATCGGGCGGACAAAAGCAAAGAATTGCCATTGCGGGTATGATAGCGCTAAGACCTGACTGTCTGATTTTGGACGAGCCTACCGCTATGCTTGACCCTAAGGGAAGAGCGGAAATTGTAGATACCGTAATAAAGCTTAACAAAGAAAAGGGTATGACGGTTGTTTTAATCACTCACTATATGGAAGAGGCTGAAAATGCTGACAGAGTTGTTGTCATGAACGACGGTGTGATTATTGCGGACGGTACGCCTAAGGAAATATTTAAAAATGTCAGTATGTTAAAGGATGTGGGACTTGATGTTCCGCAAACAACTGAACTTTTGTATGCGCTTAATCAAAACGGAATTTCTGTTGATACCGATGTTTTGTCGATTGAAGAAACCGCAAGCGTTATAGCGCGTTATCTGGAGGAAAAATAATTGTCAATTTTACAGGTTAAAAACCTAACCCATACTTATGGCGGAAATACACCGTTTATAAACGATGCGGTAAGTGATGTAAGCTTTACTGTCGAATCGGGCGAAATAATAGGTATTATCGGTCATACGGGTTCGGGAAAATCAACCCTTGTTTCGCATCTTAACGGCCTTTTAAAGCCGAGTGACGGTACGATTTTAATTGAAAATGAGGATATTTGGGAAAAGCCTAAGGAAATAAGAAAAATTCGTTCAAAGGTTGGACTTGTTTTTCAGTATCCTGAATATCAGCTTTTCGAAGAAACCGTTTTTGCGGATATTGCTTTTGGTCCTAAAAATATGGGACTTAAAGGCGAAGAGCTTAAAAATAGGGTTAATGAAATATGCGAAATTATAGGAATAAAGCAAGAATATCTTGAAAAATCGCCCTTTGATTTATCGGGTGGGGAAAAGCGCAGAGTGGCTATTGCAGGCGTTATGGCTATGCGTCCGCAAATTATTATATTTGATGAGCCTATTGCAGGTCTTGACCCTAAGGGCAGACAGGATATTATGAAAATAATAGCTAATTACCGTAAAGCAACGGGCGCTACGGTAATTATAATATCTCACAGTATGGAAGATATGGCTATGTTTACTGACAAGCTGCTTGTTATGAGTAAAGGCAGGCTTGTTATGTTTGATAAAACCGAAAATGTCTTTAAAAATGCCGAAAAACTTCGTGAAATAGGTCTTAATGTTCCTATTGTTACAAGAGTTTTTTATGCGCTTAAGGAAAAGGGAATTGATGTTCCGCTTGATGTTTTTACGGTTGAAAAGGCTGTAGAGGTTATTAAGAATATAAAGGCAGGTGACCGAAATGCTTAAGGATATTACTTTCGGTCAGTATTACTCGTCAAATTCGGTAATACACCGCGCAGACCCGAGAATGAAAATTGTTTTAATGGTAGCGCTAATTGTTTTTATTTTCATTTCAAAGAATATGTTAGCTTTGGGTCTTTCTGCTTTGTTTGTTTTAGCGGTTTTGCTAATATCTAAGGTACCTCTAAAACTATATTTAAAAAATTTAAAGGCTATTTTACCTATACTCATTTTCACTGCGGCAATAAACGCTTTTTATGATGACGGTACTGCTACGGCACTGTTTAGTATTTGGAAGCTTTCTGTAACTGATATTGGTGTTTACAGAGCGGTATTTATGGCATCAAGAATTATTTTGCTTATATTTATAAGCTCGGTGCTAACCTATACCACAACCCCTAACGACTTAACTGATGCTTTGGAAAAACTATTTAGTCCGCTTAAATTTTTGGGACTTAAAAGTGCAGTTCATACCTTGGCTATGATGATGACAATTGCTTTAAGGTTTATACCAACTTTGGTGGAGGAAGCTGAAAAAATTATGAATGCCCAAAAGGCAAGAGGAGCCGATTTTGAAAGCGGAAGCCTTAAAGACAGAGCAAAGGCGCTTATACCAATACTAATTCCGCTTTTAATATCCTCTGTGCGCCGCGCTTACGAGCTTGCGGAGGCTATGGAATGCCGTTGCTATAACGGCGGCGAGGGTAAAACCCGTATGAAGCAGTTAAGACTTGCTTTGAGAGATTATTTAATTGCGTTTATAACAGTTTTGTTTTGTGCCGGAATTGTTTTAATTAATTTACTTTAAAAGGTGGTGCTTTTGTGAAAAGAGTTTTGCTTACAATCGCTTATGACGGTACTAATTACCACGGTTGGCAAATACAAAAAAATGCCGTAACAGTACAGCAAGTTTTGTGCGAAGCTTTAGAAAAAATGTTGGGCAAAACCTTTGATGTCACAGGCACTTCCCGTACGGATGCAGGGGTTCACGCAAGGGAATTTACCTGCCATATTGATTGTGATGATAATATTCCCGAAAAAGCATTTGTCAGAGGACTAAATTCCTTTTTGCCGCCCGATATTGCGGTTAAGGACTGTATAGAGGTTGCAAACGATTTTCACGCGAGATATAACGCTAAGGGCAAGACTTATAAATATTACATTTACAACAGTAATGAAAAAGACCCCTTTAAAATGCGGTATTCGTGGCAGATTGAAAGAAAGCTTGATGTAAAGCTTATGAATGAGTTTGCAAGCAAGCTTGTTGGTACCCACGATTTTTATGCCTTTTCTTCTTCGGGAAGAACGGTAGAGGACACGGTCAGAACAATAAGCGAATGCTATGTTACTAAGGAAAATGACGATATTGTGCTAACGGTCAGTGCAAACGGCTTTTTGTACAATATGGTAAGAATTATTGTTGGCACTGCTGTTGAGGTGTCCGACAAACGAATTAAAGTAGAGGATATACCTGAAATTTTAAGTTCGAAAAAACGCGAGCTTGCAGGTGTAACCGCGCCGCCTCAGGGCTTATTTTTAGAAAAAGTACATTATTCAAGGTGATAAAATGCCCGATTACAGAAGAAAACACAGAAGCAGATTTAAGTCTGTTCCTAAAATGAATAAGAAAAGAATAAAAAGTAGTGAAATTTCTTCCGATATTGAAATGACAGCTTATGACGCTAAACCCAAACGCCAAAAAATGCGTGTTGTTAAGGGTAAGAAATTAGAGCAAAAAAGAAGACTTGGAATTTTTGCTTATGCTTTAAGTGTTATAATTGTTATTTCGGCTATATTTCAATTAATCATTCCTGCAGGAATTACCGAAACGCTTTCTAATACCATAGCGGTAATGGGGGCGGGGAAATATCCTGTTGAGCTTGAGTCTGCAAACACGCTTAATGTTGTATCCAAAAACGGATATTACTATGTGCTTAGCGATACTAAAATTTACGCAGTATCAAATTCGGGTAAAATGATATACTCGTATGCGCACGGTTTTGAAAATCCTGTTTTAAAAACCTCGTCTACAAGAGCATTGATTTTTGACCAAGGCGGTACAAATGCTTTAATTTTCAATCTTAACGGTTTAAAATCTACAATAAACAGTGAAAAAGAAATTATAAATGCAAATATCGGTGAGAACGGAAATTATGCTTTAGTAACCCCTGCGGACAGTTATGTAGCGACGGTAAGCGTTTACAAAAAGAATAATAAATTAATTTACGAGTGGTTTTCCTCTGATGATATGATTAACAATGTTGCTTTATCGGCAAACGGTAAAAAAATTGCGGTATCTACTATGTCTTCAAGGGTTGGAAATTACGATTCTAAGGTAAGCGTTTTTGGATTTAAGTCTGCAAATGCGGAATATACAAAGGAATTTCAAAATACTATAATTTATGAGCTTAATTCTTTCAGTAACTCAGGCTTTTATGTAGTGACCGAAAATAATTGTGATTTTATTTCGTGGCGTGGAAAGGTTATTACTGAATATAAAAACGATTATTCTGCAGATATGTCAAGGCAGTCGGCGGCGGGCGTTGTTACGGTATTTAACCGCGAAAATGATAAGACGGATAACCGTATTGCAGTATTTTCAAATAACGGAAAATTAAAAACAACGGTACAGTTTAAGGGCGTAATTACTGATATAGCTTTTAAAGGCGGTTCAATTTATTGCCTAAGTGACACCAACATTCATATTTTAAATATTCAAGGCGATATTTTAAGAAGCGCTTCAAGCGGCTTTGGCGCACAAAGAATTGCGGTTATCGGTCAAAAAAGAGTTACTGCAGTTACCGATAATCTTATTACTGAAATTGAATTAAAACAGGAGTGATTTTGTGAGTATTATACTTGACTTAATTGTAATTGCTATTATAATTTTAATGGTTTTGATTTCTGCAAAACGCGGTTTTGTACGCGTTGCCGTTGAGGCGGTAGGATTTGTTGCGGCAATAATCCTTTCTTTGTCCTTAAGTACTACCTTGGCGGATGTTACATATCAAAAAGCAATAGAGCCCGCAATTCTTTCTTCGGTAGAAAATGCCACTGCTGAAACAACCTCGTCTGCTGCGGATGATGCTTGGAATTCTTTACCCGAATTAATTACTAAAAATGCAGACAAATTTGGTATAAGCAAGGATTCTATTACTAACGATATAACAGAGGATATAGGTAACAGTGCAACCGAAATAGTTACTTCAATTTCGCAAAACACCATAAAACCAATGGCGGTAGGTATTTTAAAAACACTTTATTCAGTAATACTTATGCTAGTGCTTATGATAGCTGTTAAGTTTTTAGCTCGTGTGATTAATAAGCTATTTTCTTTTAGCTTAGTAGGAAAAGTAAATAAAGCCTTAGGCGGAACCTTTGGCGCAATAAAGGGTATAATAATTGCATGGGTTTTCTGCGCTGTTATATCTCTTTTAGTATCACTTACCAAAAACGGTATTTGGATTTTCAATGCCGAGAATATAGAAAATACAATTATTTTCAAACTATTAACAGATGTAATCAAATTTTAGGAGACTTTTAAAAAATGAAACTTTGTTCCAAATGCAAAAAGCGTCCGGCAGTAGTATTCGTTTCGGACATTTCAAACCCCAATGCAGAACCAAACGGACTTTGCCTTGTTTGTGCTAAAGAATTAGGTATAAAGCCTGTTGATGATATGCTCAAAAAGATGAATATATTCGATGAGGATATTGAACAAATGAGTGAGCAGTTTATGGATATAATGTCCTTAAACGAAGAAATGGATGATGCTGACCTTAACGACGAAACCTTTGATTTAGGTACCGCACCTGCGATGCCGTTTTTAAATAAAATTTTTGGCAATATGGGTGGCAATGCGGCAAAATCTGAGGCTAAGGAAGAAAAGG
>JAZOTR010000033.1:0-6086 GCA_045657745.1 Acutalibacteraceae bacterium
CCTAACAAATCCTGTTCTATGCTTTCCCTTGAAGTGAAATAAAAATTAAAATATCCCATTACTGCTACTGCCGCAACAGAAATAATAAGAACTATAACCATTACATAAGAAAGCAGTACAGCAGTAATTTTAAGCGGTAAACTTTCCAACGGCTTTTTCATACTAAATCCCCTTTTCTATTTTATATCCGTGCGCCCACACTACCTTTAAATACCTTGGTTCTGCGGGGTTAATCTCAATTTTTTCGCGTAAATGTCTTATATGCACTGCTACTGTACTTTCAGCACCTATACATTCCTCTTTCCAAACCTTGCGGTATATTTCTTTCGGACTTAGAACAACACCCTCATTTTGCATTAAAAGCTTTAAAATTTCGAATTCGGTAGGTGTTAAAGAAACCTTCTCGTCATCTACAAAAACCTGTTTTTTAGCATCATTAAGTTCTATATTGCCTATCGAAAGATTGCCGTTTGATTCCTTGTTGGCGCCTAATTGCATATATCTGCGAAGCTGTGAGCGCACACGAGCAATAACCTCAATAGGATTAAAGGGCTTTGTAACATAATCGTCCGCACCAATATTAAGCCCTAAAATTTTATCTGTGTCCTCACCCTTTGCAGAAAGAAAAATTACAGGCACATTTGAAGTTTCTCGTAATTTTAACACGGCGGTTATACCGTCACACTGTGGCATCATAATATCCATAAGCACTAAATGTATTTCGTTTTTTTCTATAATATCTAATGCTTCATTTCCGTTATATGCTTTAAAAATGTAATATCCTTCAGTTTTTAAGTATATTTCTAAAGCCGAAACGATATCCTTTTCGTCATCGCAAATTAAAATATTGTACATATAAAACCCCTGCCTTTAAAAATATTATACACTATTAATCTTTAAGAAAAAAGCGGTAAAATTATTAAGATTTTTTTAAGATTGAATTTTTTAAAAGATATGGTAAAATAGTTATATAATAATTGTACGGAGGGGCTATATGAAGCTTGAAGTTTTACAGCGTTGCCCTATTGTTATAAGAGATTTTTTAACCTACAGTGAAACCATAAAGGGTAAATCTTCCCGCTCGGTTGAGGGGTATTATCTTGATTTGCAAACCTTTTTTCGCTACATATTAATGGTGCGCGGAATGACCGACAGTAAAACACCATTCGAGCAAATTGATATTGCGCCTGTTAATATAGAGCTAATTAAAACCATTACCCTTTCGGATTTGTACGCTTATTTGGTTTACTGCAAAAACGAGCGTGACAACAACGCCGCTACAAGAGCGCGCAAAACCTCTACTTTAAAGATTTTCTTTAAATTCTTATGTGAGCAAACCCACCAATTAGAAGCAAATCCAACACTAATGCTTGATTCCCCAAAGGTTAAGCAATCACTTCCAAAGCACCTAACGCTTGAGGATTCCTTAGAGTTGCTTAATTCGGTCGACGGCGCTAACCAAAAGCGTGACTACTGTATTTTAACAATATTTTTAAACTGCGGTCTTCGTCTTGCCGAGCTTTGCTCACTTAATGTATGCGACATTAAAGCGGACGGTACTATGACGGTAACAGGTAAAGGTAATAAAGAAAGACTTGTTTATTTAAACGATGCATGCCGGGAGGCCATAAGAGATTACTTATCGGTCCGCCCGAACGAAAACCTACCGTATCCACACAGTAACGCATTATTCATTAGCCGAAATCATCGCCGTATAAGTCCCAAAACAGTACAATATATTGTTAAAACCCATTTACAAAAAGCGGGACTTGGCGACCAAGGCTTTTCAACCCATAAACTGCGCCATACCGCCGCAACCTTAATGTATCAGCACGGACAGGTAGATATTCGAGTTTTAAAGGATATTTTGGGGCATTCTAATTTAGGCACAACCCAAATTTACACCCATGTTTCAAACACCCAAATCAAAAACGCGGTTGATTCTAACCCTTTAAGTAAAGTTAGCAACAAAAAAACCTCCGATTAAATCGGAGGTTTTAATTTTAATTACATCTTAGCAAGGTTTGCTTTAAGATTTGCAAGCTGTTCTTTGAGAGCGGCAGGAAGCTTGTCGCCAAACTTCTTGTAGTGTTCTTCAATTTCAGCAGCTTCTTTTTCCCAAACTTCTTTATCAACAGTTAAGATGCCCTTTAAGGTATCCATATCCATATCTAAGTCGGTAAGGTCAATGTCTTCAGGCTTCGGAATGTAACCGATAGCAGTTTCAGTAGCGTCAGCTTCGCCTTCGCAACGGTCAATAATCCAGTTGAGAACACGCATATTGTCGCCGAAACCTGGCCAGAGGAAGTTGCCTTCGTCATCGGTACGGAACCAGTTAACATTGAAGATCTTAGGAGCCTTATCGCCAAGCTTTTCACCCATTTCGAGCCAATGCTTGAAGTAGTCGCCCATGTGGTAGCCACAGAATGGAAGCATAGCCATCGGGTCACGACGAACTACACCAACTGCACCTGCAGCAGCAGCAGTTGTTTCAGAAGCCATTGTAGAGCCTACGAATACACCGTTAACCCAATCCTTTGATTGATATACAAGCGGTGCGCACTTAGCACGACGGCCACCGAAGATGATTGCAGAAATCGGAACACCTTCGCCCTTATCAAATTCAGGAGAAATGCAAGGACAGTTCTTAGCAGGTGCTGTAAATCTTGAGTTCGGATGAGCAGCATAAGTAGACTTATCTGCCTTGTTGAACTTAGAAGCATCCCAAGGTTTGCCGAGCCAGTCAATAGCGTTTTCAGGTAAGTTCTTATTAAGACCTTCCCACCAAACAGTATTGTCGTTCATATCGTGAGCAACGTTTGTAAAGATGGTGCCCTTCTTGGTGCTTTCAAGAGCATTGAAGTTAGAATGCTCGTTAGTACCGGGAGCAACACCGAAGAAACCGTTTTCAGGGTTGATAGCATAAAGACGACCGTCAGGACCTATCTTCATCCAAGAAATATCGTCACCTACAGTCCAAATCTTGTAGCCCTTCTTACGAAGATATTCGGGTGGAATAAGCATTGCAAGGTTTGTTTTACCGCAAGCAGACGGGAAAGCAGCAGCAACATATTTAACTTCGCCCTTTGGATTTTCAAGACCGAGGATAAGCATATGCTCAGCCATCCAGCCTTCTTTCCAACCTTGGTAAGAAGCAATACGAAGTGCGAAACATTTTTTACCTAAAAGAACGTTTCCGCCGTAGCCGGAGTTAACAGAAATAATTGTGTTATCCTGTGGGAAGTGACAGATGTATCTCTTTTCGGGGTCAACATCACATCTTGAGTGAAGACCGCGAACCCAGTCATTGCTGTCGCCCAAAACATCAAGAACCTTCTTGTCAACGCGGGTCATAATAAGCATATTAAGAACAACGTAAACCGAGTCAGTTACTTCAATACCGATTTTAGCAATAGGAGAACCGATAGGTCCCATAGAATAAGGAATTACATACATTGTACGGCCTTTGTATGAGCCACGAGCAATGTTGTAAAGTTTTTCGTACATTTCTGCAGGGTCACACCAGTTGTTTGTAGGACCAGCTTCTTCTTTTGTAGTTGTACAAATAAAAGTACGGTCTTCTACACGTGCAACGTCGTTAGGATTGGTTCTGTGAAGATAACAGTCAGGTAATTTTTCCTGATTTAATGCTTCTAATTCGCCACATTCAACAGCGATTTTACGAAGCTCTTCAGTTTGTTCGTCTGAACCATCAATCCATACAACCTTATCAGGTGTAAGAAGGTCTTTCATTTCGTCTAACCACTTGATGACAGTTTTATTGTTGGTCATTTTTAAATCTCCTTTTAAAATAATTCATTTTTACCTCATACAGTATACCTTATTTAAATTAAAAATTCAATAAGATTATTAAAAATTTAACAATCTTTTTTGTTTTATATAAAAAAGGTATGAATGTATATGGTTTTTTTGTCACTTATAGCTCAAAATATATATGTTGACACAAATAAAAAAAAGTCTTAAAATAGTATTAATATATCGCGGAGGTAATATTATGAAAAACGGCTTTATAAAGGTTGCGGCAGGCGTGCCGAAAATCACAGTAGCTAACACCAACGCCAACTGCCTTGAAATTAAAAATTTAATTAGCTTGGCAGATGAACAAAAGGTAAATATTTTAACCTTACCCGAGCTTTCTGTTACAGGTTACACCTGCGGGGATTTATTTTTTAATACTACCCTTATATCCTCTGCAAAGGATGCGCTTTTAGAAATTGCCGAATTCACAAAAGATAAATACCCTGTTGTAACAGTAGGTCTTCCCTACTATTATAACCAAAAATTATACAATTGCGTTGCTGTAATTTTTGGAGGTAAAATTTTAGGCTTAATCCCTAAAGCATATACCCCTGACCATAACGGTTTTAATGAAAAGCGTTATTTTGAATCGGGTCTTAACATTCCTGAAAATGCAACAACCGTAATCGGCGGATGCGTTGTAAATATTGGTACAAATTTAATCTTCCGTAATGAATTTTTGGATAGCTATTCCTTCGCTGCCGAAATTTGCGAAGACCTTTTTGCTCCGCACCAAATTGCCGAAGATTTAAGCCTTAACGGCGCTTTAATTATACTTAATTCCTCTGCTACAAACGAAACCGTAGGTAAATCCGAATACCGCAAACAATTAGTTTCCCTCACAAGTAAAAGACTTCATTGCGGATATGTTTTCGCTTCAGCAGGCGAGGGAGAATCCACAACCGATATGGTATTTGGCGGTCACTGCTTAATTGCTGAAAACGGTGATATTCTTTCCGAAAATAAGCCATTCCAAAATGACAAACTTTTGATTAGCGAAATTGATGTAGAATTACTTTTGTCCGAGCGCCTTAAAAACACAAGCTTTACACCGCTTGATGACGGTAATATTATCTATTTCAATCAAGCTGTTACCTATACAAAATTGACCCGCAAAGTAAGCGCAACCCCCTTTATTCCAAAAAATCTTGATGCTAATACTGCCGCAAGTAAAATGCTAACTATTGCCGCAAACGGACTTAAAAAGCGCATTGAGCACACCAACTGCAAAAAAGCGGTAATTGGTATCTCAGGCGGGCTTGACAGCACTTTAGCTTTACTTACTACTGCAAAATGTATGGAGCTTTTAGGTAGACCAAATTCTGATATTTTGGCAATCACTATGCCCTGTTTCGGCACCACAAAGCGCACAAGAAGCAACTCGGAAATTTTGTGTGAGCTTTTAGGTTGTGACTTTAAAGAGGTTAATATTACCGATTCCGTAAAACAACATTTTAAGGATATTGAACAAAGTGAAGATTCCTTTGATGTTACATTTGAAAACTCACAAGCAAGAGAGCGTACACAGGTACTTATGGACATTGCCAATAAATTCGGCGGTCTTGTAATAGGCACAGGCGACCTTTCTGAATTAGCGCTTGGTTGGGCAACCTTTAACGGCGACCATATGTCTATGTATGCCGTAAATGCCGATATTCCAAAAACAATGGTAAGAAATATTGTAGGCTACTACGCCAAAAACAGTAATGACGAGCTAAAAAAAGTATTGCTCGACATTCTTGATACCCCCGTTTCCCCTGAGCTTATACCGGCTGACGATAAGGGTGAAATTGCCCAAAAAACTGAGGATTTGGTAGGACCTTACGAATTGCACGATTTCTTTATTTACTACCATTTACGCTACGGATTCTCGCCAAAGAAAATCTTCCGTTTAGCAGAAATTGCATTCCTTGGCGTTTACGATAAGGAAACAATTATTAAATGGCTTGCCGTTTTTGCGAGAAGATTTTTCAATCAGCAGTTCAAGCGTTCCTGCTTGCCTGACGGTCCTAAAGTAAACGAAATAAGCGTATCCCCTCGTGGCGATTTACTAATGCCAAGTGATGCTTCGAGTGAGCTTTGGCTTAAAGAAATTGAAAAATTATAAAATGAAAAAGTGCCGTTTAATGATATGCACCCCAAAAGTTAGACACTTTTGGAGGTGCATATTTTTTATGGGTAAAACAGGAAGAAAAAACAAAGTTTATAGTGCAGAATTTAAAATAGGTGTTATAATGGATATGCGAGAGCACCATTTGAGTTATAGC
>JAZOTR010000034.1:0-2342 GCA_045657745.1 Acutalibacteraceae bacterium
GCCGCAGCGCTTATGCTTGAATTTATAAAGCAGGTATCGGACGAATTAAATTATACTGCCGAAATGCTTAATATAGGCGGTGGCTTCGGGGTGAGATATTTAGAAGAACACCCCGAAATTAGCTACACGCAAAAAATCAAAGAGGTTGCTAAGATTATAAACGAGCACTGCGCCGCTTTAGGAATAGCCGTTCCTAAAATCGCAATGGAGCCCGGCAGAAGCATTGTGGCAGATGCGGGTATGACCCTTTATACTATTGGTTCTGTTAAAGAAATTACCGGCTATAAAAATTATGTTTCAATAGATGGCGGTATGACCGACAACCCCCGTTACACCCTTTATGAATCGCCTTATACCGTAATGCTTGCATCGCGCGCTAATGATAATAAAGATTTTGTTGCCACCATCGCAGGAAGATGCTGTGAATCGGGCGATATTATACAAGAAAATGTAAAACTGCCAAAGCCCCAACGAAACGAAATTTTAGCCGTGCTTACAACCGGCGCATATAACTATTCAATGGCTTCAAACTACAACCGTATTCCCCGCCCACCTGTTGTTATGTTAAATAAAAACGGTGATTATGTTGCGGTTAAACGCGAAACCTTTGAAGATATTTGTAAATTAGATGTGTAAAAATAAAACCGACCTTTCAAAAAGGTCGGTTTTTAATCTTTTCATTTTCATTCTAATCCCAAAAAGAAATCTTCATAAGAACAATTATAAATTTTCTTTAAAGTAATGATTACGCTGACACGTATATTTAACTCGCCTGCTTCATATTTTGCATAAGTAGTTCTACCTATATCACAGCCACGTCGCTGCAATTCCGCACACAATTTCTCTTGTGATAAACCGGATATATCTCTTAATCTTCTTAAATTATCACCCATATTTAAATCTCGTCTTAACTTTTGCTCCATAATATTCCCTCACAAAAACAATTGACCAATATTGGTTGCAACAATTCGTATTGTATGCTATACTGAAGCAAAATATTGTCCGTTATATTGGTCAATTTGGAGGAATTATGAAAGTTTGTACATTTTTTGGGCACAGAGATGCCTCAAAAGAAATAGAACCGAGTTTAAGGTCAGCTCTATTAGACTTGATTAAGAACAAAAATGTCACTATGTTTTATGTTGGGAATAACGGAAAATTTGACTATATAGTAAGAGAGATTTTAAAAGAACTAAAAATGGAATACAACATTAATTATTATGTAGTTTTAGCATATATACCAAGCAAAAAATATGACTACGAAGATTATTCTGATACTATCTATCCTGATGAGTTGTCCACTACACCGCATAAATACAGAATTGTAGAACGCAATAAATGGATGCTCAAAAAATCAGATTATGTGGTAACTTATGTAAATCGTATAGTGGGCGGTGCGGCGCACTTTAGTCAACTTGCAGAAAGTCAAGGGAAATTTATATTAAATCTTGATAATCATTAACATCTTATAATGCAAAAACCGACCTTTTAAAAGGTCGGTTTTTAATTACGAACTACGCATTACGAATTACGCATTATTCAAAGCCGCTTCCTTTGTGTAAATATGAAAGAATTGCGAGTTCAAAATTTAGTAAGTATAAATTTACCGTCTTGTCGCTTACGCCGCGACGGGCGCGCCATTTCTTGTGTAGGCGAAAAGAAATGGCGGAAAGATTCGCCCTAAGGGGCAAGGATTCCCCTCGTTGTCGGTAATAAAGTAAGACAAAATTGTCTTTGATAAGACGCTTTGCTTTCTATTCAAAGACGGGTATTAATTGAATTTCAAACCCCCTCTCCGACAACTCACCCCTTCTTTTCACCGCCTACGGCGGTTTATTTTCTGTCGTCTAGGCCGACACACAATTTATTCTTTCTTAGTTATTATTTAAAAAAGCACCCCGAAGGGTGCTTTTGATTACGCATTACGAATTACGCATTATTCAAAGCTTGGCGCAAATTGTTTGCCCATAATGCAAACCCAAGAATTACCTTGGTTTACTGTGAGCGGTGTACCGTCCTCGTTAGTAAATACAAACGAGCTTGAAGCATTACCCTTACTCCATTTAATTGGTGTGTATGTACCGTTTACACAGTAATATCCACTGCCCGAGGTTAGCGCCACTTTTCTATGATAACCGTCAGGATAATCGGAAATAGTTGTTATAAGCACAAATACATTTTTAAAGTATTCACTTTCACCCGTAAAATAATCCTTACGCTCGGTAGTTTTAAAATATCTCAAATATTTTCCGCTCTCAGCGTCATACTTAAATACCGATTTATAGCTATTTGAAAACGGAACATTAACAGTATTTGCAATGTTTGTATATGTAATATTAGTT
>JAZOTR010000035.1:0-13537 GCA_045657745.1 Acutalibacteraceae bacterium
ATTAAGCGAAGAGCAACAGTTTGTACACGACCGGCCGATAGACCGCTTTTAACCTTTTTCCAAAGGAATGGACTTAATTTGTAACCAACAATTCTGTCAAGCACGCGTCTTGCTTGTTGCGCATCAACCAAATCCATATCAATCTTACGCGGAACCTTAATTCCTGCTTGAACGGCAGTTTTAGTAATTTCGTTAAAGGTAACGCGGTTTGCAGTATTCATATCAAGCGCTAAAATCTGTGCTAAATGCCAAGAAATAGCCTCACCCTCTCTATCAGGGTCGGTTGCGAGATATACTTCATCGCATTCACTTGCCGCATTTTTTAATGCTTTAATCAAATCCTTTTTATCGGACATATTGATATATTGAGGTGCGAAATCTTTATCTATATCAACACCAAGCTTTGATTTAGGCAAATCGCGGATATGACCCATTGAAGCCATAACCTCATACTCAGAGCCTAAATATTTCTTTATTGGTTTAATTTTTGAAGGAGACTCAACAATTAAAAGCTTTGACATAAATTACCTCCATTATTTACAAATCTCATACTGACCACCCGGCAACGCTCTTATAATAAACTCCATTTCCAACTCGCCTAAAGCGGAAAGTAATTCAGAAGAGCTTAAGCCTGTTTTCAGGTCGTCAGGATAAAATTTTTGGTTATCTAAACAATTATATACTATTTTTGCTTGATTTGAAAGTGTTTCATTCAATATTTTTTTATTATTTTTATTTTTTTGCATTTCGGGCTCTTTTTTATAAGCTTTTTCAACATCAATTTTACTTGGAAAATGCGGAATATATTCGTTAAATATATCCGATGTATCCAAAAGCGGTCTTGCACAGTCGCGCAAAAGCATATTAGAACCTTTGTATTCTGCCATATCAGGTCTGCCGGGTATTACAAAAACATCACGGTCTTGGTCAAGCGCGTGGTTAGCGGTAATAAGTGCACCGCTTCTTAAAGGCGCTTCTACCAATACAGTTCCCAAAGAAAGTCCCGATATTATTCGGTTTCTTACCGGAAAAGTATATTTAGACACAGGAAATTCGGGTGGGTATTCACTAATAAGGCAACCGCTTTTACTTATATGCTCCCTTAAAGAACGATTTTCTTCAAGATAAGTAGCAAGTAAGCCACAACCCATTACAAGCACGGTTTTACCCTTTGCCTTTAGTGCGCCGATATGTGCATAGCTATCCGCACCTATTGCGCCGCCGCTTACAACAATCATACCCGATTTTGCAAGTCGGTAACCAAGTGAATAAGCAGATTTTTTACCGAATTCACTTACGTTTCTAGGACCTACAATACTTATAGTTGGTATTTCCTCAAAATCAGGTAATTCGCCTTTAACATACAAAACCAAAGGCGGATTATGAATTTCTAAAAGCGGTTTTGGATAATTTTTATCTTTTATAATAACAATTTCAATACCGTTATTTTTACAAAGAGAAACAATATCCTTAGCGTCCTTCAAAGTTACCCTTTTAAAATGTTCCTTTTCTTTTTGAGTAAATATTTTAACTTGCGAAAGCTCGGTTTCACTAAGGTTATAAATCTCAAACGGTGTATAATTTTTGAGTATTTTCTTAATACGCTTATTACCTGCGCCTAAACATAGTTGTAACCAAACAAAATATTCCATTATTTCATCATTTCCCACATTGCAATAGCGCCTGCAACCGAAGCATTAAGCGATTCTGCTTTACCGCACATTTGAATTGTAATTCTAAAATCGGCGTTTTCTTTAGCTTTATTACTCAATCCGTTTGCCTCGTTACCAATCATTAAAACGCTGCCGTCCACAAAGTTTACATCGGTAATTTTTGTGGCGTTACTCTCAACAACGCAAGCATAGGTTTTAAGGGGTGAAGCCAATAAACGCTCAACAAAATCATCAAGAATAATAACCGGCATTCTGAGAAGCGTACCCATAGATGCTCTTAAGGATTTTGGTGAATACGGATCGCAACTATCCGAAGACAAAATTATACCGCTAACACCCAACGCTTCAGCTGTACGCGAAATAGCGCCTAAATTTGAAGGGTCGTTAATATTTTCCAAAGCAATATACTTACCGTTTTCATCAATTTCCAAAGATTTTTCTGGCATTTTTGCAACTGCAATAATGCCTTGCGGCGAGGTTGTATCACTTATTTTTTTGAAAAGGCTATCAGGTATTTTGTAAAATTCATCGGAATTTTCACTAAATTTTTCAACAGCCTCAAAATATTTATTATAGGCGGTTTCGCTTATAATTAACTTATCGAACCTGATTCCACAACAATACGCATCGTCGCAAATTCTCTTGCCTTCAAGCACAAAAAGTCCGTTTTCTTTACGTGCTTTTAACGAGCTTTGCAGACTGCAAACAAGTTTGATAAGTGAATTATCTTTACTGGTAATAACAATTGGATTTCGCAAAATAACACCACCAAAACCGAGAATTTTTATACTTATAAAAATGAAAAAGTAGCCCGAGAGTAAAAATACTCGGGCGAAAATTATTATTTTTCAAGTGCTTTTTTAGCAGCTTTTACAAGTGTTTCGAAACCTTTTGCATCGTTAACTGCAAGGTCAGCTAACATCTTACGGTTAATTTCGATACCTGCTTTATTTAAACCGTTGATGAATGAAGAATAGTTCATACCATTCATTTTGCAAGCTGCGGAAATACGAGTAATCCAAAGACGACGGAAATCACGCTTCTTAAGTCTTCTGCCAATATAAGCATATTGACCGGATTTCATAACAGCTTCTTTAGCGGTTTTAAAAAGTTTAGATTTAGCGCCAAAATAACCCTTGGCAAGCTTTAAAACTTTATTTCTTCTTTTGCGTGTTGATAACGCACCTTTAACACGTGCCATTTCTTATACCTCCAATAAAAGTCTTTCCTTATTTATAAGGAATTAATTTCTTAACATTCGCAGTATTTGTTACGTCAGCAACAACTGTCTTACGAAGGTTTCTCTTACGTTTTGTTGTTTTCTTGTTGAGAATGTGCGACTTAAAAGCATGAGCACGTTTAACTTTACCGGTTTTGGTGAGTTTAAAGCGTTTCTTAGCGCCGCTGTGTGTTTTAATTTTAGGCATTTTAAAGTCCTCCCTAATATTTTTTAACTACTTTATTTGCCTGATTTAGGTGCCAAGTACATAAGCATGTTACGTCCTTCCATTTTAGCAGCCTTTTCAACCGAGCAATAATCCTGACAGAATTCCGCAAAGCGAGTCATATTTTCAAGACCGATTTCCGGATGTCCCATTTCACGACCGCGGAAGCGGATTGAAACCTTAACCTTATTACCGCTTTTCAAAAACTTGATAGCTTGTTTACCTTTGGTTTCAAAATCGTGAACATCGATACTAAGACCTAAACGAATTTCTTTTACTTCAACAACCTTTTGATTTTTCTTGGCGTCTTTCTCGCGCTTAGCCTGTTCAAAACGGTATTTACCGTAGTCCATAATTTTACATACGGGCGGCTGAGCATTTGGTGAAATACAAACCAAATCCAAATCAGCATTTTCTGCGGCTTCCAATGCTTTAGCAATAGGCAAAATACCTAGCTGTGAGCCTTCAGCTGTGATTACACGAACTTCATTAAATTTAATACCTTCGTTTATTGCGATTTCTTTACTGCTAATGTTGACGCACCTCCATAGTGGCATTTAGTTTAAAAACAAAAGCGTGGACGCAATACGCCCACGCATAAGAATTCCAAGAATAAATCATGAATGCTTATTGACCCTTTAGAACGGAATCTGAGGGTGAGGACGATTAACGTACTACTTCGTTTACATATCAATTATATACAATTTTAAAACTTTGTCAAGTATTTTTTTAAATCTTCTGTTTTATCGGTTTTTTCCCAAGGCAAATTAATATCAGTTCTACCCATATGACCATAAGCAGCGGTCTTGCGGTAGATAGGTCTTCTAAGGTCGAGATTATCAATAATAGCAGAAGGTCTTAAGTCAAAAACATTAGCAACTGCTTCTGCGATTTTTTCATCACTTACAACGCCGGTGCCAAAGGTATCAACCATAACCGATACAGGTTTAGCAACGCCGATAGCATAAGCTAATTGAATTTCGCACTTTCGAGCCAATTTTGCAGCAACGATATTTTTTGCAACATATCTTGCAGCATAAGCCGCGCTTCTGTCAACTTTTGTAGGGTCCTTACCTGAGAAAGCGCCACCGCCGTGACGAGCCATACCACCGTATGTATCAACAATAATCTTTCTACCTGTAAGACCTGTATCACCCTGAGGTCCGCCAACAACGAAACGGCCTGTTGGGTTAATATAAACCTTTGTTTGCTCATCAAAAAGATTTGCAGGAATAATCGGCTTAATAACCTTTTCTAAAATATCTTTTCTTAAAGTTTCAAGCGATACTTCTTCTAAGTGCTGACTTGATACAACAACTGCGTCTACCCTTGTAGGCTCGCCGTCATTATATTCAATAGTAACCTGAGTTTTTCCGTCAGGATTTAAGTAAGCTAATTCGCCGCTTTTTCTAACATCAGTAAGTCTTTTTGACATTTTATGAGCCAATGAAATTGACAAAGGCATTAATTCTTCGGTTTCGTCACAAGCGTAACCGAACATCATACCCTGGTCGCCCGCGCCGTGAAGATTATATTCGTCCTCTTCCCCGTCTTTATGCTCAAGTGATTTATCAACACCCATAGCAATATCGAGCGACTGCTTGTCTAATGATACCATAACAGCGCAAGTATTGCCGTCAAAGCAAGCAGAAGGGTTATTATATCCAATATCGCATACAACCTCGCGAACTATTGCAGGAATATCAACCTGAGCGGTAGTTGTAATTTCACCCATAACGGTTACAACACCTGTTGTACAAAAAGTTTCGCACGCAACACGCGCTTTATTATCCTGTTCATAAATCGCATCCAAAACTGCGTCGGAAATTTGGTCGCAAACCTTGTCGGGATGACCTTCAGTAACTGATTCGGATGTAAATAAAAATTTTGCCATAAATAATTCCTCCATAATGGTTGTTGTTTGTCGAACGCTAAAAAGCGCTTCGACAAGCCACTTTTTAAGTGGATTTGGCAAAATCGGATTTTAAATTCGATTTTGCACAACACTCATTGCAATGGATATGTCCAAATTTTGAGAGAAATTTGGTGCAAAATCAAAGATTTTGTGTCGAAACAGAAAAGTTTCGACTTGCCATAACCATTATAAAAATAACCGCCCGAAAAAGAGGCGGTTTTAAAAGACCTCATCTTTCGGATTAATCCGCCGGATTTAGCACCTTGAAAAAACAGGTTGCTGGGTTTCAACGGGCCGGTTCCCTCCACCACTCTTGATAAGGATATATTCGGTTTTCGTCTAATATTGTAACATAATAAGTAAATTTGTCAAGAAAAAAATTCAATCTTGCCGCCCAAAACATTTATAAGCAGTATAACAGTAACAACAATTAGTAAAAGAGCAACTACGCAAACAATAATATTTTTCTTAAGATTTTTCTCACTTTTGTTTGCGCTCTCAGGCTCTATTCCGCTTTTTCTTAAAACGTTTCTTATAGGCTTATAAATTACAACAGTAGCCGCCGCATTAATAAGCGCTTTACAGAAATTAAATGGTAAAAGCAAGGTTGGAATTAATCCTATAACTGTTTTGGCGGTAACGCCCATGTAGTATGGTGTTATAAGTATATTTGCTAGCATCATTACAACAACAACGCTTATAACAGAAAATCCCACTGCAAGAATAGCGCCTTTGAAATTACGCTTGTTTTTATAGATAATACCTGCAACAAAAGCAAAGGTGGCCGACGAAGCAAAGTTCATAATAAGTCCGTAAACGCCTGTATCACTAACAGATAAGAATTCTAATAAAGCAACAATACCTGCGCTTGCAACGCCGTACAAAGGTCCATACATAAGCGATACAACGGCAATAATAGTATCCTTTAAGTCAAAAGACAAAAACGAAACTTTAAATCTTAATACAACGGTTAGAATAAAAGCTAATGCGCAAAATACACCCGTAACACTGCTTTTAATTAGTTTTTCTTTTCTCATAAATACCACCTACAAAAAATACCCTTGCTGTATAATACAACAAGGGCGTAAAGATACAAATATCCTATCTTCTTTCATCCTGACTTTACAGTCGGCTTTGGAATTTCACCAAATCAGCCTTATGGCTCGCGGGCTATACCGCCGGTGAGGAATTGCACCTCGCCCTGAAGATTATATTAATATTATATGTTATTAACAATAGTTTGTCAATCACTTAAAATACATAAATAACTGACATTTAATCATACCGTTATAAAGCTTACGGCGTTTATCGGCAGTTCTTCCAAAATGATGTTCAAACTCATCATGAGGACTAATTACATAATATTTGCGTCCATCACCTTGTTCGAACTGCTTACCCATAACGGTATATAATTCTTCCGCCGCCTTAACATCCAAAAGACGCTCGCCATAAGGTGGATTAGTAACAGTAATACAGCGTTCTTTAGGTGCGGAAAAATCTTTGACATTTGCAATAGATGCTTTTACATATTTTTCAACACCCGCTTTTTTAGCATTTGCAAGTGTTAATTCAACGGCATTTTTATCAATATCAAAGCCTTGCGCTCTGAAATCAATATTCTTAAGGATTAAATCTTGCGCGCGAGTGCGTTCTTCCATCCAAATTTTCGAATCCAAAAAGCCAAAGCGTTCAGCCGCAAAAAATCTTCTAAGACCGGGCGCAGTTTTAGTTGCCATTAATGCCGATTCAATAAGTATTGTACCACTACCGCAAAATGGGTCGTAAATTTTTGTATCGGGATATATACGTGCTAAATCACACATAGCTGCAGCTAAGGTTTCTTTTAAAGGCGCGTCATTCGAGTTGCGTCTATATCCTCTTTTGTGCAAGCCTTCACCCGAGGTATCAATCATCATTGTAACAATATTCTTGTGAATTGAAAAACGGATTTTATATTCACTTCCCGTTTCCGCAAAAATATTAATTTTGTATTTAAGCTTAAGTCTTTCAACAATAGCTTTTTTAATAATTGACTGACAGTCAGGTATGCTGAATAACTGCGAATTAATACTCCAACCGTTTACGGGGAAAGCATCGTCCTTGCCGATAAAATCTTCCCAAGGAAGCGCTTTAACACCGTCAAAAAGTTCTGTAAATGTAACGGCCGAAAATTCGCCTACATTAATTAAAATGCGTTCTGCAAAGCGAGAGCATATATTAGCTCTTGCCAACATATTTTCTTCGCCCGAAAGCAATACTCTACCATTTTCGGTTGTTATATCTTCAAAGCCCATTCGGCGAAATTCATCCGCCGCAATACTTTCAACACCAAACAAGCATGGTGCTACTAAATTGATTTTGCTCATTTTTACTCCTTAAAAAAAGGCGAAGCCAAACGGTTTCGCCTTAAATAATTATTTCATTGCGCGTCTCTTTGTGCGTCCGCTTTCGGGATTCTTGCGTTTTAAATCCGAAAACTTTTCGTCACTTGTTTGCTTGAAGCGATTCATCATTTCTTCAAAGGAAGCAGGCTCGTTCTTTTTAGGCATCCAAGTATAAGAACCGTCCGGCTTTGGTTGTTCGTATGTACGGCGTTCCTTGCGCGGTCTTTCCTGAGTTTTTTCAGGCTCTAAAGCTCGTTTAATACTTAGACTGATTTTACCGTCATCGCCAATATTTAAAATCTTTGCTTTAACAGTATCGTTCACTTTGAAATGCTCGTTAATATCGCTAATATAATTACGGGCAACCTCAGAAATATGTACCATACCCGATTTGCCGTTTCCTAAATCAAGGAATAAACCGAAATTTGTAATACCGGTAATTCTTCCTTCAATAATTTCACCAACAGTAAGCTGCATCCTTAAGAAAATCCTCCCTAAAACTACGGTCAATTACCCGAAACATCTATAAATACCTGCTCGTCCGAATATATGTAGCCAAGACGCTGACGAGCGGCATTTTCAATTATTTTAGTATTTGACTCATCATTAAGCATTGACTTTAATTCTTCAATATCATTCTGAACTGCAGAATATTCCGCTTTTAAAGAATTAAGCGTTGCTTTGCTTTCATTAAGTGTTGTCCAAAGATTAGCAAGAGTTGCTATCATATAAACACAAACACCTAAAATTAAAAATTTAAGTATTAAACTTCTTTTTGGTTTCGCTTTGCGTTTCATAAAATCAAAACTCCAACTCAAATTTAAAGACACTGATTATTGTTTAGTATACAACAAACCTTTTACCTTTTTCAAGAGTTTTTTACAAGTATTTTTAATTAAATTGAAGATTTTTATAAAAAAACGCTCTGTTTTTAAAAAAATGGTATTATAAATGCCATTAATTTTCCTGTAAACTGTAAATATACCTTTAAAAATAAGGTTTAAAAGTCTAATAAAAAATTTTGAAATCGTACAAAAACAAACCAAAAATCCAATAAGAATAGCAAAAATAATATATCCTCGTATTTCACCGTTTGTTGTTGCTATCAAAAAAATAAAGGTTACAAAGGCGATTACTACAAAATAAAAAATATCCTGTAAAAAAACTGAAAAATCACTAATTTTTATCGCCTTTCTTATGGCGCGCAAAACATCATAAAAAAGGCAATAAATAATTCCTAAACAAATTGAATAACAAAAGAAAAGTATTTGTAAAGCAGAATTAATTTCCCACATAATTATTTAAAAATACGGCTAATAAAACCGCCCTTTTGCTCATCAGCAGTATAAATTACAGCGTTGATTTTTCCATTCGCCTCAAAATCGCCTGTTTCGGTATTAAAATTAGTGATATGCAACGAAAAACCCTTAATAGCAAGTCTTCCGATATTTGTATTAAGAATTATTGTTTCATCATCAAAGCTTACGCAGTCTTTGACACCGCTTAAATTGATTTTTTTTCGTTGTTCAATTATAATATTACTGTTGTTTATTATATTTTCTTGCAAAATAAAACACCCCTTAAAAAATATATTTAAGTGGTGCTTTAATTATTACACTATGCGGTACATTGAAGCGGCATCGTCCTTACGGACAGTTTCAGTAACAAGAGTTACCTCTACCTTGACATTTCGTGTTCCAAAGGATATTTCAATTATATCTCCAACCTTAACATCATAAGAAGCGCGAGCAACCTTTCCGTTTACAATAACTCGGCCCGCATCACACGCTTCATTTGCAACCGTTCTTCTTTTAATTATTCTTGATACTTTTAAATATTTATCTAATCTCATAATCGTAAATTTTAAGCCGTCCTTAAAGGACGGCTTTTTTGAAAGTTAATTATTTAATAGCAGCTTTTAAAGCAGCGCCAGCCTTGAAAACAGGGCTCTTAGAAGCAGCGATTTTGATTGTCTGCTTAGTCTGTGGATTGATACCAGTTCTTGCAGCGCGTTCACGAGTTTCGAATGTACCGAAACCGATAAGTTGAACTTTGCCACCAGCTTTTAATTCAGCAGCAACACTGTCAACAAAAGCAGCAAGTGCTTTTTCAGCGTCCTTCTTA
This sequence comes from Acutalibacteraceae bacterium, assembly GCA_045657745.1. GTDB lineage: Bacteria > Bacillota > Clostridia > Oscillospirales > Acutalibacteraceae > UBA737. Next base: position 9,542 of record JAZOTR010000035.1, read on the forward strand.
GAGATATTTGCTTTTTCAGCAATTGATGCAACTAATTCTGTCTTGTTCATTTTAGAACCTCCAATATTTTTTTAACGATTCCATCACTGTATTTTATCATACAGCTTAGTATCCGTACATACAATTATTAACATATTTTCAAAGAAAAATCAATAGAGAAATACTATTTTCATTAAAAAGTTTAAAAACACTTTTCCTTTTTTGTTGAATTTCAACAAGTATTTTACATGATTTTAAATTTTTTTGCCCAAAAATACAATTTTTTGCCCTTTGGTATGTTGTCAAAATCATCCTCATTTAAAGCTTTAAATAAAACCAAAACCACCATATAAGCAATTACCGCAACAACTATTCCACAAATTATGCCAATCTTTGCATCAAAAATTTTACAAATAATTAACGCACAAGCAGATGAAACAATTGATGCTAAAAGCGGTTTAATAATAATGTTTTTAAACTCCCCTGTTTTACCTATAATTTTATTAATCCTATAAATATGTGCCAATAAAATATATAAATAGCATACCGATGTACTTATTGCGGCGCCATAAATATTAATTGAGGGAATTGATACTAACACAATATTTGAAATTATTTTAATTATTGTACCAATTAAAATATTAAAAAGCGCTTTAAATTGAGCATTAAAAGATTGTAAAACACTCGTGAGAGGTATTGAAAAACCTGCAAAAATTGCCGAAAAACCGTATATAAGTAAAAGCTTTCCGCCAATATTTACAGAGCCGTAATCCGAATAAAGTAGTTTCATAATATAAGGCGAAACTGCAATAAAAGCTATACCTGCAGGCAAAGTAATTAATGAAATCATTTTTATAATTGCATTAAAATTCTTTTTAACTAAGGAAATATCTTTCTTACTCCAAAAGTACGAAAGTGTTGGCAATGCAGCTACTCCAAGCGACATTGTAAGGGTTGGAACAAGATTAAATAAAGTAAACGCTTTACTTCTAATACCGTAAAGGTAGGTCGCAAAATTAGATTCGCTAATCGTTGTATTTGAAACCGAATTAAAATATTCAATCGCTTGTTTATTTTTTAAAAATAAATCTTCTATATTCGCATTAAGAATACTTCTTACCGTAAGTGCGTCTATAAGCGATACTGCACTTGAAATAAGGCTTGAAAGCGCAACCGGCAAAGCTAACATTAAAATTAATTTAACGGTTTTATTATTCGTAATAGCTAACGGACTTTGCGCTAAATCTTGCGAAGAGATTAATTTCGCGCCGAATTTATACCTAAATTTAAGATAAATCGTTGAAACGAGCGTACCAATACTTATACCAAGCATTGCGCCGCCCGCAGCAAATGCAGGGTTTGAGGTGATTTTAATAACGGCAAATGCAAAGCCAAGACCCAAAAACAGCTTACCAAACGCTTCAATAATTTTTGAAATTGCAGTTGGGTTCATATCAGCAAAGCCTTCATAATATCCGCGATACGATGATATTAAAAAGCACAAAAATACCGACGGGATAACTGCATAAACACTATAAAGCGTGTTACCTGAGGTATCTGTAAACTTTACAAAAGGAATAGCCAATACCGAAAAAATCAAAGAAGAAATAATACCGAATATTAAAAAAAGCTTTTTAGTAAGTAAAAAAGTTTTTTCAATATCGTTATAGCGTTTTTGCGCTAAAAATTCTGCAATTATATTTGAAAGCGCAGCGGGTAAACCCGAAATTGCTAAAACATAAAAAGGAGTAAACAAATCATAAGCAACCGAAAAATACCCAAAGCCTAAATCCCCTAAAAACAAATTAGAAGCAAGCGGTATTTTAAAAGCCGCACCGATTATTTTAACAAAAACAGTTGAAAGCAATAAAATTACTGCACTTTCCCCTGCTTTTTGCCTAGTTATTTTATGTGTTTTCATACAAGTTCCTTAATTATTTCAATAATATAATCAGAAAGTAAGGTTTCGTCAGCCTCGTTCATTTCTCTGTAATCAGTAGTAGCATCACTGCCTGCATCATCTGAAATTCGTCTTAAGGCTAAAAAAGGTGTATTTGAAAAATCGCAAATATATGCTATTGCGGCAGTTTCCATATCACAAGACATCGCGCCAAAATTATCTTTCAAGGAATCCCTAACTGCATTATCGCATATAAAATGGTCACCCGAAACAGCCATACCCATTTTAATATTTGAAATAACATTTTTAGCGATTTTAATTAAGTCTTTATCTGCTTCGTAAATATACTTTTGCAAGGGCTTTTCGCATAGCTTGTACCCTATTCCGCTTAAATCAAAATCGTGCTCAATAAACTTATCTGGCGTGGTAATTTCGCCTCTTGAAATACCAGAAATACCGCCCGAAAGACCGTAATTAAGTATATAGTCACAACCAATGTCAACTAAATGCATTGCGGCAGCGGCGGCATTAACCTTACCTATTCCGCAAAGAATTGAAATAACATTAACTTTTGCTTTCTCAGTATTCACAGTAAACTGATGACCTTGTCTTCCTAAAAAAGAATATGGCAAAAACTCGCCCTTTTCAATAGTATTTGCGAAAGGCTTGTACTCATCAATATCAGCAACAATAATACCAACTTTTATTTCTTTCATAATATCCCCTCTAATAAAAAATGGCTGATTAACAGCCATTATTCATCAATTGTTAATTTTGCACCGCATACCGAGCAGTATACCGCATCATCAGCGATTAAAGCCGAGCAAGCGGGACAAATACGCTTATGCTTTGTGCTATTTAGTTGTTCGTTAAGCTCTGCAATTTTTTCGTTTTTTTCATTAATTGCAGCAACGATTTTTTGAGTCTTATCGTCCTCAATATCGCTGTTTTTAATCAAATTATAATAAATTTCACCTAACACCTCAAAATCCTTTTGGCGCTTGTTTTGTAAGGTGGCAATGTCAAATTTTTGTTTGCTTGTATTTACAACCTCATTGGTTTTCTTATAAGCAATATCAAATGCTTCCTTTGCTTTAACAACGGCATTATCAAAAAAATCCATAAAAATACCTCCTTAGTATTTATATTAATTTTATCATATAGAGTAAAACAAATCAAGGAATTAAATATTTAGAATAAAAATCACCAATTCCGTTTTTTCGATTGATAATTTCATCAAACTGATTAATATACTCATACGGATATTTATAATTAAAAATTCTTTCAATATAATCCCCGTCAGGTTCGCGTAATTTAGTTACTGCGGAAGCGCCACAAGCGAGTATTGTATGAGTTTCGTCCATAATGTAAACATTATAAAGTGATTCATATCCTCTTTTAGCATAACCTACATTTTCAAGGTTGCCTACTGTCTTGCTTTGCCTATACATATAATATGGGTAAATTCCGTTTTTCGCTAAGGTATTATATGCGTAATCCACCATCTGCGATGCCGTTTTACCCATTTTGATTTCGGGAATTTCATTATATTTAGTCATAGTCGATGAACGCTTCATAGAAAGCGAATGTACCGTAACACTTTCGGGATTTAATTCGATTACAGAATCAACCGTATTTACAAAGCTTTCAAAGGTATCCCCTGTAAGACCTGCAATTAAATCCATATTAATATTATCAAAACCGCACTCGCGAGCTAAATTAAACGCGTCGATTGTTTGCGCTACTGAATGCTTTCTACCGATTATTTTAAGAACATCATCATTCATTGTTTGCGGATTAATACTAATTCTTGTAACGCCAAAGCTTTTAATAACCTCCAATTTTTCTCTTGTTACAGTATCAGGTCTTCCCGCTTCTACTGTAAATTCAGAAATATTAGACAAATCAAAATTATCCTTTACGGTTTGCAAAACCTTATGTAATTGCTCAGGATTAAGGGTTGTAGGCGTACCACCGCCCATATAAACAGTTTCAAGTCTTAACTTATTTTCCTTTGCGATTTTTGCAGTAATTTCTAATTCATTGCATAGATATTCTACATACTGCGGAATTAGTTTTTCCGCATGCTCAACCGAATGTGAAACAAATGAACAATA
>JAZOTR010000036.1:0-10176 GCA_045657745.1 Acutalibacteraceae bacterium
CTGTTTCGACACCAAATCTTTGATTTGGAAGCAAATTTTCAATGAAAATTTGACTATATCTATTGCAATGAGTGTCGTACACAAATGAATTCTCAAGAATTCATTTGTGTAAAGCCGATAAAATCGGCTTGTCGAAGCGCTTTTCAGCGTTTCGACAAACTACAATCATTATAATTTTTGGAGTGATTTTTAGTGCTTGGCTATTATTACAGTATAGACCCACTCTATTTATATTTAGTTTTGCCCGCAATAATTTTATCTCTTTTTGCAAGCATCAAGGTTAAGAGCACCTTTTCGAAATATTCGAAAATTTCCGCAAGTTTAAGCGGTGCGGATGCTGCAAGACGGGTGCTTGAAGCAAATGGAGTAAGCGGTGTTAAAATCGAAAGAGTAAGAGGTCATCTTACCGACCATTTCGACCCTAAAACCAATGTTATAAGACTTTCGGAATCGGTTTATGATTCTTACAGTATATCGGCAGTCGGGGTTGCCGCTCACGAAGCAGGTCACGCAGTACAGTATGCAAAGGGTTATACACCAATTAAGGTGCGCACAGCAATATTCCCTGTTTGTAATATTGGCTCTACATTAGCCCTACCCTTGCTATTAATAGGACTGATGTTCAATTTTTCATATTTAATGACTCTTGGTATTATATTCTTCGGCGCAACCCTTATTTTTCAGTTAGCTACATTGCCTGTTGAATTTAACGCTTCTTCAAGAGCGCTAAATTCAATTGAGGGCTGCGGTTTATTAGACTACGAACAAGCCATAGGCGCTCGCAAGGTGTTATCTGCCGCAGCTATGACTTATATTGCGGCTTTCCTCGTTTCCTTAACCCAATTTTTAAGACTTTTAATAATCACTAACAGAAGGCGGTAATCCCGCCTTCTTTGCATATTATTTTATAAATCACCAATACTAATTTTGGTGATTTATTTGAAAAAAACAAATTTTTTAATGTTTAGCTTCGGCGCGGTAGGCTACGGACTTATAGAAATTTTATGGCGCGGATTTACCCATCCATCTATGCTTACAGCGGGCGGTATTTGCTTTTTGTTTTTTGCAAAAATAGGCGAAAAATTTAAAAAGGCAAATCTTTTTATAAAAGCACTGATCGGTAGTGGATTTATAACCTTTATCGAGCTTATATTCGGTGTGATTTTTAATCTTATCTTAAGAAAAAATGTTTGGGATTACAGTAATATGCCTTTAAATTTCAAGGGGCAAATCTGCTTTTTATATTCGTTTTTTTGGGCGATTTTAAGTTTTTTATTTATACCTATTGCAACCGTTATGAATAAGCGATTGCAAAAACTGAAATAACTTGATATAATGATATTATTATGGGGTGATGTTATGAGCTTTTTACGAAGAACTTGGGCAGAAATTGATTTAAATGCCCTTGTACATAACTTTAAAATCTTAAAAGAAAAATCGGGAAATGCTAAAATAATGGCAGTTGTTAAAGCCGATGCTTACAGACATTCGGTTTGTGCTGTTGCACCCATTTTGCAGCAATACGGGGCGGACTATTTTGCGGTTTCTAACATTGAAGAAGCTATTGAGCTAAGAAACCTTGAAATCATTAAACCCATACTTATTTTAGGCTACACCCCCGTTAATATGGTTAATGATTTATGCGACCACAACCTCACCCAATGTGTTTATTCAAAGGAATACGCTTTGGCACTTTCAAAGCAAGCTGTAGAAAATGAAGTTACTGTAAACATACATATAAAGCTTGATACCGGTATGAGCCGTTTGGGATTTGATTGCAGAAGCGATAGCCTTTTTGGTATTGATGATGCCATTAAGTGCGCTAAGCTTGAAGGCTTTAATTTTAATGGTATTTTTACTCATTTTGCTAATGCCGACTGCGATTTACAAAAGCGTGACGGCTTTACAAACGAGCAGTATTCACGCTTTTTAAAAGCAATAAACGAATTCGAAAAAGCCGACCTAAAACCTGAGCTTATTCATTGTTGTAACTCGGCAGCGCTACTTTTAGACGACGAAAAGCACTCCGACTTAACACGCGCAGGAATAGCACTATACGGTCTTTCCCCGTCAAGTGATATGGACTTAAAGGAAGCTTTAATTCCTGTTATGACGGTTAAATCGGTTGTATCAATGGTAAAAGAAATTGACGCGGGCGATACAGTAAGCTACGGCAGAACCTTTAAAGCAGATAAAAAAATCAAAATTGCTACCGTAACCGCAGGCTATGCCGACGGTTACCCAAGGCTTTTATCCAACAAAGGCTTTGTGCTTATAAACGGCAAAAAAGCTAATATCATAGGCAGAATTTGTATGGACCAAATGTCTGTCGATGTGTCCGATATTCCCGATGTTAAAATGGGCGATGAGGTTATACTTTTCGGAAAAGATTTAAAGGTTGATACCTTAGCCGATATTTGCGGCACTATTAACTACGAAATTGTTTGCGGTATTTCTCCGCGAGTTCCAAGAATTATAAAAGAAGATTAAAAAAACCGCCTTATAGGCGGGTTTTTATTTCTTCCTCAATAATTAAAAGCCGGTTATATTTTGCTACTCGGTCTGTTCTACAGGGGGCTCCCGTTTTGATTTGTCCCGCATTTACCGCTACCGCTAAATCCGCAATTGTAGTATCCTCTGTTTCGCCTGAACGGTGGGAAATAACGGCGGTATAACCGTTTTGCTTTGCAAGTTCAATTACATCAAGTGTTTCGGTTAGTGTACCAATTTGGTTAAGCTTTACAAGAATAGAGTTGCCACAACCCATTTCTATTCCCTTTTGAAGCTTTTTCGTATTGGTAACAAATAAATCATCGCCTACAAGCTGAAGCTTTTCGCCTAATTTCTTAGTAAGCTTACGCCAACCGTCCCAATCGTTTTCGGAAAGCCCGTCCTCAATTGAAATTATAGGATATTTTTCTATTAATTCCTCGTAATATGAAATTAATTCCTCGGCGGTCATTTTCTTGTTTCTTTTAGGCAATAAATAATGCCCATCCTTATACCATTCACTTGAAGCCACATCTAATGCAATCTTGATTTCATCTGTGGTATAACCTGACTTTTTAATAGCCTTTACAATAATTTCTATTGCTTGCTCGTCATTTTCTAAATTAGGCGCGAAGCCACCCTCATCGCCAACGCCCGAACTCATATTACGCTCTTTTAAAATTTTGCCCAAATTATGGTAAATTTCGGTGCATTGCCTTAAGCCTTCGCTAAAGGAAGACGGATTATTTGGAATTATCATAAACTCTTGAATATCAATATTATTTGCCGCGTGCGCGCCACCGTTTAAAATGTTAAACATCGGTCTTGGCAAAAGACTTGCATTAGCACCGCCTATATACCTATATAGCGGTATTTTTTTTGCATTTGCCGCCGCGCGCGCAACCGCTAAGGATACCGCCAAAATAGCGTTAGCGCCTAATCTTGCTTTGTTTTCCGTTCCGTCAAGTTCTATTAAAAATTCGTCAATTTCTCTTTGATTAAAAGGACTTTTACCGGCAATTTTTTCGCTGATTTCGTTATTAATCCCCCAAACCGCCTTTTTAACACCGCGTCCTAAATAACGGTCACTTACACCGTCACGCAATTCGTGCGCTTCGTACATACCTGTCGACGCACCCGACGGTGAAATTGCAAACCCTTCACTTCCGTCAGAAAGCGTAACCTTTGCCGCAACCGTTGGGTTGCCTCGAGAATCCAAAACCTCATAGCCTTTTACAGATTTTATTAAATTTTCGCTCATAAAATCATTCCTTTTTTTCGCTTTTAAAACTATTTTTCCAAAAATATTTAATAATATTATAAAATAACTATTTTATTTTTCAAGTATTTATGTTATACTGTATGATGAATATTTATGTTTAGAGATGATTTAATATGGAAAATAAGAAAGAACAAGGTTACAATATAATTTGCGGTAGAAATCCTGTGCTTGAAGCGGTACGCTCAGGCCGAGAGATTGACCGTCTTTTAGTTGCGCACGGTATTAACGGCGGTTCTGTTACAGCCATAATTGCCAAATGCAAGGCTAAAGGAATTTTAATAAAGGAAGTTAGCCCCCAGAAGTTAGATTATTACTGCGGCGGCGCAAACCATCAAGGCGTTGCGGTGCTTTTTGCCGAACAGGAATACTGTGAGCCGCAGGATATTCTTGATTTTGCAAATCAAAAGGGCGAAAAACCGTTCATCATTATTTGCGACGGTATTGAAGACCCGCATAACTTAGGCGCCATTATCCGTACGGCAGAGGCTTCGGGTGTGCACGGAATTATTATTCCGAAAAGACGAAGTGCTTCACTTAATGCAACTGTTGCAAAAAGCGCAAGCGGCGCGCTCGAATATATGAAAGTAGCAAGAGTTACCAACATATCAAACACCATTGAATTTTTAAAAGAAAACGGTGTTTGGGTTTTTGGCGCAGATATGGACGGAACCGACTACGAAAAAATTGATTTTGACTGCCCTTGCGCTATCGTTATAGGTAACGAGGGTAAAGGCATAGGCGAGCTTACCGCCAAAAAATGCGACCAAATTGTAAGCCTTCCCATGAACGGAAAAATAAACTCACTCAATGCCTCGGTAGCGGCAGGAATTTTAATGTATGAAGTAATACGAAAAAGAAGAAGTTAAACTCTTAGAACGGAGATTTTGAATGAAGCTGTTTCAAAAAAATCAGGATGATGAGTTATTCTCTCTGCTAAAAGGGGATGATTCCATTACAACAGGCGAAAATTTGCCTGAACCTTCCCACGCGTTGACACCGCAAGAGGTGTTATCTTCAAAAATCAATACTTCAAAAAGATATGACAGTACGGGTGCGCTCGATTCCCTTAAAAAACGAATGCAAAAAGCAACCTCAAAGGATAACCGCTCATTGCTTGAAAAATGTAAGCCGTACATACTTGACGAACAGGGTAATGACACCTCGGTAGATACCGAGCCTGCTTACACCCTTGAAAGTGTTGATGATATTCTTAAAAGCGATGACCAAAAGATAATTGACCAATTATCCCACAAATACGATATAACATTTGATTATTTGGGTAAATATGTAGAACAAAAAAGCGCGCAATCAGTAGAATCCAAGCCCGAACCAAAACCGGAGCCAAAAGAAACTGCCACGCCAAAAGAAGAACCAAAGCTAGAAAAAGAAATATTCGAAGAAACAATACAAATATCTACACCTATTAAAAATGCTCAATCAAGTGTTCCCTTTGTCATTTCGGATATTGATAATGATATGTCCTTACCCGAAAAAGAGGAGAATGACATATCCTCTACCTCAACCATAACCTTTACGCCTGTTTCAAGCAGTGATTCGGTAGAGCCTAAGATTATGGTTACAACAAGAACACAAGCAATTGACCTTACAGGTGAATTTGAAAATATCAATTCCGCTTCAAATGAATTAGAAGAAAGTAGGGTAATGCTTGAAAACGATGATTTCGATGATTTCGTACCCGAAACAGAATTCAAAGATGAGAGCGAAGCCAAAAAATTCATACGCCGTTTTTCCATTCTAAAACGAAGAAGCTTTTTATGCTCTTGCCTTTCGGTATTTGTTACACTTTTATTAAGCGGTATGAAGCTCCCCTTTATGTCGGGTGTAGTTTTAGGAAAAACCGTAGGCGCAATGATTGCTTGTACTATAATTGCATTTTTAAACATTCTTGCTAATATGGATATGTTTTTATCACTTAAAAATATATTTAAAAAGAAATCAAACCCCGATGTCTTAACCTCACTTGCAACTACGTTTGTATTAATTTATGCAGTTTTGGGAATAACAAGCGGAGAAATTGTACTTGATATGCTTATAACTCTTTGCATTATTCTATCCTTAAGAAGCATAGCAAAATTCAGGAAAGACTCTTATATGCTTTCAAACTTAAAGCAAATAACAAACTCTAAGGACAAGAAAGCAGTCGAACTTTTAGGTGACCCTGCAATAACATTTGCTATGGCGAAGGATTCTATTGAGGGCGATACACTTATTGCTACACCTAAAACCTGCCAACATATTGATGATTATATTAAATATTCAACCTTTGGCAAATTTTTAAACGGCAAATTACCCTCAATTACGGTTGTAGCTCTTTTGATTTCAATTCTTGCAGGTTTTACTGCATTTAACTACTTTGACAGTGTTGTATACAGTTTTTACGCTGCATCTGCTATTCTTTGCTTTGCCGCCTTGCCAACACTATTTTTCATCGATAATCTACCGCTTTACCGCGCGGCTAAAAAGCTTAATAGATTTGGATGTATGATAGCAGGTAAATACGGCGCCGAGTCGGTTGAAATGGCAAATGCCTTAGTGCTTGACTCTACTGACCTTTTCCCGATTGGTACAGTTACACTTCACCAAATGAAGATTTTATCTGAAAACAGTTTAGATGAAACTATTCTTCGCGCCGCTTCCCTTACAGAAACCTTAAAAAGCCCATTAGCGCCTATATTCAAAAGAATTGCGGGCGAAAGCAATATAACCACTCTCCCCGATTCCGATACTGTAAAATACGAGGATAGAATGGGCATTTCGGGTTGGGTAGATAATAAGCTTTTATTTATCGGCAACCGTACACTTATGGAAGCTCACGGTATATCAGTTCCAAGCGTTGAAGTTGACCGTAAAATCCTTCGCAGCGGCTTCTTCCCTGTTTATGTTGCAAGCGGCAATAAGGCGTGCGCGTTACTTATGGTACAATATGATGTAAGCCCTACGGTTACTAAAGAGCTAAGAAGACTTACAAAGCTTGGTGTCACCTTACTTGTTAATAATACCGACCCGAATATCACTAAAGAAATGATTTGTGATTATTTAGGTCTTTATGATGACTCGGTAATGGTTATGAGCACTGCAGGCTGCCACATGTATAAAAACTCTATTGTAAAGCAAGCCTCGTGTTCCGCACCTGCTGCATTTAAAGGCAGCGGAATTGCCCTTGCTAAAATAATAAACTGCGCTAACCGAATTAGGCGTAGTAATGCATTACTTTCTATTTTGTATATTATTGCGTTTGTTTTAGGTATAATAATTTTTGCTTACGCTTCCTTTAATGGTTCAGGCTCATTAATAGACGGTAGCACTATACTTTTATACACACTTATTTCAACCGCAATTTCATACCTTTTGTACTCAACCCAAAAACCTTAAGAACGGAGTGTCTTTATGTCAAACAACAAGAAATTTTATATTACTACTGCTATTGCTTATGCTTCAAGCAAACCACATATCGGTAACGCATACGATATTGTTTTAGCGGATATGATTGCCCGTTACAAAAAAATGATGGGCTTTGATGTATATCTTATGACAGGCTCCGACGAGCACGGTCAAAAAATTGAAGAAAAAGCAAATGCCGCAGGTATTACACCAAAGGAATATGTTGATAATGCGGCTTCGGTTATTAAATCTGTTTGGGATAGCCTTAATACCAATTATGATAAATTTAGCCGTACAACAGATGATTACCACGAAAAGACTGTTCAAAAGATATTTAAAAAGCTTTACGAACAAGGCGATATTTATAAAAGCGAATACCAAGGCAAGTACTGTGTGCCCTGCGAATCCTTTTATACCGAATCCCAGCTTGTAGACGGCAAATGTCCTGACTGCGGCCGCGAGGTAATTGATTCTAAGGAAGAAGCATATTTCTTAAAGCTTAGCAAATATCAAGACAAATTGCTTGAATATTACGAGCAAAACCCTGACTTTATAAAACCTGAATCCCGCAAGAACGAAATGATCAACAACTTCTTAAAGCCCGGTCTTTCGGATTTGTGTGTTTCAAGAAGCTCGTTTAAATGGGGTGTGCCTGTAAGCTTTGATGAAAAGCACGTTATTTATGTTTGGATTGACGCGCTTTCAAACTATATAACAGGTGTTGGCTATGACACTGAGGATAACTCCGACCTTTACCGCAAACTTTGGCCTGCTGATTTACACGTTATAGGTAAAGATATTGTTCGTTTCCATACAATTTATTGGCCTATTATTCTTATGGCTTTAGGCGAGCCTTTACCTAAGCAGGTTTTAGGTCATCCTTGGGTGCTTGTTGGCGAGGACAAAATGAGTAAATCAAAGGGCAATGTTGTTTATGCAGATGCACTTGCAAGCCGTTTTGGCATAGATGCAGTTCGTTACTATCTTTTAAGTGAGGTTTCGTTTGCACAGGACGGTACATTTACCTACGAAAACTTTATAAACAAGTTTAACACCGACCTTGCAAATACCTTAGGTAACCTTGTAAACCGCTCGGTTGCAATGACTAATAAGTATTTTGAAGGCAAGGTTTCCTTCGGCGAAGGCTGTGAGCAATGCGATAAAGAACTTATCGACGAAGCAAATAAAACAATTGAAAAGTACAAAAGCCTTATGGATATTTATCACAACGCCGAAGCGGTTGATGCTGTTATCAACCTTGCAAAGCGTTGCAATAAATACATTGACGAAACTACTCCTTGGGCTTTGGCAAAGGACGAAGCAAATAAGCCTCGCCTTAACACCGTGCTTTACAACCTACTTGAATGCATCCGTTTGCTTAGCATTATGCTTTATCCTATAATGCCACAAAGCTCTGACAGTATAAAAGCACAGCTTTGCTGTAACAATAATGACCTTTGCTTTGGTGCAGTAAAAGAATATTCCGTTGGCGCCGCAACACCTTTATTTGCTCGAATAGATTCCGAAAAGGTTTTAGCTGAAATTGCAGAAGAACAAGAAAAAGCAGCAGAAAAGGCAGAAAATGTGGTTACAAGTGAGCAAATTGGAATTGAGGATTTTGCAAAGGTTGAACTTACCGCTGCAAAAATCGTTGCTTGCGAAGCAGTGCCGAAGGCTAAAAAGCTTTTAAAATTAACTATTTTTGACGGTAACAAAAACCGCACCGTAGCATCGGGTATTGCAAAATTCTATACTCCTGACGAGCTTGTTGGCAAAACTGTTATTTTAGTATCTAATCTTAAACCCGCTACCCTTTGCGGTATTCAGTCCGAGGGTATGATTTTAGCGGCAGACTGCGACGAGGATATTAAGGTTATCTTCCTTGACGATATTCCTGCAGGAAGCAAAATCAGGTGATAAGTTTGGAAAATAAACCACTTATATTTGATACACACGCCCATTATGACGACGAGGTTTTTTCGCTCGATTTTGACGACTTGGTTTTTTCGTTAAAACAAGCGGGTGTTGGCGGTATAATAACCTGCGGTTGCGATAAAGAAAGCAGTTTAAAGGCTTTAGAGCTTGCCGAAAAATACGATATAATTTATGCCGCAGTTGGTATTCATCCCGGCAATGTTGATGACGGGGATACTATAAATGATATAAAACCGCTTTTAAGCCATAAAAAATGCGTAGCCGTTGGGGAAATCGGGCTTGATTATTATTGGCGACAAGACAATAAGGAATTGCAAAAAGAAATCTTTATTGCACAACTCGAGCTTGCAAAGGAATATAACCTACCCGTTTTAGTTCACGACCGTGATGCTCACGCTGACACACTTGAAATTTTAAAAATGCACAAACCAAGCGGTGTTGTTCACGCCTTTTCGGGCAGTGTTGAAATGGCTCGCGAAATAACAAAGCTTGGTATGTATTTAGGTGTTGGCGGCGTTTTAACCTTTAAAAACGCAAAGGCGCTTCCAAGTGTTGTAAGTGATACACCGATGGACAAAATCTTGCTTGAAACCGATGCTCCATATTTAGCCCCCGAGCCGTTCAGAGGCAAAACAAATCATTCTGCACTAATACAGTATACTGCCGAAAAGATGGCTGAAATAAAGGGCATTTCTACCGATGAGGTTTTAGCTTTAACATTTAAAAATGCTAAAGTTTTATTTAAGATTTAAAGAATAAACACCTCGCTTAAAACAGATAATAACTGTGAAAGCGGGGTGTTTTTAATGGAAAATCAAAACAAAAATAACCAAAACAACAATCAGAACAAAAACGACAATAAAAATAACCAAAATAAAAAAGATAACAATAAAAAGAACTAAAAATAGTAGAACCGAGTGCTTTTTAAAGCACTCGGTTTTAAATCATACTGTAAGGAAAATATAAATTTTCTAAATTTTCTTGGCTATTACTTAAATACATAGCAGTATATGTGCCGCTTTCTTCCTTTTCATCTTTTGCAAGATTGTAAAAATCCTCATTCGGTG
>JAZOTR010000037.1:0-4657 GCA_045657745.1 Acutalibacteraceae bacterium
TCAGGTTGCGGCTAACTATTACTTTAACAAAAATGTTGAAGATTTAACCATTTTGGAATGCGCTTCAATTGCGGCAATCACAAAAAATCCTTCAAGATATAACCCAATAAGCAATATGGAAGAAAATAAAAAGCGCAGAAATACCGTGCTTTTAAAAATGCTTGAGCTTGGTTTTGTTGAGGAAAAAGAGTTTAATAGGGTTTACAATGAGGATATATACCTTGATAACACCCAAAAGGAAAGCTTTGAAGAAGAAATTAACAACTATTTTGTAGATACTTTAATTGAGCAGATTACCGAAGACCTTGCACAAAAACACAAGTGTGACGAAGGCGTTGCCTCGCAGATGCTTTATAACGGCGGTTATAAAATATATGCTACAGTAGATACCGAAATTCAAACCTTACTTGAAGAAACATATAAGAATAAGGATAAATATTTTAGCGAATATAAAAAAGTAGATGGCGAAAAGGAATATGTGCAGTCGGCTATGACCATTTTGGATTATAGCGGTCATATTGTAGGTGTAGTTGGCGGAACGGGCGAAAAAACCGTCAACCGTAGTCTGAACCGCGCTTATAGTGTTCCTCGTCAGCCCGGCTCTACTATGAAGCCTATCGGAGTTTATACCTTGGGTATAGAAAAAGATATTGTGAATTATACTTCTATAGTTAAGGATGCACCTATTAAGAATTACTATCCGACGGGCAAATCAGGTCCTAAGGAATGGTTCGGCGGATATAAGGGCGATGTACCGCTTAATTACGCCTTGAGAAAATCGATGAATGCGGTTCCGGTTAAGCTTTTAAAAGAAGAAATCGGTATAGATGCTTCTTACGAGTTTTTAACTAAGAAATTACATTTGAAATATTTAACCAAGGAAGATAAAAACTTGTCATCCTTGGCGCTTGGCGGGTGCCATCTTGGTATAACACCAACCGAATCTGCTGCGGCATTCTCTATATTTGGCAACGGTGGCGTGTACCATAAGCCGACCACCTACTATAAGGTTGAAAAAACCAACGGCGAGATTGTGCTTGAACACAACGAAAAGGGTGAACAGGTTATAAGCAACGCTACTGCTACCATAATGAACCATATGCTTCGTGAGGTTGTTTACGGCAGCGAAGGTACAGGCAGAACGGTTGCAGGCTTTAACTATAAAATGAAAGCCTACGCTAAGACAGGTACTACAAGTGATACTAAGGACGCGTGGCTTGTTGGTGGAACTCCTTATTATGTAGCTTCTGTTTGGTACGGCTTCGACCATAATCATAAGGTTTCTAACAATAATATGGCTAAAAATATTTGGCGCGATGTTATGAAGGAAATTCATATGGATTTGGAAAAGAAGGAATTCGAGGATAGTGAGGATGTTTTCAAAAAGGGAATAGGATATTATAAAAATGATACCAAGCCTGATAATATCCTTTATTCAACAACATCTTCGGAAACCGAGTCTTCTACATCGTCTGAAACTTCTTCTGCAGTTCAGTCTTCATCTTCTGCTACTGTGTCCTCTACACCGTCACAAACTGAGTCACAAGTGAGCAGCGAACAATCAAGCTCAGAAACTACTTCAGAAACGGTTTCTTCCGAACAACAAACCCCCTCACAAGAGGAAAATTCTTCGGATAATACGGATAACACGCAATAATGTAATACGAAATAACACTGGCTACACTACCGTTTAACAAAAAATAAACCACTTATTTGAAGAGCTTAAACTCGGTTAAATAAGTGGTTTTTATTTTATAACTTGTTGACATTTCAAGAAGTTTGTGCTATAATTTTTACTTGTTGAAATATCAACAAGTTTTATCGGAGGTTATATATGAAAGAAAGATTTGAAACCTTTACTGTTCTTATCAACAGAGTCAGTCGTAACATTCGAAAAATTAAGAATCAAGAAATGGCAGAATACCACTTAAGAAGCGCGCATGTATCCTGCCTTTACTATCTTTATACTAATAAGGGCGCAACCGCAACAGACCTTTGTGAGCGCTGCGAAGAAGATAAGGCAACTATTTCGCGTTCGCTTGATTACCTTGAAAAGAACGGTTTTCTTACTTGTGAATCTAAATGTGCTAAAAGATATAAAAGTCCGCTTGTGCTTACCGAAAAGGGAATTGAGGTAGGGCGGAAGATTGCCGAAAAAATCAGCGGTGTGCTTGATGCTATAAGTGATGCTCTTACCGAGGAAGAAAGAATAGCGTTTTATCGCAGTCTTGCCATTATCAGTAACAGCTTAGATGCCCTCACGAAAAACGGAGAAGTCTAAGATATTTATTAAAATAAGAAATAAGGTGTTAATTATGAATAATTATGTTATTTTTACAGATTCCTGTTGCGATATAAGTCCGGCGCTTTTAGCGAAATGGGATGTACCGTATGCTAATATGACCTTTAGCTTTGTAGGAGAGGATAAGGAGTATATCAACGCGGATATAACAAACAAGGATTTTTATAACCGTATGCGCGAAGGCGCTAATGCAAAAACTGCGGCAATTAATGCAGCGGCTTTTACCGACGCCTTTGAACCGATTTTAAAGGACGGTAAGGATATTCTTTATGTAGCCTTTTCTTCGGGTCTTAGTACAACAGTAAATTCGGCTAATATGGCAGTAAGCGACCTTGCAGAAAAATATCCCGAGCGTAAAATAATTGTAGTAGATACCTTGGCGGCATCTGCAGGCGGCGGACTTATGGTTTATATGGCAGTAAACAAGAAAAACGAAGGCGCATCTTTAGAAGAAAACGCGGCTTATATAGAGACCCTCGTTCCGCAACATTGTATTTGGTTTACTGTTGATGATTTAGAATATTTAAAAAGAGGTGGCAGAGTTAGTCCCTTAGTTGCTTTTGCAGGCGGTGTACTTGGAATTAAACCTGTGCTTCAAATGGATGATGAGGGACATTTAATAAAGTTTTCTACTGCCCGCGGCAGAAAAAATGCAATTGAAGCGTTGGCGGCTAAATACGCCGAGCTTTCTTACGAAGAAAAGAATACACCCATTTTTATTTCTCACGCTGAGTGTGAAGAAGACGCAAAGCGTTTGGCAGAAATTTTAAAAGAACGCCATAATGCAGAGGTTACTTTAATTACGGAAATCGGTCCCGTTATCGGCTCACACGCAGGCCCAGGAACCTTGGCAATGTTCTTTATCGGCAAGCATAGATAAGTTAAAATAAGGAAAATAAAAAAGCACTCGTGCCTAAAGGCACAAGTGCTTTTTTTGTGCGAGATACAGTTAGCAAAAGGTAGCGCCGCAACAACGGGTAACCACAAGAGTGAAGAACCTGCGGATACCTCTTGCGGTGCCCAAAATTTGTTACGACTTGGAGCGTCTACAAATTTTGACCGCTGCGCCATTTCACACTCGCTTCTTCATCCACCGGATGCGCTCGTGTTCAATGCCTGACCCCACGGGGTCAATCGGCCGCAGACACAAAAATTCTATAATTCAAAAGAAAAATCCCAACAAAGCAAATGCCTTGTTGGGATTTTTGGTCCGAGTGACAGGACTTGAACCTGCGGCCTCTTGACCCCCAGTCAAGCGCGCTACCAGCTGCGCCACACCCGGAAATATTGGAAGTAATAAGTGATAGTTAAAAATTAAGTGTGATTAAAATTTACGCGCGCTACGCTTACTCTTGCGGTGCCCGAAATTTGTTACGACTTGGAGCGTCTACAAATTTCGACCGCTGCGCCTCTTCGTTTTCCCTTAATCTTCCTAAGGGAAGCGGTCAAACTCAAAGCTACCAGCTGCGCCACACCCGGAAATATTTATTTGGTTAATTTTAACGCAAATACTATTATAACAAAAAATATATATTTGTCAATAGAAAAAGCCGCCTTAAATTATATTTTTTTAAGGCGGCTTTTAAAAATTAAAATTAATCTGCGAAGCCCGATTCAACTAAAGCAACAAGACTGTCAAGTGCTTCTTTTTCGTCAGAACCGTCAACAATAATTTTGATAGAGGTTCCGCCAACAATACCGAGAGAAAGAACGCCTAAAAGACTTTTTGCGTTAACCTTTCTGTCATCCTTTTCAACCCAAATAGCAGACTTGAATTCGTTTGCTTTTTGAATGAAGAAGGTAGCGGGACGAGCATGTAAACCTACTTGATTATGAATAACAACATCTTTAACGCACATTATAAATTCTCCTTATCGGTTAGTGGTTTTATCGATAATTGTATTATACCACATTTAATGCTATAGTCAATATTTTGTGAAAAAGTTCTAATATTTATCCAACAAATAGTATTTTTTAATGGCGCCATTTGTGCAAAATTATTATAATTTAGAGAAAGTTTTTGTATTTTTCTAAGAGCTTTTTGTCTTTGGGGTTTAAGTCGCATTCACTCAACATATCAGGTCTTTTGTCGATTGTTGTAAGAATGGATTTACATCTGCGCCATTCGTCTATTTTCTTATGGTCGCCCGAAAGCAAAATTTCGGGAACCGAGCGGTCATTCCAAACGGCAGGCCTTGTATATTGCGGATACTCAAGTAAACCGCTAAAATGACTTTCGTCCTGAAAACAAAGGTCGTCCGATAAAACGCCCGGAAGCATTCTACAAACCGCGTCGGCAACAGTAAGGGCGGGAAGCTCGCCGCCTGTTAAAACATAATCACCAATAGAAATTTC
>JAZOTR010000038.1:0-8951 GCA_045657745.1 Acutalibacteraceae bacterium
AACATATTGTCAACACCTTGCATAACGCAAGCAAGTCTTTCAAGACCCATACCTGTATCAATGTTTTTATGTTCAAGCTCGGTATAAGTACCGTCGCCCATATTGTTAAACTGTGAGAATACGTTGTTCCAGATTTCCATATATCTGTCACAATCGCAACCTGGTTTACAGTCAGGACTGCCGCAACCGTATTTTTCGCCGCGGTCAAAATAAATTTCGCTACAAGGACCGCAAGGACCTGTACCGTGTTCCCAGAAGTTATCCGCTTTACCCATTCTTACAATACGTTCTTCGGGTACGCCAATAACATCACGCCACAAAGCGTATGCTTCATCATCCTCTTCGTAAACAGATGGCCAAAGCAAATCTTCAGGGATTTCAAGAGTTTTGGTTAAATATTCCCAAGCCCACGGAATAGCTTCGTTTTTAAAGTAGTCGCCGAAAGAGAAGTTGCCGAGCATTTCAAAAAATGTACCATGACGAGCGGTAATACCAACTCTTTCAAGATCGGGTGTACGGATACATTTCTGGCATGTGGTAACGCGATTACGGGGAGGGATAACCTCGCCTGTAAAATACTTCTTCATAGGCGCCATACCTGAATTGATTAAAAGTAAAGATTTGTCGTTATTCGGTACCAACGAAAAGCTTCCAAGGCGCAAATGACCCTTGGATTCAAAAAATGAAAGATAGCTTTCGCGAAGGTCGTTAAGAGAAG
The DNA here is from genome assembly GCA_045657745.1 of Acutalibacteraceae bacterium. Classification (GTDB taxonomy): domain Bacteria; phylum Bacillota; class Clostridia; order Oscillospirales; family Acutalibacteraceae; genus UBA737. Next base: position 719 of record JAZOTR010000038.1, read on the forward strand.
TCCATTTCATTTTGCTAACATCCTTTAATATAAAATAAACATACACATTTATTATATACTTATAATAATTATTTGTCAACCGAAAGTGCAGTGATTTTATCGGCTATTTGGGCGAAAATTTCACCGCAGGAAATATTTTGGTTCTGCGAGTTTTCGCAAAATACAATTACGGTATATTTAGGGTCTTCGAAAGGGAAGAAGCCGCAAAACCAAGTGTTGTAAATTTCCTTTGAATTTTCAAATTTTCCTGTTTGGGCGGTGGCGGTTTTTCCCGCTGCTGAAACAGTTTTCGGCTTTGCTAAAACGCCTGTACCTTCCTCTATAACCGATTTTAAGGCTTCTTTTAAAGTGGCGGCGGTGCTTTCTTTCATTGCAACGGTTGGACTGCCGAAATTATATTCTTTAAAATTGCCGTCCTTTAGGGTGCCTTCTATTACCGACGGGATATAATATTTACCGCCGTTTGCTATCGCGCAGTATAGGGTTAGCATTGAAATAGGGGATGCGGTAAGCTCGCCCTGACCAATACTGAAATTCGCTAAATGCGCTATATTTGCAAGGGTTTGCTTGTTTGGTATGCTGCCTTTTGCGGTGTATAAATTATCGCATATTTTTAGTTTTTCTCCAAAGTTAAAAAGCCGCGCGGTTTTGTGTACGGTATCGCCGCCTATTTTAAAGGCTAAATTATAAAAATAAGTGTTACAGGAATTCATAAGCCCTGAGTTTAAATTAGTTATTCCGTGTCCGTCGGACTTGTGGCAACGGAAAGTACGGTCAATTATTTCAAAGCTACCTGTACAATTGTGTGTAAAGCTTTTGTATCCGCTTTCTATACCCGCTGTGGCAATACACGGCTTGAACGCCGATCCAACATTATACGAAGAAATTGCGCGGTTAAAAAGCGGCGAGTTTTCTTTATTTAAATATTCTTCAATATTTTCGCAGTCGAAATACGGCTTACTTACAATACCTCTAATTTTTGAGGTTTTAGCGTCCGCTATTATAACCGCACCGCTTTCAAGCGGAGTGGCAACCTCTTCTAAAATGGTTTGTATGTTAATATCAATTGTGCTTACAACGCCGTTTGCTATTACAGAGGTATTATTTTCTACGGTTGGAGCAATGCCCTCAAGTATGTTGCCGAGTCCGTCGCACGAATAAGAAACATAAGCGGTTTCTTTAGAGTATAAAATTTCGTCATACGCTTTTTCAATACCCGAAACTCCCTTATTGTCTATATCGGTATAGCCAACAGTGTGAATTGCAGGTGTTTTGTAGGAATTATGGGTATAAATTTCGGTGCATACAATGCCATCGCATTCAATTAAGGTATCAACCTCGCACAGAGCGGGTTTTCCGTTTTTTAGTGTTTCTAATACGGTGTTTAGCTTTTCACCCTTAAGATATGCGCTAATTGCGGTAATTGCGCGCGGAGTAGGGGAAACACAAGCAATAATTTTTTTACCATTATTTGTAAGCGGTATTAAATTTCGGTCAAAAATAGTACCGCGTAAATTAGAAACTTTTATTTTAATACTGCTTTGCGCGGCTTGAACATTAGCGTAATTCGAATTTGCAATAACCGCAACGCGCAGAATACAGCTTAAAAATAACGAAATTATTATAAAAAAGCATATAGCGCTTCTACGCGAAAAAATCTTCCAAAATACCGTTTCATGCATAAAAAAACACCTCTTGTTTAGTATTAACAAGAGGTGTAAATTTAATCGGCTTTCATACGAAGTAAAGAACCTTTTTTAACAGGCTTGTGATACGGAATTTTAATTGCCATCATCGGGTGAGGAGCAGAATCAATAGCCTTACCGTTACCGTCATAAAGCTCGTTTGCAAGAACTATAAACGGCTCATTTTTAGGTTCTAAGCAGTCAAGTTCCTGACCCTTTAGGAATTTATTTTTCAATGTAGCAACAATCATTCCGTCCTCGTAACCGTCAACAATAGCGGCTACTGAATAATCGCGTACATAACCTGCATTTGCGTAGGTTTGAGCGTTTTCGGGTCTGCCCATATAAAAGCCTTGTGAATAGTTGCGGTGGCTGATTTTGTTAAGCTCTTCCATAACCCATTCGGGACATTTCCAAGTGCTATCAGCCTTTTTAAGACTATCAAGCGCGCCACGATAAGCATTGGTTGTTACCGCTACATAATAGTGGGATTTGGCTCTGCCTTCAATCTTTATACTATCAACCCCACAGTCGCGCATTTTATCAAGATAAGGCGCCATACACATATCGTTTGCATTTAAAATATAGGTGCCTTTTTCGGTTTCGGTAATATCAAAATACTGACCGGGGCGTGTTTCTTCCATTAAAGAATAACTCCAACGGCAAGGCTGAGCGCAGTCGCCACGGTTAGCATCTCTGCCTGTCATATAGCTCGAAAGCAAGCATCTTGCCGAAAAAGAAACACACATAGCGCCGTGAGCAAAGGCTTCAATTTCAAGCTCCTTCGGTGTTTTTGCTCTTATTTCGGCAATTTCGTTTAAGGAAAGCTCACGCGCTAAAACAATTCGGTTTGCGCCTAAATTATAAAACGCGTTTGCAGTTTCGTAGTTGCATATACCCGATTGTACCGAAATGTGAAGCTCGGTATTGGGCGCGTATTTTTTTACCAATCCAATAGTGCCTAAATCGGCGGCAATAATAGCGTCAACCCCAAAATCGTTTAACTGCTCTAAAAAAGCGGGTAAACGCGGAATTTCTTCGTTATGGGGAATGGTGTTGCAGGTCACGTGAACCTTTACACCGTTATCGTGTGCGTATTTAACGCCTTTTTTAAGGTCTTCTATTCCGAAATTGGTAGCGGCGGTACGCATACCAAACTCTTCACCTGCAAGGTATACGGCGTCTGCGCCGTAATCAACAGCGGCAATAAGTCGGGTTAAATCGCCCGCAGGGCATAAAAGCTCGGGAACTTTATTTGTTGTAGTATTCATAAATCCAATTTTTATCCTGTTTAAGTTTGTTTATTGTTTTGTTTTGTTCTGCTAAGGTTTTGTGGAAATAGAACTTTCCGCTTGAATCGGTTACAAAGTAATAGTAATCGCTACCCTCGGGGTTAAGTGCGGCATTTATAGCATCAATGCCGGGAGAGCAAAGCGGTCCGGGTGGCAAGTCCTTAATCTTGTAGGTGTCGTACCTGTCGTCATCGTGCTTAAAGGAATCACCATAAAAAATAGTAGGGGAAGAGCCTAAGGTTGCAAATTCGTCGCTCTTTAAGCGGTTATAAAATACCCCTGCAATTTTTGGTAAAGCCTCGGTATCCAATCCTGCTTCCATTTGAATAATAGAAGCCATTGTAAGAATTTCGTTCATTGAATAGCCTAATTTTTCTGCTTTTTTATACATATCGTCGGTAATACGCTTTTCGGTTTCGGCAATCATACGCTTAACCGCTAAAGCAGCGCATTCCTTTGAATCGTATGAATAAAAATCATAGGTTTCGGGGAAAAGATAACCCTCTAAGGTATGATAGGTTTTATCAGGGTCGGCGTTAGAAAGTAATTTGGAATCTAAGGCGACTTCATCCAAAGCGGCAAGAAAATCACTTCTTGTGCAAATACCGTTTTTTTCAAGAATGGTAGCAATACCGGGAACTGTAACCTTTTCGCCGTTTACATTTTTAACGAAATCATTAATTCCTGTACCTTCGGGGATGGTTACGGTAATACTTTCAGCCTTTGCGCCTTCGGTTATAAGCATATTTGCTATCGAATCGTAGCCCGACTCACTGTCAAACTCGTAAAGACCATATTTGAATTGGTTTTCATAGCCTTTTAATTTAGCGTAAACGCGGAAAAGTAAAGGTATTTTAACAGCTCCACATTCGTTAAGCTGTTCGGCAATTTTTGTAGCGCTGCTACCCGGTACTACATCAATCACTACATCCTCGCCTCTGCCAAAGCCAACGCCTAAATAATCTGCGCCCGCATAAATAATACCAAAGCCAAGACCGATTGATATAACAACAATTAAAATAATTGAAATAGTGGCTTTTAAGCCGTTTTTTGCTTTCTTTTTGCGCTTTTTAGGCGTTTCGTTAATTTCTATTGCCTCAACCTCAAAGCCTTTTCCGATAACATAATCATCGTTGTTTGGAAGGTTATTTTTAAATTCTTCGCTCATATTTTTACTCCGATTTATACTTCATTTGTTTTTTTAGATTATCTGCAAAATCCTTGCCCTTAATAGTGGCTAAAATTTCAAAGCCGAAATCAAAAGCGGCACCTGCACCAAACGCGGTTATAACATTACCGTCCTTTACAACAGGCATATCGCAAACCTCGGCTCCCAAAAGGTCTTTTTCAAAACCGGGGAAGCAGGTGGCTTTTTTGCCGTTTAAAAGGTTTTTATGACCTAAAATCGAGGGGGCAGCGCAAATTGCACTTATGAGTAAATTATTTTTCCAAGCGTAATCAATAATGCTTTGTACAGTGTCATCCTTTTCGAGATTAACAGTACCCGGCATACCACCCGGAAGAATAATACCCTCTAAATTTTCCAGTTTCAAATCTTTATTAATTGTATCGCAGTTTACTGATATACCGTGAGCACCTGTAATTGTTTTGCTGCCAACGCCTACGGTTATAACATCAATATTAGCTCTTCTCAGAATATCAACAGGGGCTAATGCTTCGCATTCCTCAAAGCCCTCTGCCAAAAAGACATAAATCATAAAATACCTCTTTAATAAATCTCCAAAACGCTTTTTAAAACATCGTTTGCAATATCTTCAATACTTCTTGCTTCACCGTTTTCGCTGCAAGGAATAATATCCCAATTAGAATACTTTGCGGTGAACACTGCCGCTTTTCTGCAACGGGCAAGATATTCGGTATCGCATTCGTGAATATCCTTTTTAGTTTCGTCTCCGCCGTAACGCTTGGATAAAAGCTTTTGTGAAACCTCAATAGGCATATCAAGGAAAATTACCTTATCAGGTTTTGGAATACCCACTTTGTTGTATTCGAAATCATAAAGCCATGAAAGAAAATCTTCCCATTCACTTTCAGGTAATTTTGAGCATTGATGAACTGCGTTGGAGGTAGTGTATCTACCTGCAATAACAGTACCGCCGTCCGAATAAAATTTACCCCAATTTGCTTTAAAGGAAGCGTAGCGATCCACACAGTAAAAGGTAGAAGCCGCGAAGGCGTTAACATCATTCGGTTTTTTGCCGAATTCGCCTGCAAGGTACATTTTTACAAGTGTACTTGACGGATTATCGTAATCGGGGAAGGAAACAGTCTTACAGTCAATCCCTTTTGCTTTTAGGTTTTCGGGTAATAATTCAAGCTGAGTTGATTTACCGCTACCGTCAAGACCCTCTATAACAATAAGTTTACCCATTTTCTTTAATTCCTTTGTAAAATTCACGAATTTCTTTTGCTTTACCGCAGGTCATATTACCCTCGCTACAAGGTCCGTTAACACAAGCAGGACCTGCATTTTTAAATAAATTGGGAGCAACCTCTAAAACAAGCTTTAGCATTTGGTCCGCAATATCTTTAATTTCCCATTGCGCGCGGTTGCAGCAACGGTGCTTAAAGAAATTCATAAGTGAACGAGCGTTCATAGTCATAACCATTTGGGTTTCGCAAGAATTTGGAAGAACAAATCGCGCATCTTCAATAGCTTTCTTTTCAGCAAGCTTTGTAGCGGTTTTTTCGTCCTTACCCTCAGCCATAAAGGTTTTAATATGCTTTTCCTTTAAAATTTCGGCAAGGCGGTCATATTTTCTTTGGTCTTCTGCCATAATTTCATCATAAAGCTCTTTTGCTTCGGGAATAGCTTCAATTTCGGGTGGAGTTACATATTCAAAGCTACCTTCGCGTACATAGCGTTGACTCTTAACCGAGAAGGATGCCATTCTATGACGAGTAATTTGCGCTAAAAGTGAGCGCGAAACACCTTCAATACCAAAGGTAAAGGAAGCGTGCTCAATAGGGCTTTCGTGACCTATTTCTGCAAGCATTTCAACAAATTTAGATGCTTGCTCATCAGTGAGGTTTTCGCGAAGACCGCTGATTGTAGAACTGCTATAGCAAAGCTTTGCGGCAGAAGCTACTGAATGTTCGGGATTTGGTGTGTGTGTTAAAAGATAAACTTTAGCCAAAATATAAACCGCCTTTCAAAATAACCATAATATTAGTTACATTATATCAAATAATTTATAAGAGTTCAACAAAATTAAAAAAATATAAAAATTTTTTATAAAAAGGCTTTTTTTGTCGAAAGTTTTGTGGTAATATATAGTTGATAAATTATTTTACGGAGGTCATAAAATGGCAAGTGTTGATTTTAAGCATACCCCATACGGCGATTTGGCGTTAATCAGTATGCGTGGTTGCGAAGACATCTCTTCAAAGGTAGACTATTATTTAAAGCAATGGCGTGAGGTAGGCGAGGAAGAAAGCTTCGTTGTAACTCCAAGCTGTCCACGTTTCGGTACAGGTGAAGCAAAGGCGGTATTAAAGCATACTGCACGCGGACTTGATGCATACATCATCTGTGACTGCTTTAATTACAGCGTAGAATACAAAATGTACGGAAGAACCGTTCCTATGAGTCCTGACGACCATTACCAAGACTTAAAGCGTGTTATTGCGGCTTTGGGCGGTAAGGCAAGAAGAATTACCGTTATTATGCCTATGCTTTACGAAGGCAGACAACATAGAAGAACCGCACGTGAATCTATGGACTGCGCAATGGCTTTACAGGAATTAGTTTCAATGGGCGTTAAGAATATCATTACCTTCGATGCGCATGACCCCCGTGTTAATAACGCAATTCCGCTTGAAGGCTTTGATAATGTACAAGCTGCTTATCAGATGATTAAGGCTTTATTAAAGACTGTTCCTGATATTAAGCTTGACCGTGACCATACTATGATAGTTTCCCCTGACGAAGGCGGTATGGGTCGTTGTATTTACTATTCTTCAGTTTTGGGTCTCGAACTTGGTATGTTCTACAAGCGCCGTAACTATTCTGTAGTTGTAAATGGCCGTAACCCCATTGAAGCACACGAATTCTTGGGTAACGATATTACAGGCAAGGATTTAATTCTTGTTGATGATATGATTTCTTCGGGCGAATCTATGCTTGATATTGCCGCTAAACTAAAGGAAAAGGGCGCAGGCAGAATATTCATTTTCTCAACCTTCGGTTTATTTGTTGAAGGTCTTGAAAAGTTTGATGAATACTATGAAAAGGGTCTTATTGATAAGATTTTCACCACCAACCTTATTTACCAAACACCTGAGCTTTTATCAAGAGATTGGTATTGCAGCGTAAATATGTCAAAATACATTGCGCTTGTAATTGATACCCTTAACTGCGATAATTCTATAAGCAGTCTTTTAGACCCTGTAGACAGAATTAAAAAGGTTGTAGAAAAATACAACCAGAAATAATTCGGTGAAGTAAATGAACAATTTTGAATTGGGTTTGCTTGATAAAATTCAGGAAATTTTTTCCTGCGAATTTTTAGATAAAGTAATACCTATTATTACAAAACTTGGCGACGAAGGACTTTTTTGGATTGCTTTAGCGGTAATTTTCCTGTTTTTCAAGAAAACAAGGAAAATCGGTATTACAATGGGTTTGAGCCTTTTAATTGGTTATCTTGTCGGCAATCTTTTCTTAAAGAATGTTATTGCAAGGGTAAGACCGTATAATTTGAATACCGAAGCGGTTTTGCTTATTCCAAAGCTTAAAAGCTTTTCTTTCCCGTCAGGTCATACACTTTCTTCTTTTGAAGGCGCCACTTCTATTTTTCTTAGAAATAAGAAGTGGGGAATACCTGCCCTTGTTTTAGCGGTGCTTATAGCCTTTTCAAGAATGTATTTATATGTTCATTATCCAACCGACGTTTTAGCAGGCGCAATTTTAGGTATCGCAATATCCTTCTTAGCAAAGTTTATTGTGGATAAGATTTACTTGAAAATTGAAAATAAAAAAGCAAAATAATATTTACCCCCCGATAGTATAACTATCGGGGGTTGTGTTATATCTCACCGCTATCTTTGAGTAGTTTAAGTTTTAGTATTGCAGTTTGGGTTTTGGCGTCTTTAATTTCGCCGTTTAGTATCATTTCTACCGCTTTTTCAAGCGGTATTTTTTTAACTTCTAAAAACTCGTCATCGTCGGGGTCTTGGTCGCCGAAATCAAGGTCAGTTGCTGCAAACATCCAAATAATTTCACCGCAGTAACCG
>JAZOTR010000039.1:0-2432 GCA_045657745.1 Acutalibacteraceae bacterium
AAACACTATATAATTGTCAAGTAAAAATGAGTCGGTCGGTAAGCCGAGTTCTGTCGTGGACGGTCATCTATCTCGACGGAGGATTGCTCCCACCGCTCAAGCCGCTTTTCGTGGCACATCGGGCAAATGTATAGCCACACTTAGCGTTGCTCCGAATAGGGTTTACAGGGTTTCGACGTTCCCGTGAAACCGGTGAGCTCTTACCTCGCCTTTCCACCCTTACCTACAAAAGTAGGCGGTATATCTCTGTTGCACTTTCCCTAAGGTCACCCTCGGCGGCCGTTAGCCGCTATTCTGCCCTGTGGGGCTCGGACTTTCCTCAGATATTTCTATCCGCAACCGTCTGACCGACTCCACAGTATTGTACCACAAATCCCACTCTGTGTCAAAACCTATTTTTTTGAATAATATATACTACTTGGAGGGGGATTTATGGAAAAAACTATACTTAAAATTTTTTTAGCGGCAAATTCTTGCGAAGGGTTTATAAGCAAGTTTGGCAGCTGCTATAACCCTAACGACAATTGGAAAGTTTATATAATTAAAGGCGGACCGGGTACGGGTAAATCTTCTTTTATGCGATTTATTGCAAAAAAGGCGGAAGAAAAAAAGCTTAATTGTATTTACTGTCCGTGCAGCTCAGACCCTGATTCACTTGATGCAGTTATTTTACCCGAAAAAAAGACCGTTATCTTAGACGGTACCGCACCTCATACGCTTGACCCGAAATATCCCGGTGTTTGCGAGGAAATTTTAAATTTCTGCGAATTTTGGGATAGCAAAAAATTAAAAGGTAAAGCCGAAATTATTAAAATCACTAACCAAAACAAAGCCTTGCACGCTACTGTCTCACGCTATTTACAAGCGGTAGGTCAGCTTTTGCTTGATAATTATAAAACCGCGCTTAGTTCTACCCAAAAATCCAAAGTAGAACGCTTTGCAAAAAAGCTTTGTAAGGACTATATCCAAAAAAGCGACACCACACCGTACGAATGGCTAGGATTTATCGGCGGCATTAGTCCTAAGGGCTTAATAAGCTTTCCCGAAACGATAGAAAGTAGTTGCGAAAAGCTTATTATAATTAAAGACAAATACCACGCTTGCAGTAATATTATAATGGAAGAAATCCGCAAAGCCGCGCTTGAAAACGGACACGAAATAATAACCCTTAAAAATCCGTTTTTGCCGTCACTTATTACCGACCATATAATAATTCCAAAGCTATCTCTTGCCTTTGTAACCGAAAATGATTTTATTAAATTTGCTTCCGAAACGCGCCGTATTCACGCGAGAAGATTCGAACTTACAAAACAGCTACATCAAAGCAAAGAACGGTTAAAATTCAACAAAAAAGCATCGAACTATCTTTTAGACTGCGCCTGCTCTACCCTATCGGAAGCAAAAGCGGTTCACGATATACTCGAAAGCCACTATATTAATGCTATGAATTTTGATAAATTGAAGGAATTTGCAGAAAAGTTTTGCAAAAAGATACTTTAAATAGTATACTAAAATAAAGGACGTGATAAAATGAATATTGCAGTTATTACAGGTGCTTCGGCAGGACTTGGTGTAGAATATGCCAAAGCGGTAGATAAAAAGCGAAATGATATTGAAGAAATTTGGCTTATAGCAAGAAGAAAGGACAAATTGGGGGAGATTGCGAAATACCTTTCAAAGCCTGTTCGTATTTTAAGCTTTGATATTACCGATAATCAGGGTGTTAGTGATTATGTAAGCCTATTGGAAAGCGAAAAAGCCAATGTTAAACTTTTGATTAACAACGCAGGCTTCGGCAAGCTTGGGCTTTTTTACGAAATTTCAAAAGAGGATAACGCGGGTATGATTCGCCTTAACTGCGAGGCGTTGACAATTATGGCAAATGTAACCTTACCTTTTATGAGTGAGGGCGCGGAAATTATAAATACCTGTTCAATTGCTTCCTTTGCGCCGAATGCCAGAATGGCGGTTTATTCCTCTACAAAAGCGTTTGTTATGAGCTTTTCACGCGCGTTGCGCGCCGAATTAAAAAGCCGTAAAATTAACTGCTTGGCGGTTTGTCCGGGACCGATGGAAACCGAATTTTTGTCCCTTGCGGGAATTGAGAAAGGAACAAGCCAAACCTTTGATACTTTGCCCCGTGATAACCCGAAGCGAGTTGCCGAAAATTCACTTAAAGCATCAAAAAAAGGAAAAGCCGTTTTTGCGGACCATATTTTCTATAAATTTTATAGAGTGCTTTCAAAAATATTACCAACAAGTCTAATAATGCTTATGGCGAAAACATAAACAAGCCTCCCTTTACACAAGGGAGACTTTTTTTATTTTTTTGGCTGGAACACCGACATATGTATCAGTTTCTAACAAATCCTTCACAACCACAGCTCCTGCACCCACCATACAATCAGATACTATATTAACATTATTACTAA
>JAZOTR010000040.1:0-2346 GCA_045657745.1 Acutalibacteraceae bacterium
AAAACCTCGGGCGGTAGTTATGTTTTTGAACTTAAGGCTGCAGGTTTTGGTATAAGGGGCGACCAGTGGTACAATCCGTCGGGCGAATATATTAAAATTAAGGTTTCCTTAACTAATGATGGTAAAATAATCGCTTGTAAAACTATTTCTCAGAAAGAAAGTAAGGATTTTGGTGATGCTTGCGGTAAGCCGTCATTCTATACACAGTTTAACGGTAAAACCGAAACCGATTATAACGATATTGACGCTATAAGCGGCGCTACAATAACAACAAATGCTTATAAAAATGCAATTTTAAGAGCGTTTGAAACCTTAAAGATTTTGAAAGGAGAGTTTTAATTATGGCAAAAAATAATAATATGTCAATAATTCTTAAAGGACTTCTCCTTGAAAATCCTGTTTTCGTATTGATTCTTGGTACCTGTCCTACACTTGCTACCTCTACAACACTTATAGGCGCGCTCGGTATGGGACTTGCGGCAACCGCCGTGCTTATATGCTCTAACGCGGTTATATCCTTGCTTCGTAAGGTTATACCGGACAGTGTGCGTATTCCTTGCTATATAGTAATTATCGCGGGCTTTGTAACGGTTGTTGAAATGTTTATTCACGCTTATTTGCCTGCACTTTACGATATGCTTGGTGTTTATCTTGCGCTTATAACGGTTAACTGTATTATTCTAGGCCGCGCTGAAATGTTCGCAGGTAAGAACAGCGTTGGTAAATCAGTGCTTGACGGTGTTGGTATGGGCTTAGGCTTTACCTTAGCGCTTATGGCAATGGCATTTATAAGAGAGGTTTTTGGTGCAGGAACATTTTTTGGTTTTACAATCCCTGTATTAAGTAACTATAAAATAGAAATTTTAACTAAGGCTCCCGGCGGCTTTATGGTTTACGGTATTATGATAGCGATAGTTTATAAGCTTACTCACGGAAAAGCGCCTTATAAAAAGGAATTTTCGTGCACTACCTGTCCGTCGGCTGCTTTTTGCGGAAAAAGTCAATGTCAAGCAAAGGAGGAAAATTAAATGGATGCTTTCAGAAGTTTGGTAGTAATTCTTTTATCCTCTGTGCTTGTTAATAACTATGTTTTAAGCAGATTTTTAGGTATATGTCCTTTCTTGGGTGTTTCCAAAAAATTAAATTCGGCAACAGGTATGGGTATTGCGGTTATATTCGTAATGGTAATGGCAACTGCTGCAACCTGGCCTATACAAAATTATTTGCTAAATCCTAACGGACTTGGCTATATGCAAACTATTGTATTCATTTTAATTATTGCGGCGTTAGTGCAGTTTATTGAAATGGCGCTTAAAAAGTTTATACCCTCTCTTCACAAAAGCTTGGGTGTTTACTTACCGCTTATAACTACAAACTGCGCGGTTTTAGGTGTAACTATTGAGAATATAGAAGAAAGCTATACCTTTATAGAATCAATCGTAAATTCCTTAGGCTGCGGTCTTGGCTTCTTGCTTGCAATGGTGCTTTTCTCGGGTGTTCGTTCTAAAATTCAGGAAAGCGAAATTCCCGAAAGCTTTAAGGGTCTTCCCGCTACTTTAATTGCGGCATCCTTTGTATCACTTGCATTCTTCGGTTTTGCCGGTATAGTAGATAATTTGTTTGCTTAAAGGAGTAAAAAGATGATAATAGATGTTTTAACAGCCTTTTTGGTTGTGACATTAATAGGCTTAACTGCGGCGCTTTTATTGGCGCTAGCAGCCCACTTTTTAAGTGTTAAGGAAGATGAAAATGTAAAGCTCGTGCGCGAATGTTTGCCGGGTGCTAACTGTGGCGCTTGCGGATATGCAGGTTGTGATGAATACGCAAAAGCAGTAGCAATTGGGGAAGCAAAGACTAATCTTTGTATTCCCGGTGCAGATGCGGTTGCGACAGATATTGCAAAGGTTTTAGGCGTAGAAGCGCTTGATGTTGTAGAAATGGTTGCTTTTGTTAATTGTAACGGCAACTGTGAAGCTACAAATAAAATGGCTGATTATGACGGAATTAAAACCTGTAAGGCAGCAAGTATGATTTACGCAGGTCCAAATACCTGTACTTATGGTTGTTTGGGTTGTGGCGATTGTGCCAAGGTTTGTCCTTGCAATGCTATTTGTATTGAGGATTCGGTTGCAAGGGTTAATAAAAACCTTTGTGTTGGTTGCGGTCTTTGTGCTAAAAACTGTCCTAAAAACATTATAGAATTAATTCCCCAAGTAGCAAAAGTAGTTGTAATGTGCAACAGTAAGGATAAGGGCGCAGTTGCTCGTAAGAATTGTAAAAATTCTTGTATTGGTTGTAAAAAGTGCGAGCTTGGTTGTCCCGAAAAAGCAATAACCGTTACCGATA
>JAZOTR010000041.1:0-5716 GCA_045657745.1 Acutalibacteraceae bacterium
TCAACCTCGCAAGGCTTTTTGGTCAATGTCCAGGTTTCTGACATTGTATTGCATTCGCCCGGCGCTACATTCTTAACCTCGCTTAAATTTTCAATTTCAATCATAACATTATCCGTATAGGTTTCAAAAGAAACATTATTATCGGGATAATTGCCGTTTGGATGATTGTTTTTATACTTTTTAGAGAAAACATTGTCGCCCAAAACATAGTAAACCTGACCGTCGATAAGGTCAAAGCCCATTTTCAAAGGACCGTTTGCGTTAACATCCTGCTTGATTGTTACATACTTTTCACCAAAACGAAGGCGCTTGTCTGACAAGTCGGTATAAGGCCATACGGAAATTTGGCGGTTATGTAAAAGACCTGTATCATTAGTATTCATTGGAATAACTAATGTGCCGCCTGCCGCAGAAACGCTTATACACCAAACTGCAAATTCCTTATTAGCGGAAGAAATATTTTTAATTTTAGTATCAATTTGCATATTTGCGTTATCCTTATCCATTTTAACCTCAAAGGATTTTTTAACGCCGTTTTTAATATCGTCATTCGCTTCAAATATAGCGCCGTTTTCGGTTATGGTATATGCTACCTTTTCGTCATCGGGGGTATATGTTTCGGGATAGCTTTCGGTTGTAAGCCATACTCTGTGACCGCCAAAGCTTTCCCAAGCCTTACCAACACCAAAATAATCGGTATAAACCTTGTCGGTCTTAGGTGTAAAAGCCTTACGGTTATCACACAAAATGTTTTGGCCGCCGACAAAACCGAATCTTATAATTCGCGGTCCCAAATCAACAGTTACATACGCTTCAATTACACCGTTTGAAATAACAACGCATCTGCCGTAATCCTTATAGCTTTCAATTTCTTTTACATCTACCATTTTTATCATCCTTTAATTAATTTTGCTTTATATTCAAAACCGCATTCGCGCGGTTTATTTAACGATAGCATATATAAGTCCGTTGCCCTGCATTCCAAATCAAATAGCTTTTTCGAGCTTTCATCTAATTCTTCTATTTCCTTTGCGCGAAGAATTAACGGAATTTTTGATTTTTCTTTGCTTTGTTTTAGTATTTCTTCACCCGTTTTATTAAAGCCCAAAACCCTTATATAAGGCGGTGCTTGCATAAAAAACGAATTATCCATACCGAGCGCGGCAGAAACAACTAATCTTCTTATTCGCGATAAGGTGTACCTCTTTACCTTTATTAAGGAATAAAGTTCTTCTAAGCTTGTAGCGGTTTTTATTGCGGAAAAAAGTTTATTTTCAACGCCCTCGCTTATATCTGGCAGTTTTTTTAATTCGTATCTACTTTTTGTTCGTAAAATACCAAGTATCATATTCTCAATATTTTTTATATTCGCTATGTTTTCACTTTTTAAAAGACCTAGGTTTGTGTCGGACATATATTTCTCGCAAAATTCATAATCGCCCGAAATTAACTTTTCCCTTAAAAGTGAAGCCGAAACAAAGGCTTCTATATCCTTACTGTCGTGCGCCGCGCCCTTACGGGAAACGGTTTTATACTGCATTTTAGAATTTATACTTTTAATCGCGTTTATATATTCAACCGCAAGGTTATTATTTGGTTTATTTAAAATATCGGTTTTAAGTCCGCATTCCTTCGCGGCTTTTTCGCGCGCGGCGGCAAAGGTTACGCCACCCTCTAAATTTTGCTTTAGCTTTTCGGAAAATTCTGGAGTATTTAAAATTTCGCTTGCTTTTTCTAAATCGCAAATATTACCGCTTTCGCTACCGAATAAAAGTGAATCACAACCGATAGCATCAAGAATACTTACCCCCGCGAAAGCAAAATTTTGCGCCGTTGAGCAAGAATACGCAGTTGGCATTTCAAGCACTAAATCCGCACCCGCATTTAAAGCCATTTCGGTTCTTATTCTTTTTTCAGCAATTGCCACATCACCACGCTGAACAAAATTGCTGCTTATAACGCAAGCAACCACACCGTCTTTTTTGGCGGTGTCTATTAAAAGTTGATGTCCTGTATGCAATGGATTAAATTCGGCAATTATTCCACTTAAAAACAATTTATCACTTCTTTTAAAAAAACTTGAAATGCTAACTAATATATAGTATTATTAATAATAACACAAATTATATTTAAGTTCAATATTTTTACGGAGGCTAATTTATGAAAATTTTCGTAGTAAACGCAGGAAGTTCATCCTTAAAATATCAGCTTATTGATATGGAAAACGAACAAGTTTTAGCAAAAGGTCTATGTGAAAGAATTGGTGTTACAGGCGCTATTTCTCACAAAGCGGCTGACGGTAGAAGTTACAACGCAGAAATCCCAATGCCTACCCACAGCGAAGCTTTTGAAGCTGTTGTATACGCTTTAACAAAATCCGACGCTAAGGTTATTGATTCTTTTGATGAGGTTTCGGCTATCGGTCACCGTATAGTACAAGGCGGTAGCGACTTTAAGGATTCTTGCCTTATTACACCCGAGGTTTTGGCAAAGGTTGACGAATTAAGCGAATTAGCACCGCTTCACAACCCCGCGAATGTACTTGGCGTTAAGGCTTGTATTGATACCTTTGGCGCTGAAAAGCCACAGGTTGCAGTTTTTGATACTTCATTCCACCAAACAATGCCTGAACATGTTTATATGTTCGCGCTTCCCTACAAATATTACGAAAAGTACGGCGTTCGCAAATACGGCGCGCACGGTACAAGCCACCGTTTTGTAAGTGACCGCTTAGCAGAGGTTATTGGCAAAGATAAAAAAGATTTGAAAATGATTATATGCCACTTGGGTAACGGTTGTTCTATCACCGCTGTTAAGGACGGCGTATGCTACGATACCTCAATGGGCTTTACCCCGCTTGACGGCTTTATGATGGGAACCCGCACAGGTACTCTTGATCCATCCGCTTTAACATACATTGCAGAAAAAGAAAACCTAAGCCCTGCAGATATTAACCGCATTTGCAACAAAGAATCAGGCGTTTTGGGTGTTTCGGGCGTTTCTAACGATAACCGCGACCTTGCCGCCGCTGCAGAGCAAGGCAACCACAGAGCACAGCTTGCTATTGATATGCAACGCTACCAAATTTTAAAATTTGTTGGCTCTTACATTGCCGCTATGAACGGTGTTGACGCTATTGCATTTACAGGCGGTATTGGTGAAAACGACGGTGCGCTTCGTAAATTCGTTTGCGAGAATCTTGCATACTTGGGCGCTAAGGTTGATGACGAAAAGAACGCTTTACGCGGCAGTGAGGTTAAGATTTCTACTGACGACAGTAAGATTGACCTTTATGTTATCCCAACAAACGAAGAACTTGCTATTGCAAGAGATACTTTAAATATCATTTCAAAATAAGAGGTAGTTTATGAACATTTGCGAAATTAAAAGCAACATTAAAAACGGAAAATACGATAACGATTTTGCTATGCTTTATGGCGATGCCTATGCCGCTCGCGAGCGTTATCTTACCGCTTGTGAAGAATTTGAAAAGCTATATCCCGTATCAAAGGATATTCGCATATTCTCTGCCCCTGGCAGAACCGAAGTTGGCGGCAACCACACCGACCACCAACACGGCAGCGTTTTAGCAGGCGGTGTTAACCTTGATGTTATTGCAATCGTTTCTGAAAATGACGATAACACAATTCGCATTAAATCCGAAGGCTATCCTATGGATACAGTAGATGCTGCTGACTTTGAAAAGAAACCGTGCGAAAACGGTATGGCAATTTCACTTATTAAGGGTGTTTGTCATAAGTTCAGCACATTAGGCTTTAAAATCAGCGGCTTTAACGCTTATACAACCTCTAATGTATTAAAGGGCTCGGGACTTTCTTCCTCTGCTGCTTTCGAAGTGCTTATCGGTAACATTGTTAACGGTATTTTTGCTAACGATAGCGTAGCACCTATCGAAATTGCAAAAATAGGTCAGTTCGCTGAAAGAGAATATTTTGGCAAACCTTGTGGACTTTTAGACCAGATGGCTTCATCCTTAGGTGGCTTTACCTATGCCGATTTCAATAACCCCGCAGACCCTGTAACCGAAAAGATCGACCTTGATATAAAGAAATACGGCTATACCCTTTGTGTTGTTGACACAGGCGGAAACCACGCTAATTTGACACAAGACTATGCCGATATTACTATTGAATGCAAGCAAATAAGCAATGCTTTGGGCACCCAATTCTTAAGAGATGCCGATACTGACAAGTTCTATTCATCATTAGCATCTTTACGAAAAGAATTTGGTGAACGCGCAGTGCTTCGCGCATTTCACTTCTTTAACGAACAAGCGCGCGTACTTAAGCAACGCGATTGCTTAAAGTCAGGCGATTTTGAAGGCTTCTTGGCGCTTGTAAATGAATCGGGTCAATCTTCTTATGATTATTTACAAAACCTATATTCAACAACCGCAGTAAAAGAACAAGGCTTGTCACTTGCGATTGCTTTAACCAAGCAATTTTTAAATGGCAAGGGCGCTTGCAGAGTTCACGGCGGTGGCTTTGCAGGTACTATTCAGTGCTACATACCAACTGATATGCTTAACGATTACAAGCAAATGATTGAAGCGGTATACGGCGAAAACAGCTGTTGCGTACTTAATATACGTCCCGTTGGCGGTTTTGAAATTAAATAAAAAAATCAAAAGGAACTGAATTCAATTCAGTTCCTTTTTTGTTAGTCTTTTTTTGTAAATTCGGGGATTTGGGCTACTATTATTGCCGCAAACATTATTATACAACCAAAAATTTCATTTACTGTGAGTGACGCTTTTGAAAAAAGTACACCGCCAAGCACAGCAAAAACGCTTTCAAAACTCATTGTAATTGAAGCTACGGCAGGCTCGGCATATTTTTGACCCACAATCTGCAAGGTATAAGCTATACCGCTTGACATTATTCCCAAATACAAAATCGGGAAAATCCCATCAATAAGCGCCGAAAGTTCAAGCGTTCCAAAGTCGAAAATTAAGGCGCAAACAGCCGAAACTATACCCACCACCAAAAACTGCAATATAGAAAGCTTTACGCCGCCTGTAATACCAACATATTTATCAACCGCAAGTATTTGAAAAGCGAATGCTATTGAGCAACAGAATATTACAATATCGCCAAGGTAAAAAGCTTCAATTCCGTTTGCAAGGCAAAGCATATAAATACCTATTGTTGCAAGAATTCCGCCGCACCAAACGGGAAACGTAATTTTTTTCTTTAAAAATACCGAAAAAATCGGTACCAATATTACATAAAGTACGGTTAAAAAACCTGCGTGGGCTTCTGCGGGGGCGCCTTTTGGATAAAGCGATATGCCAAACTGTTGCAAATTCATAGCGACCGCCAAACAACCACCACACACGAGCGCCGCCTTTAAATATTGCTTTTTCCCCGCTTTATCCCTTGGGAAAAAGGTTGCCTTGCTTTTTAAATTTGTAATTTTCCAAAAAAGATACAAAAAGGCAGATGCAATAAACGAGCGCGAGGCATTAACAGTAAAGGTTGGCACAGTATCACTTATACCGCTTTGCGCCACAAATGCCATACCCCATATAAGCGCCGCTAACGCAAGAATTAGCGTACCCTTTAAATTGTTACTTTTCATATATTATTCCTTTTAATTCCGAATTACACATTATAATTTGTCTTGTCGCTCACGCCGCGACGGGCGCGCCATTTCTTATGTAGGCGAAAAGAAATGGCGGAAAGATTCGCCCTAA
>JAZOTR010000042.1:0-7965 GCA_045657745.1 Acutalibacteraceae bacterium
AGCTGTTAAGACTTCCACACCTAAGAAGCCTAACTCTGCGCTCCGTAAAATTGCGAGAGTACGTCTTTCTAACGGAATAGAAGTTTCTGCTTACATTCCCGGAATCGGTCACAACTTGCAAGAGCACAGCGTTGTTCTTATTCGTGGCGGACGTGTTAAGGACTTGCCTGGTGTACGTTATCATATCGTACGTGGTAGCCTTGATACTCAGGGCGTTGCAAACAGAATGCAGAGCCGTTCAAAATACGGTGCAAAACGTCCAAAGACAGGTGCAAAATAATTTTTAGTAGACTTTATCTCTGCTGTTTTATCAAGCAGCGGCTTATATATATTAGGTAAGCCTTGCTTGGTGCCACGGGGAAGTCAACTCGAGTACCTATGATATCATCATTATGAAGGAGGGAAGCAAAGTGCCAAGAAGAGGCTTTATTGCTAAACGTGATGTATTGCCGGATCCGCTTTACAATTCAAAGGTGGTTACTCGTCTTATCAACAACGTTATGCTTGACGGTAAGAAGGGTGTAGCTCAGAAGATTGTTTACGGCGCATTCGACATTATCAGTGAAAAAACAGGGAAGGACCCGCTCGAAGTTTTTGCTGAAGCTATGGAAAATGTAATGCCACAGCTCGAAGTAAAGGCTGTTCGTAAGGGTGGCGCAACCTATCAGGTTCCGTTCGAAGTTCGTCCCGAAAGAAAACAAACTCTTGGTCTTCGTTGGTTAACAACATACAGCCGTAACCGTTCTGAAAGAACTATGAAGGAACGTCTTGCTGGCGAAATTATGGATGCTGTTAACGGCATTGGCGGCGCTGCTAAGAAGCGTGAAGACACTCACAAGATGGCAGAAGCAAACAGAGCGTTTGCACATTACAGATGGTAGTCTGAAACTTAAGAATTTAATGTTAACCGCTTAAGCGGTATGGAGGTTTATATGCCAAGAAAGGTATCTCTTGAAATGACAAGAAATATTGGTATTATGGCCCACATTGACGCCGGTAAAACCACCACCACAGAGCGTATCCTTTTCTATACAGGTATTAACCGTAAGATGGGTGAAACTCATGATGGCGGCGCAACCATGGACTGGATGGAGCAAGAACAAGAAAGAGGTATTACAATTACCTCTGCAGCTACCACCTGTTTCTGGAAGGACCATCGTATCAACATTATCGACACTCCCGGCCACGTTGACTTTACTGTTGAAGTTCAGCGTTCACTCCGTGTACTTGACGGTTCTGTAACCGTATTGTGCGCAAAGGGCGGTGTTGAGCCACAGTCTGAAACCGTATGGCGTCAGGCTGACGAATATCGTGTACCACGTATGATTTACGTTAATAAAATGGACATCATGGGTGCCGATTTCTACCGTGTTCTTGATATGATTAAGGATCGTTTCAACTGTAACGCTGTTCCGATTCAGTTACCTATCGGTTCTGAAGACACCTTTAAGGGTATTATCGACTTAGTAAACATGAAAGCTATCGTTTACTATGACGATATGGGTAAAGACGTTAGAGAAGAAGCTATTCCTGAAGATATGGTAGAGCTTGCTAACAAATATCGTACAAATCTTGTTGAAACAATCGTTGAACAAGATGAAGAGCTTATGGAAAAATACTTCGAAGGTGAAGAACCTTCCGTTGAAGAAATGAAGAAGATTATCCGTAGAGCTACTATCGACAACGCAATGGTACCGATTTGCTGCGGTACTTCTTACAGAAACAAGGGCGTACAGCCTTTGCTCGACGCTGTTGTTGATTATATGCCGGCTCCGACCGACATTGAAGCTATCAAGGGTGTTAACCCTGATACTGATGAAGAAGAAGTTAGACATTCTTCTGATGACGAACCGTTCGCAGCTCTCGCATTTAAGATTGCTACCGACCCGTTCGTTGGTAAAATCTGCTTCTTCCGTGTATATTCCGGTTCTGTTGATGCAGGTAGCGGTGTATACAACTCTGTTAAAGATAACAAGGAACGCTTAGGCCGTATCCTTCAGATGCACGCAAACCACAGAGAAGATATTGAAACCTGTTATGCAGGTGATATCGCCGCTGCTGTTGGTCTTAAGAATACCACCACAGGTGATACTCTTTGCGATGAAAAGCATCCTGTTATCCTTGAATCTATGAACTTCCCTGAACCCGTTATTCGTGTTGCTATTGAACCGAAGACTAAGGCAGGTCAGGAAAAGATGGGTCTTTCTCTTGCAAAGCTTGCTGAAGAAGATCCTACCTTTAAGGCTTACACCGATGAAGAAACCGGTCAGACAATTATCGCCGGTATGGGTGAATTACACCTTGAAATCATCGTTGACAGATTGCTTCGCGAATTTAAGGTTGAAGCAAACGTAGGCGCACCTCAGGTTGCTTACAAAGAAAGTATTACTCAGTTTGTTGACCACGAAACCAAGTATAAGCGTCAGTCCGGTGGTTCAGGTCAGTACGGTCACGTTAAGATCAAGCTTGAACCTAACGAAACCGGTAAGGGCTATGAATTCATCAACGCTGTTACAGGTGGTAGCATTCCGAAGGAATATATCCCTGCTGTTGATACAGGTATTAAGGGCTCATTACAAGCTGGTGTACTCGCAGGTTATCCTGTAGTTGACGTTAAGGTTACACTTTATGATGGTTCATACCATGAAGTTGACTCTTCTGAAATGGCATTTAAGATTGCCGGTTCTATGGCATTCAAGGAAGCTTGCCGTAAGGCAAATCCTGTTCTCTTAGAGCCTATTATGAAGGTAACAGTTATCGTTCCTGAAGAATACATGGGCGACGTTATCGGTGACTTAAACTCTCGCCGTGGCGAAATCCAAGGCTTCGAAGACCGTGCAGGCGTTAAGCAAATTAATGCACGTGTACCGCTCGGAGATATGTTCGGTTACGCTACCGACCTTCGTTCCAAAACACAAGGCCGTGGCCAATATGTAATGGAACCCGACGGATACAAAGAAGTTCCGAAGAGCATTTCAGAGAAGATTATCTCTGCAAGAGCTAAGAAAGATTAATTTCTACTTGAAATTTTTCTATTAATTTGTTAAACTATATTTATAAAATTATTTTAAACTTCTAAGGAGGAAACTCACAATGGCAAAACAGGCATTTGAAAGAAATAAGCCACACGTAAACATTGGTACCATCGGTCACGTTGACCATGGTAAAACAACTTTAACCGCAGCAATCACAAAGTTCCTTTCTCTTAAGGGTCAAGCTTCATTCGAAGATTATGCAAACATCGATAAGGCTCCTGAAGAAAGAGAACGTGGTATTACAATCAATACCGCTCACGTTGAATACGAAACTGACGTTCGTCACTATGCACACGTTGACTGCCCCGGCCACGCTGACTATGTTAAGAACATGATCACCGGTGCTGCTCAAATGGACGGCGCTATCCTCGTTATCGCTTCTACTGATGGCCCTATGGCTCAAACTAAAGAACACCTTCTCCTTGCTCGTCAGGTTGGCGTTCCTTACATCGTAGTATTCATGAACAAGACTGACTTAGTAGACGACGAAGAACTTCTCGAACTCGTTGAAATGGAAATCCGTGAAACTCTTGACAAGTACGAATTCCCTGGCGATGATACACCTATCATCAAGGGTTCTGCTTTCAAGGCTCTTGACAGCGATTCTAAGGATCCTTCTGACGCTGTATATGCTCCTATCCAAGAACTTATGGATGCTGTTGACAGCTACATCCCAACTCCTGACCGTAAAGCTGATATGCCATTCCTTATGCCTATCGAAGACGTTATGACAATTTCTGGTCGTGGTACTGTTGTTACCGGCCGTGTTGAACGTGGTCAATTAAACGCTGGTGATGAAGTTGAAATCATCGGTCTTACCGAAGAAAGAGCTAAGACTGTTGTTACTTCTATGGAAATGTTCCGTAAGACCCTCACATACTGTGAAGCTGGTGACAACGTTGGTGCACTTCTCCGTGGCGTAGGCCGTGACGAAATCGAACGTGGTCAAGTTCTTTGTAAGCCAGGTTCTATCAACCCCCATACAAAGTTCCATGGTCAAGTTTACGTATTAAGCAAAGAAGAAGGCGGTCGTCATACTCCTTTCTTCAACAACTATCGTCCTCAGTTCTACTTCAGAACAACTGACGTTACTGGTGTTATCACTCTTCCTGCTGGCACAGAAATGTGTATGCCTGGCGATAACGTAGAAATGGATGTTGAACTCATCACTCCTATCGCTATCGAAGAAGGCTTACGTTTCGCTATCCGTGAAGGTGGCCGTACTGTTGGTTCAGGCGTTGTTACTGCTATCAACTAATTTAAGCCTAATTAAATTTCACCCACACTGCAAAGTGTGGGTGTTTTTTATTGCGTTTATAATATAATTATATATTTGATTGACTTTAGGATTTTACGGTGGTATAATCGTTTAGGTTTGTGAATAATACTATATAAAATCACAATTAGCAAAGCAATTTTAATACTTTAGGAGATGTTTCAAGTGAACATTTTACTTTCGGTTTCTGTCGCACTTTTGGCAGGACTTTTAATGACAAGAATCTTTAAACCTTTAAAGTTGCCGTCGGTAACGGCATACTTAATTGCGGGTGTTTTAATAGGACCTTATTGCGCGGGTAGCTTCGGGTTTGATGGCGTAGGCTTTAATACGGCAGAGGCTGTTGCAAAGCTATCGCTTGTATCTGAGGTAGCGCTTGGTTTTATAGCATTTTCGATTGGTAATGAATTTGTGCTTGATGACCTTAAGAAAACAGGTAAACAAGCGATTGTTATTGGTATAATTCAAGCTTTTGCAGCAACACTCTGTGTGGATTTAGCTTTATGGGGTGTACATCTTGCAATGCCCGAAAAATTCACAATGTCTCAAGCAATTACCCTAGGTGCGATTGCAACTGCGACTGCTCCTGCTGCAACATTAATGGTTGTGCGCCAATATAAAGCGCACGGTCCGTTGACTAAGCTGTTGTTACCAATAGTTGCGCTCGATGATGCGGTAGGCCTAATAGTTTTTGCGGTATCCTTCGGTATAGCAAAAACACTTGTAAGCGGAACGGTTGATATTGTTTCGATTATTGTAAATCCAATAGTTGAAATAGTTTGTTCACTATTGTTAGGCGCAATAATGGGTTGGCTTTTAACACAGCTTGAAAAATTGTTCAACTCTAACACAAACCGTCTTAATTTAACAATTGCTGCGGTGTTTTTAACCGCTTCTATCTCTATGCTTAAATTCGAGGTATTTGGCATTCATATTCATTTCTCGTCATTGCTTACTTGTATGATGTTAGGTACAGTATTTTGCAATATTTGTCCGCTTTCGCACGACCTTATGGCTGCTTCGGATAAATGGACTTCTCCCTTGTTCGCGCTTTTCTTTGTTATAAGCGGTGCAGAGCTTGAGCTTAGCGTGTTTACAAGTCTTTCTATAGTGCTTATTGGTGTAATTTATATTGTTACAAGATGTATCGGTAAATATGTCGGCACATTTATAAGCGCTAAAATAACTAATTGTGACCCGCAAATTTGCAAATACTTAGGTATTACATTATTTCCTCAAGCGGGTGTTGCGCTTGGAATGTGCGCTACTGCTATGCAGTTAGGCGAGCAGGGTGCGCTTATAAGAAATATCACCTTGTTTGCAGTGCTTATTTACGAATTGTTCGGTCCGTTATTTACTCGTATGGCACTTACTGCTGCGGGTGAAATTAAGCCTAAATCTGAAGAGGTTAAACAAAGAAGACAAATTAAGCTTGATGCTGCAAAAAACAAATAAATTAAAAGCTGCTTCTATTATGTAGGAGCAGCTTTTGGTTTTTATTGACAATCCTTTAAATTTATTTTAAAATAAAGTGTGTAGCTGTGTCGAAATTTGAAAATACTTAAATTATAAAAGGCATAATAGGAATGTTTGCAACCAAGGAGGCTTTCTTAAAAGGTGAATAATAATCATCACAATCTTGACGAAAATATGGCTCATCTTATAGAGCAAATTAAGCATACGGTGGACGCTACTATTCCCGATAAGGAAGAACTAACCCATGGTCTCCACCCTAAAATAGATTATTGGCTTTTGGTTTTACGTAATGTTTTTGTGGGTGCGGCAGTAATTTTATTTTTATTAGCATTAATTATACATTCTCACGAGCATTTAATAAAGGCAATAGCGTATTTTTGCGGCGCGGCAGCATATATATTTGAATGTCTTGCGCTTACCGACTGCTTTCAAACTAAGGTTCCGCATACCGAAATGTTTATGGTGTATTGCTTCGGACCGCTTTATTTAATAATGGGATTCAACTATATATTTTAGAAAAATGCCGCAGAAATCCAAGCGGTTATATCTAAATTAATACAAAGGGTGTCTTTTATGATAGTAGATAATATTAAAAACTGCGAAAAATACATTGCGCTTAACCCGAAATTTGAAGTCGCTTTTGATTTTATAAAAAAGGCTGCGCTTAAAAAAATTGTAGTAAAAGTAAAGGTATAAAGTATGAAACTTTCACTAATTATTCCGTGCTATAACGAGCAAAGCGCATTGCCGATTTTTTATAAGGAAACACTTAGTGTGCTTGAAAAAATCGGTTGCGAATATGAAATGCTTTTTGTGGACGATGGCTCTAAGGACGATACTTTGCAAATCTTAAAAGGCTTTGCAAAAGAAAACAAGAATGTGACCTATATTTCCTTTTCGCGCAATTTCGGTAAGGAGGCGGCTATGTATGCGGGTTTTTGTAATGTGAGCGGCGATTATGTTGCGGTTATGGATGCCGATATGCAGGACCCACCCTCACTTTTACCGAAAATGCTTGAAATACTTGAAAATGGCGAGTACGACAGTGTTGCTACCCGTAGGGTTAACCGTTTAGGCGAGCCGCCTGTAAGAAGCGTTTTTGCAAAAGCGTTTTATAAAATAATAAACAAAATTTCAGATGCCGATATTGTAGACGGCGCAAGGGATTTCCGCCTTATGAAGCGCGAAATGGTTACGGCGATAGTTTCGATGAGCGAATACAACCGATTTTCTAAAGGTATTTTCGGCTGGATTGGCTTTAAAACCTATTGGCTACCCTACCAAAATGTAGAGCGCGTAGCAGGCAAAACAAAGTGGAGCTTTTGGAAACTTTTGAAGTATTCAGTAAACGGAATTGTTAATTTTTCGAATGTACCGCTTAATATTGCTTCGTGGTTTGGTATTATTATGACTGCGCTTTCCTTTTTGGAGCTTTTGTTTATTATAGTGCGTCAGCTTATTTTCGGTGACCCCGTAGCAGGTTGGGCTTCAACAATATGTACTATAATTTTTGTAGGTGGAATACAGCTTTTCTGTATCGGAATTATGGGTCAGTATATTGCAAAAATTTATATGGAAAGCAAAAAACGCCCACACTATATAATTGCTCAGACTAATAAGGAAGTTGAAAAAATAAAATGAAAAATTACAAGCAGGGAATACTCTATATATTTTTTGGCGCACTTACAACGGCTGTAAATATTATTTCTTATTATGTGTCGTATAATATTCTAAAAATACCGAATGTTACAAGCACGGTGATAGCGTGGGCTTTGGCAGTTTTGTTTGCTTTTGTCACAAACCGAATTTTTGTTTTTGAAAGTAAGGCAAAAGGATTTAAAGAGATAACTCGCGAGCTTTTGGCATTTTTTATTTGCCGTTTGCTCACGGGCGCTATGGATGTTTTAATAATGTGGATTTCGGTTGATATTATGAATTGGAATTCAATGCTTTGGAAGATAATTTCAAATGTTTTGGTTATGATATTAAACTTTTTAGCAAGTAAATTATTCATTTTTAAAAAATAAAAAGCATTCGAAATGATATGCACCCCAAAAGTTAGACACTTTTGGAGGTGCATATTTTTTATGGGTAAAACAGGAAGAAAAAACAAAGTTTATAGTGCAGAATTTAAAATAGGTGTTATAATGGATATGCGAGAGCACCATTTGAGTTATA
>JAZOTR010000043.1:0-5834 GCA_045657745.1 Acutalibacteraceae bacterium
TTAAATTAGAAAGTCCCTTATTAGCGGCAAACATTGCAGCCTCCCAAACCTGACCTTCTTCGATTTCACCGTCACCTAAAACGGTGTAAACTTTATAATTATCACCAAAATGCTTTGATGACAATGCCATACCAACAGCGCAAGAAATACCTTGACCGAGTGAACCTGTTGACATATCAACACCCGGGATATGTTTCATATCGGGGTGACCTTGTAAAATACTGCCGATTTGACGGAGTGTTTTAAGACTTTCAACTTCGAAAAAGCCCTTGTGTGCAAGTACTGAATAAAGTGCAGGCGCTGCGTGACCCTTTGAGAGAACAAATCTATCTCTATTCTCCATTTTAGGATTATTAACATCAACATTCATTTGTACGAAATACAAATATGTAAGTATATCCGCACAAGAAAGTGAGCCGCCGGGATGGCCTGCCTTAGCACTGTGTACCCCCTCAATAATTCCCATTCTGACTTTGCAAGCAGTAACTTCTAATTCCTTTTTTAATGTGGCTTCCATTGTTTCCATCCTTTCTAATTTAAGATTGCTTATGAATCTTTGTTAAATAATCTATAAAATCGGCTACCGCGCCGTCCTTGCAGCTTACTGCTACAAAATCCGCCAAGGACTTAACATCCTCGGGCGAACCCTCAGGAACAGCGCAAATATCCGCATTTTTAAGCATTTCAATATCGTTATAAAAATCGCCGATAGCGTATGAACAACCTTTTTTAATATTAAAAATATCAACAAGTTTTTTTATTGCGGATGCTTTTGAAACACCCTTTGGCAATTGCTCGTAATAATGCTGTGTATCATCCGTCATACAAACCGCAGTAGCAACAAAATCTGAGTTTTTATACTTTTTGGAAAGTTCCTTTAATTTTTCGAAATCTTCCAAATTATCGCCCGTAAAAAGCAATTTGTTCCAATTGTATTTGCAAGCTTCCTCAAAAGAAACTACGGTTGTTTCAAGACTTTCATAAATTTGGTGGATATCGGTTCTTCTTGTTCTTCTTATAGTAAAAATTCTATCGCCCGTATGCGCTTCTATACCAACATCAAGATTACCTTCAAGAACATCCTTTACAATGTTATAATCTTCCCTTGCAAGACAATCTTCGTGAACGATCTCGCCCTTTACGTAGTCGTAAATCATACTGCCGTTTGAAACAACAGATGGAGAGAAATTTTTAAGCTTATCTGTAACCGAGGTAATTGCGGTAACGCTTCTTCCCGTTGCTATTGAGAAAAAACCGCCCTCGCTCATAAAGTACTCTATTTTTTCAATGTTTTTTGGATTAATGTTTCCGTTTTCAACCAATGTACCGTCAACATCGCAAGCCAAAAGACAACCATCAAATATACCCAATTAATGTAACTCCTTTAAAAATTTAGCAAAATACTCAGGCAATTGCGAATCAAACTCCATATACTCATTTGTTTTCGGGTGTATAAAGCCGATTTTTTTAGCGTGTAAGCATTGACCGCCTAATTTAGTTATAACCTTTTTAGGTCCGTATACATCATCGCCCGCAACAGGGTGACCGAGATAAGCCATATGAACCCTTATTTGATGAGTTCTGCCTGTTTTGAGTTTAAGCCTTACATGAGTAAAATTGCCGAAGCGCTCTAAAACGGTGTATTCTGTAACGGCATCTCTACCGCCCGAAAAAACAACCGCCATTTGCTTACGCTTTACAGGATGCCTTGCAATAGGCGCATCAACAATACCTGTATCATTCTTTAAATTGCCGTAAACAACCGCTTCGTATTCCCTTGTAAAAGAATGCTCTTTAATTTGCGCAGCCAAATGATTATGCGAAAAATCATTTTTTGCAACCATCAATAGCCCGCTTGTGTTTTTATCAATCCTATGAACAATGCCTGGTCGCATAACACCGTTTATACCCGAAAGCGAGTCCTTACAATGATACATAAGCGCATTTACAAGCGTACCCTCAAAATTACCTGCCGCAGGATGAACAACCATATCCTTAGGTTTATTTACAACAAGTAAATCGTCATCCTCGTAAATAATATCAAGCGGTATATTTTCGGGTTTAACATCATAAGAAACAGGTTCGGGCAAGGTTATGGTAACCTTAGCACCATTTTGAATTTTATCATTTTTAGAGGCGGTTTTTTCGCCTATTAAAACATTGCCGCTTTCAATTAGCTTTGCGGCGTGTGAACGGGTAATTTCAGCAATAAGCGATGTAAAAACATCAATTCTTATTCTTTCTTCACCCGAATAAATTTCTTCAAGAATTTTCATTGTTCTTTTTTTCTTTAACCATATCAATTATGTAATAAAGTATTAAAAGTCCTGCGCCAATAACTACCGCGCAATCGGCTATATTAAACACAGGAAAGGTTGGGAAAAATTCAAAATGCAGAAAATCTACTACATTACCATCTCTGAAAATACGGTCAATCATATTACCTATTCCACCCGAAAGTATAAGGGAGACCGCCCAAAAAAGCAGTTTATTTTCTCGCATTTTAATTAAAACAAATGTACAAACCATAAGCATAATAGCGGTTATAATAACTAAAACCACGGTTTTGCCGTACATTATGCCCCATGCACCGCCGCGATTGTGAATATAAACTAAATCTATAAAACCATTTAAAAATTCGCGCGATTCGCCTAATTCAAATGTAGCGCTTACAAAATGCTTGGTAATTTGGTCTATGGCTAAAAAGGCAGCCGCACAAAAAATTGCCAAAATATAGGAAATCAAAGGTTAACCCCCAAATGTTTATTCTTCTTCGGTTTCTTCCTCGATAATTTCTTCTATCGAAAATCCGCTTGAAGCTTCCTTAACATCAGCCTCAACCATATCTGCTTTTTGGATAAACGCTTCAGCTTCAGGAACAGCATCAATCTTAGCAACAATAATTTCTGCCATTTTTTTAGGGTCCATAGGAACAGTTTCGGGTATTTCCTGTAAAATACTTAAATGCTCCTTATATTTTGAAGTAATTGCAGATTTGAATGCAGCAATTTCAAGCTTTAATTTATCAAAAAGTACTTGTTGACGCTCAACACTGTCATTAGCAGCGGCAGTAATGCTATCTGCCTTTAATTTAGCGTCACTCACCATTTTTTCAAGCTCTTTTTCAAGAATTTCTTTGCGCTCGTTTGCCTTAATTTCAAATGCAGTTGCAATTTCCTTTTCTCTTGCGGTAATAAGGGTTATGTTTGATTCTGCATTACGGATAATTTCTTCTGATTTTACCTTTGCTTCATCAACAATTTGGTCAGCTAATTTCTGAGCGCTTAAAAGCACATTTTGAATACTGTTTTGAGATTCTTCAAAGCCTTTAATTTTAGCTTCAAGCTCCTGAATTTTAGACTGATAGTCGCCTACAATTCTTTCAAATTGCAAATATTCGGATTCGATTTTATCAAGGAAAATATCAACTTCCTCAGGGCTATAACCGCCCCTTGCCTTTGAAAAAGCAATATTTTTTATATCAGCCGCAGTAAACATAAACGTCCTCCTAAATGTATTTTTTGAATTCTAAAACTGTTCTTTGTTTTTTTGTTCTTCCTGAAAGTGAGGTTATTACAAACTTACCCTTTCCTCTTACAGTAATAATATCCCCGCTTTCAACAAGCTTTGTAGTTTTTTCGCAAACAACCGAATTAATGCTAACAAAGCCGTTTTCAATAAGCTCGCAAGACCTTCCTCGCGAAACCGAAACTAAGACGGATACTACACAGTCAAGTCGGCTTGAAGCAATAGTATCACTTGTTTCAACCATTTTGCTACTTTGGGGCAATGGCTCCAAAAAGCCTTCGTTTAAAGTGACGCCTACTCTACCGATTTTTGATATTTGCGTTAAAACGAATTTCTTTACATCTTCACTTAAAAAGACAACTGCTCTGCCCTCTTCAACTAAAATATCGCCAACCGTTTCCCTTTTAATCCCCAAAGCCATAAGCGAACCTAAGAAATCACGATGGGTTAAAGTATCGGTTTTGCGAAATGTAAAGGTTACAGCACAAATTGGGAATGAAACATCATCTGCCCAATCGGGAAAGCAGCCTACTATCACCCTTTGTGCATCCGAAAAGCCGCCAAAAAATGAATAATTTATATTTCGGTTTTCGAGGTATTTCTGTGCAAGAACAGTTTGTTCCGGCGATAAAAAACCAAAAAACTTAGGTTTGTTGGTACGCTCGCAAATATCTGCTGTATCAGAAAGTCTTGCTATGAGTAATTCAGTTTCCATTAAAAGTACATACGAGAATCTTCAAAATCTTCAAGTGCTACTTCGCCCATAACATCAACATCATAAGGAACAATAATGAATGTGCAAACAGCAACCTTACGGATATTGCCATGATTAGCGTATGCAACACCGCTTAAGAAGTCAATAATTCTTCTTGAAACATCGCGTTCGCAAGCTTCTAAATTAAGCACAACTGTTTTCTTTTCGTTAAGATGGTCTGCAATAGAGCTTACATCTTCAAAACGGTCAGGCTTTACAAGAACAACCTGCATTTGATTTTGATTAAAATTAACAGTTTTGGATTTTCCGCCGCCTAAAACTCGCGGAGTAACATCTCTTTTAGGTTCTTTTGGAGTTTCAACCTTTTTTCTTGTTTCTTTTTCTTCTACTTCGTCGAATTCTTCGTCGAATTCATCCTCTTCTGGAATGCTCATAATGTTTTTGATGCTATCTAATAAACCCATTTTATATTCCTCACTTTAAATTAATTATAATGATTGTAGTTTGACGAAACGCTGAAAAGCGCTTAGTCAAGCCGATTTTATCGGCTTGACACAAATGAATTCTTGAAAATTCATTTGTGGGCGACACTCATTGCAATGGATATAGTCAAATTTTTATTGAAAATTTGCTCCCAAATCAAAGATTTGGGGTCGAAGCAGTAAATTATTTTACTGTTTCGACTAACTATAACCATTATAATTTCGTTTTCCGAACAAGGCGGTGCCTACTCTAACAAGGTTTGCGCCCTCTTCAATTGCAATAGGAAAATCGTCAGACATTCCCATTGAAAGTATATCCATACTACTATTATCTATTTTTTTATTACTAATGTCAATAAACAGTTTATACATTTTTTGGAAATATTTGCGAGAGTCCTCACTTTCCTCACAAATAGGAGGAATAGTCATAAGTCCTCGAATACGAACTCCCTGCAAATTTGATATTTCTTTAATAGCGGCTTCTACCTCTAAAGGCTTAAAACCCCATTTAGATTCCTCTCCGCCAATATTTACTTCAAGCAAAATGTCCATAACTATTCCGTGTTTTTCAGCCTGCTTTGAAATTTCACGCGCAAGCTTAATGGAATCTACCGACTCAATCATTTCAACCTTATCAATAATATCCTTAACCTTATTGGTTTGAAGATGACCTATAAAATGATTATGCGGTGCATTAGTTTTGCCGTATTTGGAAAGTAATTCCTGAACCTTATTTTCGCCAATGTAATTTATACCTTTTGAAACGGCATAATTAATAGTATCGCAATCAACCGTTTTGGTAGCCGCCAAAAGAATTATGTCTTTATTTGAAAGCGGCGATTTTTTTACTGCATTATTGAATTTTTCTAAAACATACGAAAAATTTTCATCAAACTCTTTAGCCGACAATTTTTCCATCATACATATTCTTTCCTTTCACAACTACCTGGTCATAAAGTTTATGGTTCCCGTCAGCATCGTTTTTCTTGCAAATCATAAAATCATCATTAGAATAAACAATTTCCACTTCAACAAACTTAGCCTGCATACCGGTCACAACATAAACACCTGTTTTTGATTCAAGCTTACGAAGGGCTTTTTTAGAAACC
>JAZOTR010000044.1:0-12299 GCA_045657745.1 Acutalibacteraceae bacterium
TACGGCTCGCTTCTTTCTATCATTTCCAATGACGTTAAAGACAGAGCTTCTCTTTCAGCATGGCGTTCAATAGGCTCGATCTTCGGAAATATGCTTCCTATGGTTATTTTGCCGTTCATTATTTATGATAAGGAAAACAATCTTATTGGTGAACGCGTATTTATCGCAGCTCTTATTATGGGTGTGCTCGGATTTATCTGCTTCCAGTTTATGATCAAAAACACCGAGATCCGTGTCGATACAGACATAACAGTTGGCGAAGAAGCACCTAAGTTCAACGTATTCAAGGCTTTTGGAAACTTTATGAAAAACCGTCCCGCAGTCGGCGCAACCATTGCTGCTATGGGTATGTTTATCGGTATGCAGGGTGCGACTACTGCTGTAACGGTTATCTTCCAGTCATATTTCCAGAACGTTCAGATTTCCGGTGTTGTTCAGCTTTTTGCTATGATTCCGATTGTAGTGTTTACACCACTTGCTCGTAAATGCGTTGCTAAGTTCGGTAAAAAAGAGCTTGCTACCTTTGGTTCAATTTGTTCAGTTGCTGCAGGTCTTGGCTTGTTTATAGTTACACCTGATAATACAAATCTTGACCTTATTCTTTATATTGTATTCCAACTTATTTACTCATTGGGTCTTGGTATTTATTCAACTGTTTCTTGGGCTATGATGGGCGATGCTATCGACTACAATGAATGGAAAACAGGAACAAGAGAAGAAGGTACAGTATATTCACTTCATTCCTTCTTCCGTAAGTTAGCACAAGGTATTGGCCCTTCACTTGTACTTGTTGTAATGGTTGCTTTTGGCTATATTGGTGCAGACGAAGGAAATCAGGCTTGGCAGGTTGCTGTTAATATGCGTTACCTTGTAGCAGGCACATTCCTATTCTCTGCAATTCTTCAATTTATCGGTTTAGGTCTTGTTTATAATCTTGATAAAAAGACACTTGCTAAAATGAACGAAGAGCTTGGCAGAAGCAATTAATAATCCACAACTTTTA
Source organism: Acutalibacteraceae bacterium (assembly GCA_045657745.1). Classification (GTDB taxonomy): domain Bacteria; phylum Bacillota; class Clostridia; order Oscillospirales; family Acutalibacteraceae; genus UBA737. The sequence continues at coordinate 1,004 of JAZOTR010000044.1, forward strand.
ACGGAGGTTAAAAATGAGAACTGTTTTAAATTTTAACGAAAAATGGCTTTTTAATAAAAAGGGCGAGAATGTTTCTAACGAACAGGAATTAGTAAATATTCCTCATTGTTGGAACGCGGTAGACGGTATGGACGGCGGAAACAACTATTACCGCGGTACTGCTTGCTATGAAAAGTCTTTTAATAAATCTGATTTGCCCGAAAGTGATAAATATTATCTTGAAATTAAGGGCGCTAACTCTTCTGCAAGTGTTTATCTTAATGGGGAAAAGTTAGCTACACACCACGGCGGTTATTCTACCTGGCGCGTAGAACTTGCAAATCTTTTGGATGAAAACACACTTGTTATAGAGGTTGATAACTCTGCTAATGAAACTGTATATCCGCAGATGGCAGACTTTACCTTCTATGGCGGTGTTTACCGTGATGTAAGCATTATTTGCGTAAATGATTCACATTTCGAACTTGATTATTACGGAACACCCGGAATTAAAATCACTCCCGAAATTAAGGGAAGTGACGCTGATGTAGAAATTGAAGTATATTTAGCAAATGCAAAAGACGGTCAAGAAGTTCATTATGTAATTGAAGATAAAGAGGGTAAGGTTGTAGCAGAAGCTACATCTAAGGATACAAAGGTTGTACTTAATATTCCGTCTGTACATCTTTGGCACGGAAGAAAGGACCCATATCTTTATACCGCTAAGGCAGAGCTTGTAAGCGACGGCGCGGTAATCGATAATGTTTCCTCTCGTTTTGGTTGCCGTACCTTTAAAATTGACCCCGAAAACGGATTTATCTTAAATGGCGAAGAATACGCTTTACGCGGTGTTTCCCGTCACCAAGACCGTTGGGGCAAGGGTAATGCGCTATCCCCCCAAGACCATAAGGAAGATATTGAATTAATTTACGAAATGGGTGCTACTACAATCCGTTTGGCGCACTATCAACACGACCAATATTTCTATGACCTTTGTGATGAATACGGTCTTGTAATTTGGGCGGAAATTCCTTATATTTCAAAGCATATGCCAACAGGCCGCGAAAATACAATTTCTCAAATGAAAGAACTTATAGTTCAAAACTATAACCATCCTTCAATCGTTGTATGGGGTCTTTCTAACGAAATCGGTATCGGCGGAAGTAACGAAGACTTACTTGAAAACCACCGTATTCTTAACGATATGTGTCACGAGATGGACAAAACCCGTCTTACAACTATTGCCGCTGTTTCAATGTGTAAGATGGATGACCCATATTTGCAAATTCCTGATGTTGTATCTTATAACCATTACTTTGGTTGGTACGGCGGTGAGACCGATATGAACGGTCCTTGGTTCGATAAGTTCCATCAAATGCATCCGAATATTCCGATTGGTTGTAGTGAATACGGCTGTGAAGCGCTTAATTGGCACACCTCAGACCCTGTTCAAGGCGACTATACAGAAGAATATCAAGCATATTATCACGAAGAGCTTATTAAACAGTTATTTACTCGTAAATATATGTGGGCTACTCATGTTTGGAATATGTTCGACTTCGGCGCAGATGCTCGTAACGAAGGCGGCGAGAACGGACAAAACCATAAGGGTCTTGTAACAATTGACCGTAAGTATAAAAAGGATGCTTTCTATGCTTATAAGGCTTGGCTTTCTGACGAAAAGTTTGTGCACCTTTGCGGTAAGCGTTATGTAGACAGAGTAGAGGATGTAACTAAAGTTACCGTATACTCAAATATGCCTGAGGTTGAGCTTTTTGCTAACGGCGTAAGCGTTGGTAAGAAGACCGCAAGTGACCATTTCTTCTATTTCGATGTCGAAAATAAGGGTGAAACCGAGCTTGTTGCAGTTGCAGGCGAATACAAGGATTCCGGCAATATCCGCAAGGTAGATACCTTTAATGAGGAATATCGCCTTAAGGAAGAGGGCGCAGTTCTTAACTGGTTTGATATTGATGCTCCTGAGGGACGCCTTTCACTTAACGATAAGATGAGCGATGTTCTTGCAACTTTCCGCGGTAAATTGATATTTATGGGCCTTGTGAAAAAGCTTATGGGCGGCAAAGGTAAGGATAAAAAAGTTAAAGCAGGTGGCTTTGAGGTAGGCCCTGAAATGATGAGCATGATGGGCGGCTTTACAGTGCTTCGCTTGTTTACCCTCATGGGCGGCATGGCAAATATTAAGTTTACCAAGGAAGAGCTTCTTGCTATAAACGCTAAACTCAACAAAATTAAAAAACCTAAGAAAAAATAATAGGCAATAAAAAATCCCGATTCATTGAATCGGGATTTTAATTTTATTTACGCCTTAAAATAAAGAATATACCAACACCTGCACCTATAATAGCTACAGAGCCGCTACCAACTGTTATTGGTAAAATTGGGAATTTCTTTTTGGGTATAGCTTGGGCTACGGGAGTATCCTCGGGCTCAAAGGTAGTGTCTTTTTCGGTTGTGGTTTCTTGTGAGGAAGTAGTATTTTCAGTTGTGGATTCAGACGAATCGGTTGGTGATGAGGTATTAATTGTATTATCGTTTTGGGTAGATGCAGTGGGAGTTTGATTTGGATTTACGGACGGTTGTTTTTGTGGTGGTTTATATGAACAAGTATCACATTTATCATTTTTATCGTTATCTATATGGCGGTCTGTACTGTTAGCAATTTCTATGCCGCATTTGGTACATATTTTCCAATGCTTTATACTGTTATATTTCCAACCTGAAGCGGTGTGTGGAACCGCTGCAATTTCGATACTTTTAATATCGACTATTTCGTTTTGTGCGGTAGAATCTTTGAACATCATTCTACAACCGTTACATATATAGTAAGCTATATTGCCTTTTTCAGTACAGGTTGCAGTTTTTGCAGAAACAACAGTCAAATTATGTTTATGATTAGGATCAATTAGAATCACATCAAGGTATATTTCTCCACCTATTGCAGTTGGTCGACAAGTATAACCGTAATTTGTAGGAACACCTGCTTTTTGCATAAGTGAATTAAAATTGTTTATTAAATTATTAATAAAGGTTTGGATATCACCTGTTACAAATATTCTGGTTTTAAAATCGTCCGCTTTTAATTGATTTGCTAATTTATTTATATCTAGGCTTGAATAAACAAGATTGTTTTTATAAAAATAGTTGTTCTCGGTTGCGGTTGCGGTTGGGAGATATTCCCTAAATTCCGTAATGGTATGGTTTTCTTCCAGTTGCTTGGTTGTAATATTAAAATATGCGTAGAAAAGATACTCGTCTTGGTCATCCCAAGTAACATCGGTATAATACCATTTGCCGTCTAAGCATACTAAATTCCATTCGTGCGCTTCCATATGATTGTTAGCAGGATTTATACTTTCGCCCATAACGCACCAAGCGGGAATACCCACCTTATGTAAAAGGTGTTGGTATGCCTTTGAATAACCCGCGCAAACTGCAACGCCTTCAACCAAAGCACCGTAAGCGTTTTGGTCGTTTTCTGTACTTTGATATGTTGTATTTTCTGCTAAACGGTCATGTAATATTAAGGATTTTTCATAATCGCTTTTACCGTTTAAGCCTTCAATAAGCTCAGAAACTTTATTTTGGAATAAGTTATTTGCCTTTTTTAAACTAGTGCCTTCTATAGAGTAAGTAGGAATTAAAAGACATACATTGCCTGTGCTATCGTTGGCATATTGGCAACTTCCGGTCAGCCAAAAATATTCAGGATAATCAGCAAGAAAAATATGATAAAGGCTAATCAATTCATCAGTTGTTATTTTATATTTTGCTGTGTTGATTTTGATTTCTTGAGGTGTGTCATTTTTACAAGTGTCTACTAAAGTGTTATATAAATAAGTCAACGCTTCCTTGTTATTCATTTGTGAAATAACCGTCTTACCGTAACGAAGCTCTGCGGCAGATACGTTTGCCGACGGAACTGTTATTACTAATAGTAAAACTGCAATTAGTAATGAAACGGTGGTTTTGATTTTTTGCATAAAAACACCTTCTATTGATTTATAATTTAATTATATACCTTGGATTTTAAAAACTCAACAGTTTTTATGATTGTATTTAATTTTCAAATATACTATAATGTATATTAACAATGATTTACTTAAGAGGTAAAATAATGAAGAAAAACACGGAAAAAACCAATGTAATGCGAATTTTAGACCAAAAGAAAATACCGTATAATAGCTATTGTTACGCCGATACTGATGCTTTAAGCGGGGTAGAGGTGGCAACCGTTTTAAACCAAAATCCAAATAAGGTTTTTAAAACATTAGTAACAATGGCACCTTCAAAAAGCTATTATGTATTTTTAGTTCCTGTTGAAAAGGAACTTGATTTAAAGAAAGCGGCAAAGGCAGTAGGCGAAAAAAGTATAAGTATGATTAAATCTAAAGAACTTTTGCCGCTTACAGGCTATATTCACGGCGGTTGTTCGCCTATTGGTATGAAAAAACAGTTTGTAACAACCGTTCACTTTACTGCGGCGGATTTTGAAACAATTCTTTTTAGTGCAGGTAAAATTGGTTATCAAGTAGAGCTTTCCTTAGATGAATTTAAAAAAGCCATTAATTTTAATTTGGCGGATATTATATGTGAGGGATAGATATGACTTGGCTTTTTATGGCAATTCTTTCGGCTTTTTTTGCGGGTCTTACTGCAATTCTTGCAAAATGCGGTATTAAAAAAACCGATTCAGATTTAGCAACAGCTCTTAGAACAATAGTAGTATTAATATTTTCCTTTGTTATGGTGCTGGTTGTTGATTCATTTGATACTATTGATAATTTGAGTGTTAAATCATTTGTTTTTTTAATACTTTCGGGACTTGCAACAGGTGCTTCTTGGATATGCTATTTTAAAGCGCTTTCAATAGGGGATGTTAATAAGGTCGTTCCTATTGATAAATCAAGCACAATTTTAACCGTGCTCCTTGCCATTATATGCTTTGGCGAAACTGCGAATTTGGGAGTCAAGCTTATCGGAACATTGCTTTTGGCAATAGGAATATTTTTAATGATAGAGAAGAAATCGGTAACTGAGCAAAAGCAGGGCAAAGGATGGATGCTTTATGCAGTTCTTTCGGCAGTTTTTGCGGCACTTACCTCTATTTTGGCAAAGGTTGGTATTTCGGGTGTTGAATCCAATCTTGCAACCTCAATTCGCACATATATCGTGCTTATTATGGCGTGGATAATAGTCTTCGCGAAAGGCAAACAAAAGCTACTTAAAAGTCTTGATAAGCGTGAGCTTGGCTTTATTGCGCTTTCTGGTGTTGCAACAGGCGCATCGTGGCTTTGCTACTATTACGCTATTCAAAACGGTGTTGTAAGCGTTGTTGTGCCTATTGATAAAATGAGTATTTTAGTTGCCGTTTCATTTTCCTATTTTGTTTTTAAAGAAAAATTATCTAAAAAAGGTATTATAGGCTTGGCTTTAATGCTTATTGGAACAATTACAATGGCGGTTTGGAGTTAATATGAAGCTTTTAGTTAGTGCATTAACAAAATTTATATGCGGTATTTTTTGCGTGGGGTTGCTTGTGTTTTTACCCGCGGGTACACTTGAATTTAAAGGCGGTTGGCTTTTTTTATCGGTGCTTTTTATTCCGATTTTTATTATGGGTATAGTCCTTTTAATTAAAGCGCCTTCGCTTTTAGAAAAACGACTAAACGGCAAGGAAAAGGAAGACACGCAAAAGGGTGTAGTAGCATTTTCGGGATTAATTTTTGTTATAGGCTTTATTATAGCAGGTCTTGATTTTCGTTTTTCTTGGTCATTTGTACCGAAATGGCTTGTAATAACCGCGGTTATATTATTTCTTGCTTCTTATCTTATTTATGCCGAGGTAATGCGTGAAAATGCTTACCTTTCGCGAACAATCGAGGTTTCAGATAATCAAACAGTGGTTGATACGGGATTATATTCGGTTGTGCGCCATCCAATGTATATGGCAACAATTTTAATGTTTTTAATGATTCCTTTAATACTTGGCTCTTTTGTGTCATTTATTGTATTTTTAGGCTATCCTGTAATTATTGCGGTACGAATAAGCAACGAAGAAAAGGTTTTAACAGAGCAGTTAAAAGGATATGCCGAATACAAGCAAAAAGTAAAATACAAAATTATACCGATCGTGTGGTGAAAAAATGATAATTTTAATTACAGGCGCTTCTCATTCGGGTAAAACAGCTTTAGCTCAAAAGATACTTGAAAAATATAATTACCCATATCTTTCAATCGACCATTTGAAAATGGGTCTTATCCGTAGCGGTAATACCAATTTAACACCGCTTTCAAGCGATTTAAAATTAACGGAATATCTTTGGCCTATTGTTTGCGAAATGATTAAAACCGCTATTGAAAACAAGCAAAATTTAATTGTAGAGGGTTGTTATATACCGCATAATTGGTGTGAATATTTTTCGAAAGAGTATCTTGAAAATATTAAATACCGCTGCCTTATATTAAGCGAAAAATATATTAAAAATTCCTTTGAAAAGGTAAAAGAATTTGCGAATGTTATTGAAAATCGACTTGAAGACGATATAACGGTGGACACTTTGTTAGAGGATAATGCGAATTTTTTAGAGCAATGCCAAAAGCACGGAAATCCATATATACTTATTGATGAAAAATATGAAATCCCACTAAACTTTGAGGAATAGAAATATAGATATTAGGGGTAATCTTATGGGTTTATTTGACTTTATAAAAAAGATACCAACACTTAATGAAATTACGGGTAGCTTTGGTGAATGGTTAGCGAAAATTTTTGCTAAAACTTTACCAGGCGCACTTGTCTTGCATGATGTTTTAATAGATGGCGCGGATGGATATACCTCACAAATTGATTTAGTTTTGATAGGAAATAAGGGTATATATGTTGTGGAGGTAAAATCGTTTTCTGAAGCCAAAATTTACGGTGATGCAAAAAAATCAAAATGGTATTATTACAGTCACGGTAAAAAATATGAAATTTATAGTCCTATAAAACAAAATAAAAAGCATGTAGAATATTTGAAAATCTTTTTGAAGGATTTTGGTGATGTTCCGTGTTTTTCAATTGTTGCAATGTTTTGCGAAGATTTTAAGATTAGTGGAGAATTAAATACGGATGGCTATTTAGATACAGCTATCTGCACTTCATTGCCAACAATGCAAGAGGTAATTTATAAAATAGCAGAAAATAAGCCTGAAGTTTTTGATGATACTAAAAAGCAAGAAATTTTTGATCATATAAAAAACAACCAACATGTTGGAAAAGACGCAAGGATAGAGCATAAGCAAAAGGTTATTGCATATAAGGAAAGCTTAGAAGAATTAAAAAAACAAAAAATTTGTCCTTATTGTAAATCGGAACTTGTTTTGCGCGAAGGTAAAAATGGGAAGTTTTACGGTTGCAAAAATTTTCCTAAATGCAAATATACAACAAAACCTTAAAATTCAAAAGCGCAAAAATCTTAGTTTAAAGGGTAGAGAATATGTTATCTAAGGTCAGATTATCGCTATCAAATATTAATTATAAACTCTATTTTGCTCTTATTGTTTTAGGTTTGTGTCCTACTGTCTACACAACAATCAGAGTGTTCTTTTTGGGACAACTTCCGGGTGAATATTCTTTTTCAATCGCAGGGCAATTATCGTGGGTTAATCTTATATATGAAATCATCAACGAAGCAATAATTTTACCGCTTTTTTATTTTATCGGTAAGGTGGTAAGCGATAAAAAAGAGTTTGCTAACCGAATAAAAACAGGAATTATAATAACATTTGGTATTTATTTTATAATATCTGTATTTATCTTTTGCTTTGCAAAGCCGTTATTATCATTTATGGCAACTGATAAAGCAATTCTAAATGCGTCTATTACATACATACGCATGGAAAGTATTGCTAATATATTTCTAATTCTTTCACAGTTTGTGTTAGTGGCTCTTGTTTGTATAAATAAAAGTAAATATCTTTATATTTTAACCATTGCAAGAATTGTTTTAAGCTTGTTGTGTGATACTTTTTTGGTGTCATCATTGCCAATTTCGTTAAAACTTGGTGTGAATGGAATAGGGTATTCAAATATAATCGTCAACCTTGTTTTACTTGCAGCGGCTTTACTGTTACTTGCAAATGAAAATATTAATGTTTTTATTAGCTTGAAACTGAATTTTGCGTGGGTAAAAGAGCTTATAAAAATAGGTGGTGTTTCGGGAATAGAGTCACTTGTTCGTAATGCCGCGTATATGCTAATGATTTCACGAATGTTAAATGTTCTAGGTGAACAGGGAACATATTGGGTAGCAAACAATTTCATTTGGGGTTGGTTGTTGCTTCCTGTTTTGCAACTTGGTGAACTTATTAAAAAGGAAACAGCGTCCGATAAACAAAATATCCGAAAAAATAGTCTTGGCTACTTTGCTATAACTGTGATTATCTCGGTATTGTGGTTTTTAAGTATTCCGCATTGGAAACCGTTTATGGCAAATGTTTTACAGTTTTCCGATATTGATAAACTATTTAACCTTGTGCTATTATTGGTTGGATTTTATGTGCTTTATGCTTTTCAAAATGTATTCAATTCAACATTTTATGGTCTTGGTAAAACAAATTATATGCTGTTTGAATCAATTGTTACCAACACGGTCTATTACGGCACAGCATTTGTGATGTATGTTACAGGTGTATGGACGCCTTCACTAATTGGAATTGCTTTGCTTTTCGGCATGGGTAATGCCTTTGATAGCCTTGTTTCTTTCGGCGCATATCTTTTTTTACTAAAAAAGGAAAAGATAAATATATTGAAAGTCAAATAAAACAGAACCCCGATAAGCCAAACTTATCGGGGGTTAATATTTTAAATAAGTACTGATTCTTTTGCACATATATACATTAAAATGCATAAATTGAAAATTTTAATCTTTTACCTATTGACAAGACGGCAACTTTAATGTATAATCAATTCTGTTCGGTAAATATTAAGTAATTATCGAGGTGTCGCCCAGTTGGTAGGGCGCTAGTTTTGGGAACTAGATGCCGCAGGTTCGAGTCCTGTCACCTCGACCAAAATTTGAAATCCGCTGATTTTCATCAGCGGATTTTTTGTCTAACGAATACTCCCGGCAATGCCGGTAGTCATGATTAAATTTTATGTTTACAAGTAAGAGATAAATTGATATAATATTACTACTAATGTTTTGTTGAGGTTTTTTATGGAGTATTTTATAAATCCTGCGGTTTATTCGCAAACATTTGCTTTGCCGAGTGATGTTGCCGATAAATATTTAAAATTGGCAAAAGGCGAGCATATAAAGGTGCTTATTTACATAATGCGTAATGTTGCGAATTTGCCAAGTGTTGACAAGATTTCTGCTGAAACTGATGTTTCAGTTTATGATGTAAAAGAGGCGTTGCTATTTTGGGCAGACGCCGGAATTCTTGTGCCCAAAGAAGCTCCACAGCAAAACAAGGAAGAAAAAACAACCGTTAAAAAGGTTTTAAAGCCGCAAAGGGAAGATGTTGCAAAGCGTGGGCTTGAAGACCCTAAAATACGCTATATGCTTAACGAAACTCAGCTTAAGTTCGGCAGAAATTTAAAGACTAATGAAACTTCAACTTTAGTTTGGCTTTATGACGACCAAGGCTTAGATGTTTCGTTAATTCTGCTTATTGTTCAGTACGCCGTTACTCACGGAAAGCCTAATATCCGCTTTATTGAATCGGTTGCTACCGATTGGCTTAATAAGGGGATTGATAATCTTGCCGATGCGGATGACGAGCTCAGAAAATTAGCGCTCGCAGAACAGGCTTGGGCTACTGTGCAATCCGCTTTTGGAATTGACCGCCGAAAGCCAAGCAAAAAAGAAAACGAACTTGCGGTTAAATGGATTGACGAATGGAAACTAAGCAAAGAAATGCTTAAAGCAGCTTATGAGGCTTGCGTTGATTCGAGCTCTAAATTTACTATTCCGTATGTTGCTAAAATCATTGAAAATTGGCACGAAAAGGGATATAAAACCGTCAAGGATTTGGAAAACGACCAAAAACCGAAAGACGATTCTAAAGCAACTTACGATCTTGATTTATTTGAAAAAATGTTGGACGCTAAGGACTGAGTAGTATGATTACAAAAGAAATCACATATAAAAAAGCTTTTGAACTTAAAAAAGATATTTTACAAAATAAGCAACGAAACAGGGAAATGCTGCTTTCTGCGGCTTACAAAACTAATCCAAAGCTTTATGAAATTGATAATAAATTAGCTGAAATAGGCGCTAATTTAGCAATTACCGCGCTTTCGGGGGATGCTAAAAAAATAGCAACTCTAAAAGCATTAGCGCAAGACATTTCGGGCGAAAAGGATGCTATTTTAAATAAATGCGAGGTACCCGAAATTTCGTACGACTGTGTGATTTGTAACGATACCGGTTATGTTGGCGGTAAGGTTTGCGAGTGTATAAAGAAACTTGCAAACAGCATTATGCTTAGCGAATTTACAAAGGAAATGCCGCTTGATGACTGCAAATTTGAAAATTTCGATTTAAAATATTATTCCGATAAGGATAATAACCGCAGAATGACTGCTATTTTAAAGCTTTGCAAGGAATATGTTATAAACTTTAATCCTAATTCTTCGCCGAATTTGCTTTTTATGGGCGCTTCGGGTCTTGGTAAAACTCACTTAACCTTAGCTATTGTTTCGGGTGTAATTGAAAAGGGCTTTACCCCAATTTACGGACCGTGTGAAAACCTTTTTTCACTTATAGAAAAGGAAAAATTCACAGGCGAAAACAAGGGTAGCTATGAAGCAATGATTAACTGCGATTTATTGGTGCTTGACGATTTGGGTGCGGAAATGCCTTCCGCCTTTTCAAAAGCGGCGCTTTACAATTTGGTTAATACCCGTATGCTTTCTAAAAAGCCTACAATTATTAATACAAATCTTACAATGAAGGAAATCGCGGAGCGTTATTCCGAGCGCGTTGCCTCAAGGCTTATCGGCAATTATAATGCTAATAAATTCTTGGGTGAGGATATAAGACAACAGAAAATTTTAGGAAAATAGAGGGATTCTTTTGGGATATAAAAGATATGCCGCAGGTAGCTATGATGTTGCGGTTATTGGTGGCGGACACGCGGGTGTTGAAGCGGCTTTAGCAGCGGCAAGACTTGGCTGTAGCGCTATAATGTTTACTATTAGCGTTGACTGGGTGGGCAATATGCCCTGTAACCCGTCAATTGGCGGTACTGCTAAGGGTCACTTGGTAAGGGAAATTGACGCTTTGGGCGGTGAAATGGGCAAAGCTGC
>JAZOTR010000045.1:0-31294 GCA_045657745.1 Acutalibacteraceae bacterium
AAGGTTTGGGGCAGCAATTATTTCGGCGAAGAAAAAATTGTAGACGTTAATATTAGAAGACTTCGTATGAAGGTTGAGGATAACCCCTCTACACCAAAGCGACTTGTTACGGTTTGGGGTATGGGTTATAAGTGGAATACAAATTAATTCGTAATGCGTAATTGATAAATATTATGAAAGAAAGGGGGAAGTAGTATGCATTTAGAAATTAAGTTTAAAAGTATAACACTAAAATGGCTTTTTAATATTTTTCTTGTTATTGCGGTTGTAATTTGTGTTGCAGGTACTGCTTTCTCGGTTCTTTTTAATGCGCTTTATACCGACCGTATGGAATCCCTTGCAAACGATTACGCTTACGAGTTTTCGGCGCTTTCCAATACAACCTATAAAAACTTTAAGGATACGGCAATAAGCATTGCATCGGAATTTAAGTTTAAGGATAAATTAGAGGTTCAGGTGCTTGACATCAACGGTCAGACAATAGTTTCAACTATGGGCTTTCTCGATGATGCAGATAGCAATCTTGCAGAGTATCAAAAGGCAAAGCAAAACGGGAAACCAAGCGTATATAAGGGCAAAACTGCGGATGGCGAGCCGATTATGGCTACCACAACCGTTATATACAGTAAAAACGGAATAGCAATGGGTGCTTACCGCTGGGTAACCTCTATGGAGGCTGCAAATAAGGTTATGTACGGCGTAACGGCGCTCGTTATACTTATTTGCTCGGCGATTTTAATTTTCTGCGGATTTTCGGGTGTGTTCTTTATAAAATCCATTGTGCGCCCGATTCGTGATGTTAGCAACGTGGCGCGAACAATTGCTATGGGTAATCTTGATGCAAGACTTGAGGTTGTTAAGAATGACGAAATAGGCGAGCTTTGTGACGCGATTAACTATATGGCGTCCGAGCTTCATCAATCCGAAAATATTAAAAACGATTTTATTTCTTCGGTTTCGCATGAGCTTAGAACACCGCTTACGGCTATTCGCGGTTGGGGTGAAACGGCAAAAATGTCGTTAGATAGTGACCCCGAGCTTGTAAAACGTGGTCTTGATGTAGTTTTAAGCGAAGCGGACAGACTTTCGGGTCTTGTAGAGGAATTGCTCGACTTCTCGCGTATGCAAACGGGCAGATTGGTTTTAGTTTCGGGACCGATTAATATTTTGCAGATTTTAAGTGAATCGTGTGATATGTATACAGAGCTTGCGAAAAAACAGGAAATTGACTTTGTTTTCAATCCCGCTATGGATGACTATATCGTTATGGGCGACTCTAACCGATTAAAGCAGGTGTTTATAAACATTATTGATAATGCGGTTAAGTATACCGAAAGCGGCGGTCAGGTGCTTGTGGATATAACAAAGGAAGAGGGCTGCGTAAGAGTAAGTGTTATTGATACAGGCGTTGGTATTCCCGCGCAGGATATAGACAGGGTTAAGGAAAAATTCTATAAGGCTAACAAAACTGTTCGCGGTTCGGGTATAGGACTTGCGGTTGCAGATGAAATTATTAAACAGCATGATGGACTTTTGTTTATAGAAAGTACCGAAAATGTAGGTACTACCGCTACGGTGGTTTTACCGCTTTATGAGCCCGAGGAAATCCCAGAACAAACAGACATTGAAGAAAGGCAAGAAATAGATGGCTAAATATACAAGTATTGGCGGTCAGGCTTTGATTGAGGGTATTTTAATGAAAAGCCCCGAAAAAACCGCCTTGGCAGTACGAATTCCTGACGGAAGCATTGATGTTTCCTATATGGAGCAGGAAAGCTTAAGAAAAAAATATAAAATTTTAAATTTACCCATTATTCGCGGTGTTATAAGCTTTGTGGAATCTATGGTGCAAGGCTACAAGGCTATGATGATTTCGGCTGATAAGTCAGGCTTTACGGATTTAGAGGAAGAAAAAAACGAAGAAAAGAAGGATAATACCCTTCTTCTTAATATAATAATGGTAATTGGTACGGTTTTGGGTGTACTTTTATCATTAGTATTATTTATGTACTTACCGCGACTTTTTGTTTCGGGCATTGAATATGTTTTTGGCACAGAAATTAAATCAAAACTTTTGCGTTCGGCAATAGAACAGCTTTTAAAACTTACAATATTTGTTGGTTATGTCTTCGCAGTATCCTTTATGAAGGATATTAAAAGGGTATTTATGTACCACGGCGCTGAGCATAAAACAATTTTTGCTTACGAAAACGGCTTGGAATTAAATGTTGAAAATGTAAGAACACAAAGCCGTTTACACCCTCGTTGCGGCACATCGTTTATGATTTTGATGATACTTATAAGCGTTATTGTTTCTACCGTAGTTCAAATGATTTTCCCGAATGTTTACAGTATTCGTTGGCTTTGGGTTGTTGCCAAAGTTTTAATGATACCGTTAATTTGCGGTCTTGGTTTTGAAGTGCTTAAAATTTGCGGCAAGTACGATAATATTGTAACCCGTATAATTTCGGCACCGGGTATGTGGCTACAAAGAATTACTACAAAAGAGCCCGAAGACGATATGATAGAAATTGCAATTGCGGCGCTTAAGGCTTGCGAGTCGGAGGTACCCGATGTCCCGAGAGTTAAAGAATGACATTACAGTCGATTTACACTAAAATAAAGGATGCCTTAAATTCGAGCGGAATAGAAGATAGCGGCTTTGAAGCAAAGCTTATTTTAAAGCGTTATTTGAATATTTCCGATTCGGAATTTCTCACCTTGTATAATCGCGAAATCGAAAAGGAAAAAGAACTTCTTATAGAAAAAGCGGTTCAAAAAAGAAAAGAACGCTATCCGCTTCAATATATATTGGGTGAATGGGATTTTTATAAATATACCTTTAAGGTTGGCGAGGGTGTTTTAATTCCGCGAAGCGATACTGAAATTTTAGTAGAAAAAGCGGTGGAATATTTAAAGACTGCCAAAAATCCGCAGGTGCTTGATTTATGTGCAGGCAGCGGTTGTATAGGTATTAGTATCGCAAAGGATTATCCACACTCTACGGTTACCTTGGTTGAAAAGTTTGACAGCGCATTTACTTACCTTTTAGAAAACATAGAATTAAACGATGCTAAGAATGCTAAAGCTTTAAAGGGCGATGTTTTAAAGGGTGACGCGAGTGACGGCATTTACGATTTAATAGTAAGCAATCCGCCGTATATACCGCCAAACGAAATGACTATAATTTCCCCTGAAACAAGGTTCGAACCCGAAACCGCACTTTTAGGCGGAGAGGACGGAATGCTTTTTTACAAGGCAATTATTGAAAATTATAAAAAATCCTTAAAAAAGGGCGGAATGCTCGGTTTTGAGGTTGGCATAAATGAGGACGAGGCGGTTGCGAACTTGTTAAAGGAAGCCTTGTTCGAAAACATAACCGTTACAAAGGATTTTAACGGTATTAACAGAGTAGTTACTGCAATTAAATAAACGGAAGGAAGATTAAAATGGCTTCAAAAAACACATTAGGTAAAACCGCTGTAAGAGTGGTAGAGGATGACGAAAAACAAAAAGCCCTTAAAACCGCTATGGACCATATTGAAAAGCAGTTTGGTAAGGGAGCTGTTATGCGCTTGGGCGAAAATGCCGCTATGAGCGTAGAGCATATTAAAACAGGTTCACTTATGCTTGATGCCGCACTCGGTATAGGCGGTATTCCAAAGGGCAGAATTATTGAAATTTACGGTCCCGAATCTTCGGGTAAAACTACCGTTGCGCTTCACTGTGTTGCAGAAGCTCAAAAGGCAGGCGGCACAGCAGCATTTATCGACGTTGAGCATGCTTTAGACCCTGTGTATGCTTCACAGCTCGGTGTAGATATTGACTCTCTCTTGGTTTCTCAACCCGATTCGGGCGAGCAGGCTTTGGAAATTGCTGAAGCACTTGTGCGCTCGGGCGCCATTGATATAATTGTTATCGACTCGGTAGCGGCTTTGGTTACTAAGGCTGAAATTGAGGGCGAAATGGGCGACAGCCATGTAGGACAACTCGCAAGACTTATGTCACAAGCTTTGCGTAAACTTACAGGCGCACTTTCAAAAACTAACTGCGCGGCAATATTCATTAACCAATTGCGCGAAAAGATTGGTGTTATGTACGGTAACCCCGAAGTTACAACAGGCGGTAGAGCTCTTAAATTCTATTCCTCTGTTCGTATTGACGTTCGCAAGGGCGACGTTATTAAGGATGGTAGCGAGGTTATAGGTGTACATACCAAGGCTAAGATTGTTAAAAATAAGGTGGCACCACCCTTTAAAATGGCAGAGTTTGATATTATGTACGGCAAGGGTATTTGTCATACAGGTGAAATTGTTGACGCGGGTGTTGAAACAGGCGTTATCAAAAAGTCGGGCGCTTGGTTCTATTACGGCGAAACAAGACTCGGTCAAGGCAGAGATAACGTTAAAAAGTTGTTTGAAGACAACGTAGAACTTGCAAACGAAATTGAGCAAAAGGTTATGGCAATCCTTTCGGATAAGGCTAATAATAAAACTGCTCCCGTACAAGAGGATGACGAATACATTATGCCAACCGAACCCGTAGCACGTACACACAAGTCGATTGATATTGACATTGCGGTTGACGATTAATGTGTATCACCGAAATAAAAAAAGATAAGCTTCATTTAATGCGCCTTTTTTTGAGTGACGGAAATGAAGTTTTGATTGATAAAGACGTATGTAATGAAAAATGCCTTAAAAAAGGTATGGAATTAGACGGATTGGAAGAAATTATTTTCGAATCCGATTACCGTAGAGCAAAGTCAAGGGCAATTTGGTATCTTGACCGTATGGACCATACCGAAAAGGCGCTTTATGATAAACTTTTAAGGGCAGGGTTTAAACCAAAGCCCTGCGCAAAGGTTATTGCCCGATTAAAAGAGGTAGGTTTGCTTGACGATAATCGCTATGCGGAAAATTACGCTAACCGATTAATCGAAAGCAATGTTTCCAAAAGGGAAGCGTTGCAAAAGCTACTCTTAAAGGGTGTGCCTTACGATTTGGCAAAGTCTGTTTTAGAGGAAACGCAAACCGACGAGTTAAGCCAAATTAAAAATGTAATTGAAAAGAAATATAAAAATAAACTGTTAGCCGAAAACGGTGTGCAAAAGGTGTATGCCGCTTTGGTGCGAAAAGGTTTTTCTTACGGTGCGGTAAAAACCGCATTAAATGAGTTTATTGAAGAATCAGAGGAATAGTATGTACAAAATTGGTATGGTGTCGCTCGGTTGCCCCAAAAATCAAGTAGATGCCGAAATGATGCTTTATTCATTAAAGCAAGCAGGGTTTGAAATTTCGTCCGAGGAATCGCAAGCGGATGCAATTATTATTAATACCTGCGGTTTTATAGAGGACGCTAAGGCAGAAGCAATTGAAAATATTTTAGAAGCCGCCCGTTATAAATCAGAGGGTAATTGCAAGGCGTTAATAGTTACGGGTTGCCTTGCCGAAAGATATAAGGACGATGTAACCGCAGAAATCCCTGAGGTTGATGTTTGCGTTGGCATAGGCTCTAACGGTAATATTGCCGAAATTGTTAAAAATGCAATTGAGGGCAAAAAGCAAAACTATTACGGAGCAAAAGAGGACCTTGATTTAAACGGAAAAAGAATTTTGGGCGGTTATCCCTTTACTACCTATTTAAAGGTTGCGGACGGATGCGATAACTGTTGTACCTACTGTGCTATTCCTAAAATTCGCGGAAGAATGAGAAGCCGAAATATTGAAGATTGCGTAGCGGAAGCTAAGCATTTAGCGCAAAACGGCGTAAAAGAGTTAATCGTTGTAGCGCAGGACACTACCGCCTACGGAACCGATATTTACGGAAAATCTATGCTTCCCGAATTACTTAAAGAGCTTTGTAAAATAGAGGAGCTTCATTGGATAAGAACCCTTTATACTTATCCCGAAAAAATTACCGACGAATTGCTCGAAGTTATTGCAAGTGAGGATAAGCTTTTAAAATATTTAGATATGCCTATTCAGCATGTAAACGGTGAAATCCTAAAGAAGATGAACCGCAAGGGAGATTTAAAGTTTTTAACCGCTTTGATAGAAAAAATAAGAGCAAAAATACCTAATATTACCCTTAGAACTACTTTAATTACAGGCTTCCCCGGTGAAACCGAGGAACAGTTCGCAGAGCTTGCCGAATTTGTAAAGCAAACCCGTTTTGACCGTCTTGGTTGCTTTACCTATTCTGCGGAAGAGGGTACTATGGCGGCTGAGTTCGAAAACCAAGTAGACGACCAAACCAAAACTGACCGTATGGAAAACATAATGGATATGCAAATGACCATTGCGGCAGAGAAAAACGAAGAAAAAATCGGAACAGTGACCGAAGTTATTATTGAAGGTTGGGACGATTATATAAAATGCTATTTCGGAAGAACGGTTTACGATGCGCCCGAGGTAGACGGTAAAATTTTCTTTATGGCAAAAAAACCGCTTAAAATCGGCGATTTTGTAAAGGTTAGAATAAACGATTGCTTAGATTACGATTTGTTAGGAGAAGAAGAATGAATACACCAAATAAATTAACTGTTGGAAGAATGATTGCAACCCCTATTTTTATGGCAACAATGCTTATTAATTTCCCTTATCACTATCTTGTTTCGCTTATACTTTTTATAGGCGCTTCACTTACAGATATGATAGACGGTAAAATGGCAAGAAAGTATAATCTCGTTACCGATTTTGGCAAGTTTTTAGACCCTCTTGCAGATAAAATGCTTACAACCTCTGCTTATCTTGGCTTTATATGTATGTTTGCGGATAAGTATAACTACTGTTGGCAAATGACCGCTATAACCTTTGTTGTTCTTTTCAGAGAGTTTATGGTATCAAGTATAAGACTTGTTGTAGTTTCAAGCGGTGGAAAGGTTATTGCTGCAAACATTTGGGGTAAGCTTAAGACTGTTAGCCAGATGGCAGGCATAATTTTAGCCTTGTTCGCTTACACTCTTATTAAGGATTTCTCGCTTACCGCAATTGAACCTGTAGCAGATATTGTAATTCTTGTTCTTTTCTGGATTTCTACCGTGCTTTGCGCTGTTTCGGGTATTATTTACCTTTGGGACGCAAAGGATTATATAAACACTTCTAAATAGAGGAATAAAATGCTTAAAAGATTAAAAGAAGATATTAAGGCATTCAGGGACAGAGACCCTGCTGCCAAAAGTGATTTGGAAATTTATTTTCTGTACCCCGGTTTTAAGGCTATAAGAATGCACCGTCGCGCGCATTTTTACTTTACCCACGGTATGCCTTTTTTAGCGCGCTATGTATCGCAAAAGGCGGCAAGAAAAACCGGTATTGAAATACATCCCGGCGCTACTATTGGCAGACGGTTGGTTATTGACCACGGTACAGGAATTGTAATAGGTGAAACCACCGAAATCGGTGACGATGTGCTTATTTACCAAGGTGTTACCTTGGGTGGTACGGGTAAGGACGTTGGCAAACGCCACCCAACCATTGGTAATAATGTTATGATTTCGGCAGGCGCTAAGGTTTTAGGACCGTTTAAAATTGGCGATAATTCGCGTGTTGCCGCAGGTGCGGTTGTGCTTTCAGAAGTACCGCCTAATTCTACTGTTGTTGGCGTGCCTGCCCGTGTTGTAAAGCAAGACGGCAAGCGTGTAGCACTCGACCAAATTCATATACCCGACCCCGTAAAGCAGAAAATGGATGCTTTGGAAGAACGCATTTCAGAGCTTGAGGGTATTATCTCGAAAGGAGAAAAATAATGAAAATTTTTAATACACTTACCCGTCAGAAAGACGAATTTAAACCAATAAACGAAGGCGAAGTTAAAATCTACGCTTGCGGCCCTACCGTTTATAACTATATCCATATTGGTAACGCGCGTCCACTTTGCGTGTTTGATGTTTTGCGCCGTTATTTTGAATGGCGTGGTTACAAGGTAAACTTTGTTCAAAACTTTACCGATATCGACGATAAACTTATTAACAAGGCTAACGATGAGGGTATAACCGTACCCGAGGTTGCCGAAAGATATATTGGTGAATTCTGGACCGATGCTAAGGGTCTTAACGTGCGCGAAGCAACCGTTCATCCAAGAGCAACCGATAATATTGCCGAAATTCAGGCTATAATCTCAACCCTTATTGAAAAGGGTTACGCTTACGAAGCAAACGGTGACGTTTACTACCGCGCTAAAAAGTTTAAGGAATACGGCAAGCTTTCTCATCAACCGCTTGATGACCTTGAAGCAGGCGCTCGTATTGAAACAGGTGATATTAAGGAAGACCCAATGGATTTCTGCCTTTGGAAAGGTGCAAAGCCGGGCGAACCGTTCTGGGAATCCCCTTGGGGTCAAGGCAGACCCGGTTGGCATATTGAATGTTCCGCTATGGCAGGAAGATATTTAGGTAAAACTATCGACATTCATTGCGGCGGTCTTGACCTTACCTTCCCACACCACGAAAACGAAATTGCTCAAAGTGAAGCAGCAAACGGTTGTGAATTTGCGCATTATTGGATGCACAACGGCTTTATTAATGTTGACAATCATAAAATGTCTAAATCCTTAAATAACTTCTTTACTGTACGCGATGTTGCGGATAAATTCGGTTACGAGCCTATTCGTTATTTCCTTATTTCTTCACAGTACAGAAGCCCTATAAACTATTCTGTTGATATTATTGAGCAGTCTAAAAATTCACTTGAAAGACTTTACACCTGCCGTAATAATATTGATTTTGCGCTCGGTAATGCTAATGACGGCGGCGAAATCCCTGCATTTATAGAAACTGCTAAAAACGATTTTATAACTGCAATGGAGGATGACCTCAATACAGCTGATGCTTTGGCTGCAATCTTTACACTTGTACGCGAAATTAATACCGTAATTGCAAACGGCGCAGGTAAAGCAACACTTGAAGCGTGTGCCGATATGTTTGACCAATTAACAGGCGTTTTAGGTATTGTTTATAACAGAAAAACTGAAGTTTTAGATAGCGAAATAGAGGAACTCATCGCAAAGAGAACCGAAGCGCGTAAGAATAAAGACTTTAAAACTGCTGACGCTATTCGCGACCAATTAAAAGAAATGGGTATTGTTCTTGAAGACACCCCACAAGGCGTAAAATGGAGCAGAAGCTAATTAAAAAAGAGCCATTAGGTAATGGCTTTTATGTCTATGTAAGCGGTCATCACAACTTTGGTACCGATGCGGTGCTGCTTAACAACTTTGCCCACGTCACCGCAAAGGATAAAATGGTGGATTTGGGTACAGGTTGTGGCATTATACCGCTTCTCTCTTTAAGGGACAAGCCGCTTAAAAGCGCAATTGGTGTTGATATAAGCAAAGAGGCTACCGATTTGGCGGAAAAAACCAAAACCGAACTCCAACTTGAAAATTTCACTGTTGTTAATAGTGATTTAAAGGACTTAAAGGGTAAGGTGGATTTTGGCTGTCACACCTTGGTTACCTGCAATCCGCCTTATAAAGCGCCGAATGCGGGACTAAAAAATCCTGATAGTGTTATAGAGGTTGCGCGTCACGAGGTGGCGTGCACCTTGCGTGATATTATAGCCGTTGGCGCAAAGCTTTTGCAGACCTCGGGCAGATTTTGTATGTGTCATCGCCCCGAAAGACTTGCAGAGCTAATGGCGCTTATGAGCGAGTATAAAGTAGAGCCTAAAAGACTTCGCCTTGTTTGTCAAAGAAAGGGCGAGGAGCCTTGGCTTGTGCTTTTAGAGGGTAGACGTTGCGGAAAAACAGGTCTTAGAATTGAGCCTACCCTTTATGTTGAAGAAAACGGAAGCTTTTCAAAAGAAATGATAGAAATTTACGGTGTGTATAAGGAGGCATATTTGGATTGAGCGGAAAACTTTATATTGTAGGAACGCCAATAGGCAATTTGTCCGACTTTTCGCCCCGCGCGATAGAAACTCTTCAGAATGCCGACTTTTTGGCGGTTGAGGATACAAGGGTAACTGTAAAATTACTTAATCATTTTGGTATAAAAAAAGAAATGCTCGCTTATTACGAGCATAACAAAAATTCAAAAGGCAATCTTATTATTGAAAGACTATTAAATGGCGAAAATTGTGCGCTTGTGTCGGACGCGGGAATGCCCGCAATATCAGACCCCGGCGAAGATTTAGTAAAAGCCGCTTATGAAAACGGTATAGCGGTTGAATCTGTTCCGGGACCGAGCGCTCTTATTACCGCCCTTGCAATTTCGGGAATGCCGAGCGGAAGATTTTGTTTTGAAGGCTTTTTAACAATGAACAAAATCGGTAGACGCGAGCATTTAAATTCGCTTAAAACCGAAAAGCGTACAATGATTTTTTACGAAGCGCCTCATAAGTTGGTGGCAACCCTTAATGATATGCTAAACACCTTTGGCAATAGAAAAATCGCAATTGTGCGTGAGCTTACAAAGCTTCACGAAACAGTTTTTCATACCACTTTAGCCGAAGCGGTAGAGCATTATACCGAAAATGCGCCGCGCGGCGAATTTGTACTTATTGTAAACGGCGCTCGGGAAGAGCAAACCGTTTATAGCTTAGAGGATGCGCTGAAAATTGCAAGCCGATTAATAGACGAGGGTCAATCAACCTCTGCGGCAGCAAAGGAAGCAGCTAATATTACAGGACATAAAAAAGGCGATATTTACAAAAGCCTTTTAAATGGGTGATAAGTATGGATAATAAAAAAGATTTTGAAGATATAATTTCAGATTCACATTTTAAAAAGGATGAGTATGTAGATTTGGCTTCTATGAGTAGTAATTATAAAAGCCGTCATTATAAAAAGAAAAAACGCGGAGTTATAGGCGCGATTTCTAAGTGGTGGCAAAAATCGAGCAAAGTACAAAAGGCAGCAGTGATTTCGCTTTCATCGTTTATTGCGGTGTTACTTGCGGGGATAATTTTTGTTGCAAGTTATTTTAATTATAACTATAACAGTATTACCAATAAGCCTGAAAACTTAGGATTTTCGGATGTAATAGACGAAAAAATAGTAAACATTGCGCTTTTTGGTATAGATTCGCGTGCGCAGAATTTTAAAGGTAATTCCGACAGTATAATGGTTTTAAGTCTTAATACCGAAAACAAAACGGTTAAGATAGTTTCTATTATGCGCGACTCGCTTGTTAAAATCAATAAAAAGGGTAAGACTACCTATAATAAAATAAATAGTGCCTATGCTTCGGGTGGACCCGAGCTTGCAATTAAAACTATAAATGAAAATTTCGGGCTTGATATTTCAGAGTACGCTACCGTTAACTTTGAGGGTATGATGGATATTATAGACGCGGTAGGCGGAATAGAGGCTGAGCTTACTAAAAAAGAGGTTGTGCCGGTTTCTTCCAGCGGTTACCTGTTTAACGGTATGATTTTTGATATGTGCAACAGACTCGGACTTGATCCTGAAAAATACTATATCAAAACCCCTGGTGTACACCATCTAAACGGTGTTCAGGCTGTGGCATATTCAAGAATCAGAAAAACCGCAAATATTTGGGGAACTAACAACGACCATGGAAGAACCGACCGTCAGCGTTATGTTATGGAACAGCTTTTCAATAAAGCGTTAACCCTTAATAAGTCTAGTTATATGAAGCTTGTGAAAGCTTTAATTCCTTGCAGTGAAACCTCGCTTTCTTATTCGGAAATTTTAGACCTTGCAACAAGTGTTCTTTTAAAATCTCCAACATTTGAGCAAAGCAGAGTGCCGCTTGAGGAGTATCAAATGTCAACACCTAATATAAAGGGTGTAGGCTCTTGCGTTTATTACGATTTGGAATACACTTCAAAGGTTTTACACGCATTTTTCTATGAAGATATAACTCCTGAAGATTATATGGAACAAAACGGTGTTGAAAAGAACGATTGGTATTCGGTTGGTAAGGGTAGCTCGTCAAGTAGTTCTTCAAGTAAGCCGAGCGGTTCTTCAAGTAGTTCATCGAGTACAACATCTTCTAATATATCGTCTATCGTAACCTCGTCTAAAGATGAAACAGGTAATTCTTCTAAGGATGAGAATTTGCCCGAAGACGAGGAAAATGAAGATACATCTTTGGACGAAAGTTCGTTGCCAACTTCTTCCGAAGAAACCACTTCTTCAGAGAAGGAAACCTCGTCGGAAAATACAACCTCCTCAGAAAACACACCTACAACTTCTGAAAATAGTTCATCTATCGAAGAGGGCGGAAATGAAGAATAATTGTGAAAATTGCGCCAACTATGTTTATGACGACCAAACTGATGAATATTATTGCGAGGTCAATTTAGACGAGGATGAAATGCACCGTTTTTTAACAAGTCAAACATTTAATTGTCCGTATTTTAATTTTTACGATGAATACGGTATTGTTAGAAAACAAAATTGAGGGAATATATGTTTTACTTTTATTTAGTATTAAGTGCTTTGCTAATACCAATTTTAAATAACTTTTTTGGAATTTTAGGTGAAAGCTATTCTTGGTGGTTAGTACCGGTATTATTAGTTGCGTTTTTTATTTGTTTTTTGCTTTTGCACGCTATTGTTTTTGTGTTCTCGTTTTTAATCGGCGGTCAAAAAAATCCTCCCGGTAAGTGCGCTAAATATTACCGTTTCTTAGCTAAAATTACCATTCCGCTTGTTTTGAAACTTGCAAGGGTAGAAATAAATGTACGCGGTATGGATATTGATGAATTGCCAAAAGACAGACGAATGCTTTTTGTTTGTAATCACAAGCACGAGTTCGACCCTATTATAATGTTAAAGGTATTCGAGGATTTCGAGCTTGGATTTATAGGCAAAAAGGAAATTTTCGAAAAAATGTTTTTAATAGGCGATGTTATGCATAAACTTTACAGTTTGCCTATCGATAGGGAAAATAACCGCGAGGCTGCAAAAACAATTATAAATGCAATTAAAATTCTAAAGGAAGATAAGGCGTCTATGGGCCTTTTTCCTGAGGGGTATACAAACAGAACTGAGGAGCTTTTGTTGCCCTTCAGAAACGGCGCATTTAAAATTGCTTATAAGGCTCAGGTGCCGATTGTTGTTTGTACTGTGAACGGTACGCGCGCAATACCTAAAAGAATGTTCCGTAAAAAAAGCGAGGTTGATTTTTGCATAGCAGATGTTATTTATCCAAATGAATTTATGGATTTAACAACCGCAGAGCTTGGTGATAAGATTCACGCAATAATGGAGCAGTCGTTAAAGAATTAAAAAGGGGAGGCGAAAGCCTCCCTTTAATATTTATTTTTTAATTTTTTCTAAAACCTTTTTAAAAAGCGATTTAATATTCTCCCAAACTTTAATACTTAAAGGCTTTAATTGCCGGGATAGCTTTATGATTTTTTCAATTCCTTGCTCTTTATATTTTCCAATTCCTAAGCGGTTATATACCGCTAACAATATATTCATAATAAGAATTGCAAATAAAACACCGTCATAGCCTTTGAAAATAATATGTATTATAAAGGAAAAGATTCCGCAGCCAAGACCGAAAACAACCTTACCCGATTTTGTTGTAGGGGAGGTGGTATAATCGTTAGCCATAAAGAATGCGCCAAGAATTAATGCGCCGCCAAAAAGGTCATATAAAATATGCTGTGAGAATAAAATACTTAAAAATGCTACGCTTCCTATAAATGTAAGCGGAACAATAGGGGAAATAATTTTTCTTATAATTAAGTAGCTGCCGCCGATAATAAGTAAAAAGGAGCAGGTTTCGCCTATAGCTCCCGAATGCATACCGAAAAGTAAGTCCGAAAAAGAATAGTCTGCAGTTTTTTCTACTGTGTGGTAGAAAGGTAGATGGTAGGCGGTCATTGCTTTTGAAAAACAAAATTTAAGTAAAATAACGCTTGTGACGGCGGGGTTTGTAAGATTATATCCAAGTCCGCCCAAAAGCTGCTTTACAACAGCAATTGCAAAAACACTGCCTATTGCTACTATCCACAAAGGTATACTGTCAGGCATACACATACCAAAAAGCAAGCCTGTAACCAACGCTGAAAGGTTACCTATAGTTTGTGGTTTTTTTGAAATTAGGTTCCAAAGAAATTCGGTTAAAACCGCGCAAGCGCAAGAAGTTAGTAGAATTAAAAGCGCCTTAATACCAAAAAGTATGCAGCCAAAAATACAAGCGGGAAGCAAAGAAATTATAACATCAAGCATAATTACCTTGGGGTATTCTTTGTTAAGATTTAACCACCAAAGTTTGCCCTCGCCTTTTATAAACATAAAAACCGAAAGTAGTTTTTCTTTAAGGGGCATTGTATTCACCTCGACAAGATTATACTATATTTTAAACTATTTTTCAAGTTATTAAAAAAATGCTTTACTTTTTGTTATTAGTGTGATATAATTTTACGGCAACCGTATACTATGCTTTAGGTGTCTGCCCGAATGGGAACACTCACGACCTATTGCTTGGTTTACGGAATGAATTATTAAAAGGAGTGAAAGAAATGACTAAGGAATTAAAGCAACAGATTATGACTGAATATGCTGTTCACGAAGGTGACACAGGTTCGCCTGAAGTTCAAATTGCTCTTCTTACTACAAGAATCAACGAACTCAACGCACACCTTAAGACTCATCCGAAGGATAAGCATTCTTACCGTGGTCTTCTTAAGATGGTTGGTCACAGAAGAAACCTCTTAGCTTACCTTATGAAGAATGATATTGAAAGATACCGTTCAATCGTTAAGCGCTTAGGTCTTCGTAAGTAATTTGTTCACAAAAGGCAGGCTGCAAAAATGGCGGTCTGCCTTATTGCCATTTTTAAAACTAAAAAGAGATTTTCGTGATTTAGCGGTAAATCGAGTATAAAGCGATTTAATGGTGTGTATTCGATTTATTGCTAACCGAGAATCTCAAAAATAAAATTAAAGGAGATTAAAAAAATGTTTGAAAACTACAAGGTTTATGAAACTACCTTAGCCGGCAGACCCTTAAAGCTTGAAACAGGTATGATGGCAGGTCTTGCTAACGCAGCTGTTATGGCTACCTACGGCGAAACAAGCGTACTTTGTACCGTTACTGCTTCGGCTAAACCCCGCGAAGGTGTGGATTTCTTCCCACTTTCTGTTGACTATGAAGAAAAAATGTATTCAGTGGGCCGTTTCCCCGGCTCTTTCACCCGTCGTGAAGGTAAAGCAACCGATAAGGCTGTTTTATCCTCTCGTTGTATTGACCGTCCAATCCGTCCTTTGTTCCCTAAGGATATGCGTAACGATTGCTCGGTTGTTGCAACTGTTATGTCGGTTGACCCTGACTGCTCACCTGAAGTTGCAGCAGCAATCGGTGTATCAACCGCTATCGCTATTTCGGACATTCCTTGGGCAGGTCCTATTTCAAGTGTAAATGTTGGTCTTGTTGACGGTGAAATCGTTATCAACCCTAACTTAGAACAAAGAGCAAAAACCGACCTTACATTAACCGTTTCTTCTACTGAAGATTTGGTTGCTATGATTGAAGCAGGCGGTAACGAAATTCCTGACGACTTGATGTTTGACTGCATCATGGCAGGTCACGAAGTTAACAAGGAAGTTGTTAAGTTTATTAACGGCATTGTTGCAGAAATCGGCAAACCTAAGTTTGAATTCCAATCTAACGATCCCGATCCTGTTATCTTCGCAGAAATGGAAGCATTTTGCATTGAAGATGTTAAGAAAGCACTTGATACTGACGATAAGCTCGTTCGTGACGCTGCATTACTTCCTATCAGCAACGCTTTACACGAAAAGTATGATGCTCAGTTTGAAGGCCAAGAAGGCAAGATTGACGAAATTCTTTACCTTATCCAAAAGCACGTTGTAAGAAGCTGGCTTAAGGACGAAAAGAAGCGTGTTGACGGTCGTGGTATCGACGAAATCCGTCCGCTTGACGCTAAGGTTGACTTACTCCCAAGAGTTCACGGTTCAGGTATGTTCACCCGTGGACAAACTCAGGTTCTTTCAATCGCTACTTTGGCTCCTGTTTCTGAAGCTCAAAAGCTTGACGGACTTGATGAAGAAGTTTCTAAGAGATATATCCACCACTACAATTTCCCATCCTATTCAGTTGGTGAAACAAAGCCGTCTCGTGGTCCGGGTAGACGTGAAATCGGTCACGGCGCATTAGCTGAAAAGGCATTGGTTCCTGTAATTCCGTCTGTTGAAGAATTCCCTTACGCTATTCGTGTAGTAAGTGAGGTTCTTTCTTCTAACGGTTCTACTTCACAGGGCTCTATCTGTGGTTCGACCTTGGCTCTTATGGCTGCAGGTGTTCCGCTTAAGGCTCCCGTTGCAGGTATTTCTTGCGGTCTTATCACAGGTGATGAAGGCGTTTACGGCGACTTTATGACTATGGTTGACATTCAAGGTCTTGAAGACTTCTACGGCGATATGGACTTTAAGGTAGCAGGTACTCATAAGGGTATTACCGCTATCCAAATGGACTTAAAGGTTCACGGTCTTACTCCTGCTATCATTAAAGAAGCATTTGCAAAAACAAATAAAGCAAGAAAGCACATTCTTGACGATGTAATGCTTAAGTGCATTCCCGAACCCCGTGCAGAACTTTCTAAGTATGCACCTAAAATGCTTACAACCGCAATCAACCCCGAAAAAATCGGCGATGTTATCGGCAAGCAGGGTAAGGTTATTCAGTCTATCCAAGAACAGTGCGAATGTACTATTAACATTGAAGAAGACGGTAGAGTATATGTTTCAGGCCTTGATATTGAAAAGGCTAAGCAGGCAATCTCTATTGTTGAACTTATTGCTAACGACCCCGAAATCGGCGCTGTTTACAGTGGTAAGGTAACAAGACTTATGACTTTCGGCGCATTTGTTGAAATTGCACCCGGTAAGGAAGGCCTTGTTCACATTTCTAAGCTTGATGTTAAGCGTGTAGAAAAGGTTGAAGATGTTGTTGCTGTTGGCGATCAGGTTATCGTTAAGGTTACCGAGATTGACGATCAAGGCAGAATTAACCTTTCTCGTCGTGATGCGTTAGTTGAAATCAACGGCGCAGTTGTTGAGGATGACGCTGACGAACAAACCGAGCGTAAGCCCCGCCGCGATAACAACCGCAGAGGCTTTAAGAAAAGAGATAACTAAAAATTAAAGACAGCCTACGGGCTGTCTTTTTTATAAAATTTTAAAATTGGTAGGAAAAGTATGAAGGTTATTGTTGCTTGTCTTAATTCAAAATTTGTACACGCTTCGTTATCGCCTTGGTGTTTGGTGGCGGGTGTGTGCGAGTTTTCTAAAAAAACATACGATATATCAGTTTATGAAAGCACAATTAACGGCAATTCGGAAAGCTTTGCAAACGAAATTATAAATGAAAAGCCCGATGTTGTAGCCTTTTCGTGTTATATATGGAATATTACGAAAACCTTGGAAGTTGCGCGTTTGATTAGGCAAAACTGCGGCTGCAAAATTGTTTTGGGCGGCCCCGAGGTAGCATATCGCGCTAAGGATGTACTGCAAAGATACGAGTTTATTGATTTCGTCATTTCAGGCGAGGGTGAATGGACCTTTCCCGATTTTCTCGATAATATAAACGGGGAATTATCTCTTGTTTCAGGGCTTACATATAGGCAAAACGGCGAAATTATAACCGTTCCCGAAAAGGAATATACCGATACTCCGCCATCGCCGTTTAGTGACGAATTTTTTGAAAGCTTGAACGGTAGAATTGCTTATATTGAAACCGCGCGTGGCTGTCCTTACCGTTGTGCGTTTTGTCTTTCGGGCAGATGCTCGCCGCTTCGTTTTTTTGATTTGGAACGAGTTAAAGAGGATATATTAAAGCTTGCAAACAGCGGTACACAGACGGTAAAATTTGTTGACAGAACATTTAATGCAAATACCGACCGCGCAAATGAAATCCTTTTGTTTATCAAAGAAAATCACGGCAAAACCATCCCTAAAAATGTATGCTTTCATTTCGAAATTGCGGGGGATATTTTAAAGGAAAGCACACTTGAGATTTTGTCTTCTATGCCGTATGGTGCAGTACAACTCGAAATAGGTATGCAGTCTTTTAATGAAACGGTTTTGAAAACGATCAACCGAAAAGCCAATACTGCAAAGCTTATAGAAAACATTAAAAAACTTATAAGCTTTAATAATATGCATATTCATATAGACCTTATTGCAGGGCTTACGGGGGAGGACCTTGAAAGCTTTAAAAACAGCTTTAATATAGGCTATTCACTTAAAGCGCATATGCTTCAAATGGGCTTTTTAAAGCTTCTTTACGGGGCTGAAATGCGCGAAAATAGCGAAAAATATCCGTGTATATTTAACGAAGAACCGCCGTATGAGGTAATATCAACCCCGTGTCTTTCACAAGCGGAAATAAAAATGCTTAAAAATTGTGAGGATGCGCTTGACAGACTTTATAATAGCGGCAGATTTTTACTAACGCTTGAATTTTTAACCGAGCAAGTCGGTATTTCGCCGTTTGATGTTTTCTGCGATTTCGGAAATGCGGTCAACGGAAGCAAAATGAAACTTTGCGACTATGCCGAAAAGCTTTATAATTTCTTTTGTGATAAGTGCAACAGCGAAAAATTGCGCGAAAAAATCCTTTGCGATTTACTTTGCTGTTCCTCATCGGTACAAATTCCGGAGGTTTTAAAGCATAAAGACCCGCTTTACAAAAAGGCAAAAAAGTATTTTACCGAAAGCGTAAATAAAAATATAAAAATTGCAATTCTTTATACGGAAAATAAAATTTTCGCAGTAAATCAAAGTGATGAGAAAAACCTTCATAACCGATACCAAGGTAAATTTTACGATATAGACGAGATAAAAGATTGTTTATGACCAAGTTATAAAAAAGAAAACCAAGTAAAAGTTAATTTTACTTGGTTTTCTTTTTTATGATTTATATTCTACATATTCTTCTAAGCACATACCGAGGCGGTTGATTTCCTTTGCGGCGTTAATACCAACAAAGCGCCAATGCCAAGATTCGTGAATAACACCTGTTTTATCCTGCTTGTCCGCAGAATAGCGCATTATAAAGCCGTAGTTTTCGGCGTTTTCCTTAAGCCATTTGTAAGCCGCGGTGTTTTCAAACGAATGGTTTGCACAGTTAATATCAAGTGCCAAGCCTGTGTTATGCTCGCTTGTACCCGGTCGTGCAACAATGGTTGCCGCCTTGTCTTCGGCTTGGTCGGCAGGGACACCGTTGTTCTTTTGCTTGGTTACTTGCCTTTCAAAAAGCATTTTTTGTGTCGTATAAGAACGGTAGGGAGACCAAACACCAATATCAATGTTTTCGCTTCTTGCCGCATCAAGCATTGCTTGTAAATAGGGCCAAATGTCCTTATCAATTTGCGTTAACGAACCCTTTATATATTTTTGAGGAATGGTGGTAAGGTT
Source organism: Acutalibacteraceae bacterium (assembly GCA_045657745.1). Taxonomy (GTDB): domain Bacteria; phylum Bacillota; class Clostridia; order Oscillospirales; family Acutalibacteraceae; genus UBA737. The sequence goes on from JAZOTR010000045.1 coordinate 19,365, forward strand.
ACCTTCGTAATCGTAATCCTCAGGCAACGGATTTTTGCCGTTTACAAGTAATAGATTGCTGTAACTCGCGTCAAGCGTAACTCCGTTAATTTCAACCATCTGCGGAGCAGAGGATATCTGCTCGCTTGAAGTGTTTTCGCTTGAAGTTACGGTTACTTCACTTTCTTGCGAGGAGGTAACGCTCGAATTTTCCGAGATATTTGTATCAACCTTATCCTTGGTTAAAGCCGAAATTATAAACACAACAAGGCATACAAATAATATTAAAACAAGCGCACAAAAGCCAAGAAATAAATTTCTTTTTAAAATCGCTTTTTGTCGTTTAGTCATAAAATCACCTATTCGTCTAATTTTAAAACTGCCATAAATGCTTCTTGCGGTACTTCAACACTACCTAAGCGGCGCATTCTCTTTTTACCTTCTTTTTGCTTTTCAAGTAGCTTTTTCTTACGGGTAATGTCACCGCCGTAGCACTTTGCAAGTACGTCTTTACGCATTGCTTTAACGGTTTCGCGCGCAATAACCTTGCCCGAAACTGCAACCTGAACAGGTACCTCGAATAACTGTCGTGGGATAAATTCCTTTAATTTTTCGGCAATTTTACGAGCTCTAGCGTAAGAATTATCGGTATGAACAATAAATGAAAGCGCGTCTACCATGTCGCCTGCAAGTAAAACATCAAGTTTAACAAGCTTGGATTTTTCGTAGCCCTTCATTTCGTAATCATAGCTTGCATAACCTTTTGTGCGAGATTTTAGTGCATCAAAAAAGTCGTAAACAATTTCGCCCATAGGTAAAATATAGTGAATATCAACACGGTCACCCATATATTTCATATCGGTATAAACACCGCGTCTTTCCTCGCAAAGCTGCATAATTGTGCCAACATAATCACTCGGTGAATATATATGCACATCTGCAACAGGCTCGAGTGCCTCGGCAATAATTGCGGGGTCGGGGTAGTTGGTAGGATTATCAACCGTAATAGTTTCGCCGGTTGTTAAAACAAACTTGTATTCAACGCTTGGCGCGGTGGTTACAAGGTCTAAATTATATTCGCGTTCAAGTCTTTCCTGAATAATTTCCATATGGAGAAGTCCTAAAAATCCGCAACGGAAACCAAATCCCAAAGCGTTAGAACTTTCAGGCTCGAAAAGAAGTGAAGCATCGTTTAACTGCAATTTGTCGAGCGCGTCGCGAAGGTCGGGGTATTTTGCGCCGTCAGCAGGATAAATACCGCAGAATACAACGGGATTTACTTTACGGTAGCCTGCAAGAGCTTGGGGTGTTGGGTCTTCGGCTAAAGTAATAGTGTCACCAACGCGAGCTTCACTTACGGTTTTAATGGAAGCTGCCAAATAACCAACCTCGCCCACCTCTAAAACATCACAAGGTTCCATAGAGGTTGCGCGTTTTCTGCCAAGTTCAACAATATCAAAGGTAGCGCCCGTCGCCATCATTTTAATAGCATCGCCTGCTTTTATTTTACCGCTCATAACGCGGAAATAAACGATAACACCTTTGTATGGATCATAATAAGAGTCGAAAATCAATGCCGAAAGCGGCGCGTTGGCGTCACCCGTAGGGGCAGGGATTTCGGTAACAATTTTTTCTAAAACCTCTTCAATATTGATACCTGTTTTTGCCGAAATTAAAGGTGCATTATCGGCAGGAATACCAATAACATCTTCAATTTCTGCCTTAACTCTTTCAGGTTCGGCAGAGGGCAAATCTATTTTATTAATTACAGGTAAAATTTCAAGACCGTGGTCAACTGCTAAATAAGTATTAGCAAGAGTTTGCGCTTCTATACCTTGCGAAGCGTCAACAATAAGCACCGCGCCCTCGCAAGCGGCAAGTGAACGTGAAACTTCGTAGTTAAAGTCAACGTGACCGGGGGTATCAATCAAATTTAATTCATATTGATTGCCGTCTTTAGCATTGTAATAAAGGGTAACCGCGTGCGCCTTAATGGTAATACCGCGCTCCCTTTCTAAATCCATACTGTCAAGTATTTGTTCTTCCATATCTCTTTGCGCTACCGATTGGGTATGCTCAAGTAAACGGTCAGCCAAGGTGGATTTACCGTGGTCGATATGCGCCACAATACAGAAATTTCTTATTTTATCTAGCGGAAATGACACTTACATTTCTCCTTTAAATATAATCGTACTAATTATAGCATATTTTACTTAAATTTACAAACCATTTATTTTTAAAATTAAGTTCAATTTTCTTGACATTATATATATATCGTGGTAAAATATGAAAAGTAAATAAATCTTTAAACGCGGTGCTGTGACGCCGGCAAGATTGCAATATGTAAAAAGCAAAGTAGCCCCAAGGGGTTATGCTGTTTGTTATGCGTATACCACCTTGCCGAACGGCAGGGTGTTTTTTTGAAAGTGAGGTCAAATCAATGAAAACCATATTCAAAAATGCGAAAGTTTATGAAAATGGAAATTTTGTTTGTAAAGATTTTTCTACTGACCTTGGTATTACTGTTTCTAATTTGAATAATTTATTTATTTTTCCGGCTTTTTGTGACGTTCACGTTCATTTAAGAGAGCCGGGTTTTTCATATAAAGAAACAATTAAAAGCGGGACTTTGGCGTGCGCGAGGGGCGGTTATACCGATGTTTGCTCAATGCCAAACCTCAACCCCGTACCTGACAGTGCTGAGAATTTAAAAGCTCAAACCGATATTATTGAAAAAGATGCGGTTATAAATGTTTATCCCTACTGCGCTATAACTAAAGGTCAAAAGGGCGAAGAATTAGTACCGTTTAGCGAACTTTCTCACGCTTTTGCTTTTTCGGATGACGGCAAGGGTGTTCAGTCGAGAGAAATGATGCGTGAAGCGATGATAAAAGCTAAAGCGCTTGGCAAAACAATCGTTGCGCATTGTGAAGATAACAGTCTTTTATACGGCGGCTATATTCACGATGGCGAGTATGCAAAGAAAAACGGTCACAAGGGCATTTGCTCCGAAAGCGAATGGGGACCGATTAAAAGAGATTTAGAACTCGCAAAGGAAACGGGCTGTAAATACCACGTATGCCACATTTCCACAAAAGAAAGCGTTGAATTAATCCGTAAGGCTAAGGCAGAGGGTGTTGACGTTACCTGCGAAACCGCACCGCATTATTTGGTACTTACCGATATGGACTTAAAGGAAGACGGCAAATTTAAAATGAACCCGCCTCTTAGAAGCGAGGAAGATAGGCTTGCTTTAATCGAAGGTATTAAAGACGGCACAATTGATATGATTGCTACCGACCACGCGCCCCACAGCGCCGAAGAAAAAAGCAAGGGACTTGAAAAAAGTGCTTTCGGCATAGTAGGAATTGAAACTGCTTTCCCTGTTATGTATACATTCCTTGTAAAAACGGGAATAATAACCTTAGAAAAATTAATTGAAATTATGGCAATTAACCCTCGAAAGAGGTTTGATATAGCGCCAAACGGCTTTACAGTTTGGGATTTAGAAAAAGAATTCACCGTAAAAACAGACGAATTTTTATCAATGGGTAAAGCAACCCCGTTTGAAGATTACGGTCTTTATGGTGTTTGCGAAATGACAGTTATGAACAATCAAGTAAAATACATTAAGGAGAATTAGCATGGCAAAGAGAAAAGACATAAAAAAGATTTTAATTATCGGTTCAGGCCCAATCGTTATAGGTCAGGCTGCAGAATTTGACTATGCGGGCACACAGGCTTGCTTAGCGCTTAAGGAAGAAGGTTATGAGGTTGTACTTTGCAACTCTAACCCCGCTACAATTATGACCGATACTACAATTGCCGATAAGGTTTATATGGAACCGTTGACACTTGAATTCGTAGCAAAGGTTATCCGTTACGAAAGACCCGACGCTATTGTTCCCGGTATCGGCGGTCAGACAGGTCTTAACCTTGCTATGCAGTTAGAAGAAAAAGGCGTTTTAAAGGAATGCGGCGTTGAACTTTTAGGTACAAGCAGTGAAAGTATTGAACGCGCTGAGGACCGCGAAATGTTCAAAGAACTTTGCGAATCTATCGGCGAACCAACCATTCCTTCAGAAATTACCTACGATTTAGAGCAAGCTAAAAAGGCCGCGGCTGAAATCGGCTATCCTGTTGTACTTCGTCCTGCATTTACCTTAGGTGGTACAGGCGGCGGCTTTGCTTACAACGAACAAGAACTTATTGAAATCGGTCTTAACGCATTTAAGTTATCTCCTGTTCATCAGGTTCTTATTGAAAAGAGCGTTAAGGGCTATAAAGAAATCGAATTTGAAGTTATGCGCGACAGCAACGATACCGCTATTACCATTTGCGGTATGGAAAATATCGACCCCGTTGGTGTTCACACAGGGGACTCTATCGTTGTAGCACCGATTATGACCCTTAACGACCATGACCTTAAAATGCTTAACGACAGTGCGATTAAGATTATTCGTGAACTTAAAATTGAGGGTGGTTGTAACGTTCAGTTTGCATTAGACCCCAATTCAAGTCAGTACTATTTAATCGAAGTTAACCCCCGTGTGTCACGTTCATCTGCTTTGGCTTCTAAGGCGAGCGGATACCCGATTGCACGTGTTACCGCTAAAATCGCAGTTGGTATGACTTTGGAAGAAATTGCAATCGCTAACACCAACGCTTCATTCGAACCGAAGCTTGATTATATAATTGCAAAATTGCCACGTTTCCCGTTTGATAAATTTGCCACCGCTTCAAACACCCTTGGCACACAAATGAAAGCCACAGGTGAAGTTATGGGTATCGGCTCTACTTTGGAAGAATCTCTCTTAAAGGGTACCCGCTCACTTGAAATTGGTGTTAATCATCTTTATCATCATAAGTTTGATAATATGACCGATGATGAGCTTAAAGAATATATCGGCGAATTCCGTGACGATAATCTTTTCGCTATTGCCGAGCTTTTATACCGCGGCGCAACTGTTGAAGAAATTCACGAAATCACAAAGATTACCGCATTCTTCCTTGAAGCAATCAAGCGTATTATCGATATGGAAAGAAGCCTTAAGGATAATAAGTTTGATTTAGAAATTTTAAAAGCCGCTAAGAAAATGGGCTTCTCGGACAAGTATGTTGCTCGTCTTTGGGAATGCAGCGAAATTGATGTTTACAACTTCCGCAAGGAAAATAAATTAACTCCTGTTTTCCGTATGGTTGATACCTGCCACACAGGCGCATACATTCCTTATTTCTATTCTTCGTATTCAGGCGAAAACACCTCAATTTTAACAAATAAAAAGAAAATTGTGGTATTGGGTGCAGGTCCTATCCGTATAGGTCAGGGTGTTGAGTTTGACTATTCAACGGTTCATGCCGTAACCACAATTAAAAATTCGGGTTACGAAGCAATTATCATCAACAACAACCCCGAAACCGTTTCTACTGACTATACAACAGCCGATAAACTCTATTTCGAGCCATTAACCCCCGAAGATGTTATGAACATTATCGACTTTGAACAACCTGAGGGCGTTATCGCTTCCTTAGGCGGTCAAACTGCAATCAACTTAGCAGAACCGCTTCGTGACCGTGGCGTTAAGATTATCGGTACCGACTGTGACGCTATTGAACGCGCAGAAAACCGTGACAGCTTTGAAAAAATCCTTCCCGAACTTAATATCCCACAACCGCAAGGTCAAGCAGTTACCAAAATTGAAGACGGTATTAAAGCCGCAAGCGAAATCGGTTACCCCGTTCTTGTTCGTCCGTCTTTCGTACTTGGTGGTCGCGCTATGCAGATTGTTGCCGACGAAGCACAGTTAAGACACTATCTTAAAACTGCGGTTGAAATCGACGAAGACCGTCCTGTTTTGGTTGATAAATATATTCAAGGTAAAGAGGTTGAGGTTGACGCTATTTGCGACGGCAGAGACGTATTTATCCCCGGTATTATGGAGCTTGTTGAACGTACAGGTGTTCACAGTGGCGACTCAATAAGCGTTTACCCCGCATTCAGTATTTCCGATAAGGTTAAGGGCATAATTTTACAGTACGCTAAAAAATTAGGCTTAGGTATCGGCATTGTAGGTCTTTACAATATTCAGTTTATCGTTGATAAGGACGAAAATGTTTTCATAATCGAAGTTAACCCACGTTCGTCCCGTACTGTTCCGTTCCTTTCAAAAGCAACAGGATATTCTCTTGCAGATATTGCAACCGAAGTTATTTTAGGTAAATCCCTTAAAGAACAAGGCATTTTCGATATTTATCCACAGGAAAAAGACCGTTGGTATGTAAAAGTTCCTGTATTCTCGTTCAATAAAATCCGCGGACTTGATGCTTACTTGTCACCCGAAATGAAATCCACAGGTGAAGCAATCGGTTATGACGATAAACTCAACCGCGCACTTTCAAAGGCGCTTCAAGCAAGCGGTATGAAGGTACAAAACTACGGAACTGTATTTGTAACACTTGCTGACAAAGATAAGCAAGAGGCTTTACCGCTCGTTCGCCGTTTCTACAATTTGGGCTTTAATATCGAAGCAACTTCGGGTACTGCTAAATTCTTAAAGGAAAACGGAATAAACACAAGGATTCTTAAGAAAATAGAAGAAGATCCCGATGAAATCCGCGATGCATTGCGTCAAGGCCATATCGCTTACGTTATTAACACACGCGATATTGCTTCAAGCGGTCAGGTGAGCGACGGCTTTAAAATCAGAAGCTACGCTACCGAAAACAATGTAACAATCTTTACTGCTCTTGATACCGTAAAGGTACTTTTAGACGTTTTAGAAGAAACAACATTAACTATTTCAACAATTGATGCATAAGGTGAAATTTATGACAAAACAAGGCTTTTATAAAGTTCTTTATAATTTCGAGTTAGCACCGAAAGTTTTTAGAATGGTGTTAGAGGGCGATACTTCCGCCCTTTTAGCACCGGGTCAGTTTGTAAACATTAAACTTGAAGGCAAATTTTTGCGAAGACCGATTTCGGTAAGCGATTATGACGATAAAACAATAACCATAATCTATAAGGTTGTAGGTGAAGGCACCGAGCAGATGTCCAAAATGCAGTCGGGCGAGGTTCTTGACCTTTTAGTTGGCTTGGGTAACGGCTTCAACCCCGAAAAATCGGGTGAAAAACCTTTGCTTATCGGCGGTGGTGTTGGTATTCCACCTCTTTACGGACTTTGCAAAGAATTAATCAAAATGGGCAAAAAGCCAACCGTTATTTTAGGCTTCAACACCAAAAGTGAAGTTTTTTACGAAGAAGTATTTAAATTACTTGGCGCAGAGGTTATTGTAACAACAGTTGACGGTACTCACGGTGTAAAAGGATTTGTTACAAACGCTATGGATATGGATTATGACTACTTTTTCACCTGCGGACCAATGCCAATGTTTAAGGCAATTGAAGCGGTAGCGAAAACAAGCGGTCAGTATAGCTTTGAAGAAAGAATGGGTTGCGGATTCGGCGCTTGTATGGGTTGCTCTTGCAAAACCAAATACGGCAACAAACGAATTTGTAAAGACGGCCCCGTACTTTACAGGGAGGAAATAATATGGTAAACACTAAAGTTAATTTATGCGGCATAGAACTTTCCAACCCCGTAATTCCCGCGAGCGGAACTTTCGGTTTTGGGTACGAATTTGCAACACTTTACGATATTAACTGCCTTGGCACCTTTTCTTTTAAAGGCACAACACGTGATGAACGCTTTGGCAACCCTACACCAAGAATTGCTGAATGCAGTGAAGGTATGCTTAACTCGGTAGGTCTTCAAAACCCGGGTGTTGAAAAAGTTATAAGCCACGAATTACCACTTTTAAAGCAATGCTTTAATAAAAAAGTTATGGCAAATGTAAGCGGATTTTCGGTTGAAGATTATGCCTACACTTGCGAAAAATTAAATAATGAAGACCAAATTGGTTGGTTTGAAGTTAATATTTCTTGCCCCAACGTACACGGCGGCGGACTTGCCTTCGGTACAAGCGCAAAAAATGCGGCTGAAGTTACAAAAGCAGTTAAAAAGGTAACCGATAAGCCTGTATTTATAAAGTTATCCCCAAATGTTACCGACATTGTGGAAATCGCAAAGGCTTGTGAGGATGCAGGTGCAGACGGTGTATCACATATAAACACTCTACTCGGTATGCGAATAGATTTAAACCGCAAAAAACCGATTTTGGCAAACAAAATGGGTGGTTTTTCAGGTCCTGCAATTAAACCTGTGGCTCTTAGAATGGTTTATCAGGTTTACGAAGCAGTAAAAATACCGATTATCGGTATGGGCGGTATTCAGTCTGCCGAGGACGTAATTGAAATGATGCTTGCAGGCGCAACAGCTGTACAAGTAGGTGCGGCAAACCTTGTTAACCCCTTCGCTTGCAGAGATATTATAAACAGTTTACCAAAAACAATGGAAAAATATAAAATAAATGACTTAACAGAAATTATAGGAGGCGCACACAATGGGTAAGGATGTAATTATTGCTTGCGATTTTGCGAGCAAAGAAGCAACTCTTAACTTTTTGGACAAATTTACAGACGTAAAACCATTTGTAAAAATTGGTATGGAACTTTTTTATGCCGAAGGTCCGCAAATTGTAAGAGATATTAAAGCAAGAGGACATAAAATATTCCTCGACCTTAAACTTCACGATATTCCAAATACCGTTAAAAAATCTATGGCGGTTTTATCAAGACTTGATGTTGATATGACTAATCTTCACGCCGCAGGCACAATTACTATGATGGAAGGTGCGCTTGAAGGCTTAACAAGAGAAGACGGTACAAGACCTCTTTTAATTGCGGTAACCCAGCTAACAAGCACCGACCAAGAAAGAATGGAAAACGACCTTTTAATTAAAGAACCTATTGATAAGGTTGTTATGCACTATGCAAATAACGCAAAAATCGCAGGGCTTGACGGTGTTGTATGCTCACCTTTGGAAGCAGGCAAGGTACACGATACTTGCGGCAAAGATTTCTTAACCGTAACACCAGGCGTACGCTTTGCTGACGGTGACATTGGCGACCAGAAACGTGTTATGACACCTGCCGCTGCAAAAGAAATCGGCAGCGACTACATTGTTGTAGGACGTCCGATTACCGCTGCCGTTGACCCCGTTGCAGCTTATAAGAGATGCTGCGATGAATTTATAGGATAAATTAATGCGTAATTCGGAATGCGTAATGCGTAATTATGTTTTAACGGAGATATTTGAATGGGATTTTTAAAATATGTTGTTTACGCGTTGTTGATAATATTTGCTATTGCTTTGTATATGGTATACACCGCTTATATGCAAATAAAAAACGAAAGCGAAAAAGAAGAAAAAATAGATTTAGAAAAAACACCCTACAGAAGAAAGCACCTACTCACTAAACACGAATGGCAATTTTATAAAAATTTGAAAGATATAGCCGACAAGCTAAATCTTTGTGTTCTGGCAAAAGTAAGATTAGCAGATTTGATTGAAGTAAGCGCTGAAGCAGATGCAAAAGAAAAAAGAACGTACTTAAATAAAATTAAATCAAAACATATTGATTTTATGCTTTGTCGTAAAGAAAATCTTTTTCCCGAACTAATAATAGAGTTAAACGATAGTTCTCATAAAAAAGAGGATAGGGTTAAGAGAGATATTTTTGTTGAAAAGGTGCTTGAAAAAACAGGATATAAAATTATATTCGTTTATGGTTCCGATGATTTAGAAAAACAAATTTCAGAAAAACTTACAAATAAAGATTCCTCTAACGAGGCAAACAAAGAGATTGAGTTAACAGGAGTGTAAAAATGGAAGGTTATAAAAGAGAGTTTATTGAGTTTTTAGAAGGCGCAGGCGTGTTAAAGTTTGGCGATTTCACCGCTAAGTCGGGCAGAAAAATCCCTTATTTTATAAATGCGGGCGATATTAAAACAGGCGAACAAATTTGCAAATTAGGCGAATTTTACGCTAAGGCATATTTTGAAAAAATCGGCAACAAAAAGACCGTGCTTTACGGACCTGCTTATAAAGGTATTCCAATTGCAGTTTCTGTTGCAGTAGCGCTTGCTAAAAACGGACTTGACGTACCTTTCTTCTTTAACAGAAAAGAAGAAAAAGACCACGGCGAAGGTGGTGTGTTTGTAGGCTACAAACCGCAAGAAAATGAAGAAATCGTAATCGTTGAAGACGTTATTACCGCAGGCACCGCAATCAGAGAAAGTATGTCAATCCTTTCTTCTCTTAAAGACACAAAGGTTTCTGCTGTTTTCGTTATGGTTGACCGTAAAGAAAAAGGCAAGACCGAAAAGAGCGCAATGGCAGAAGTTGGCGAAGAATTCGGCTTCCCTGTATATTCTGTTGTTGATGTTTATGACATTATTGAATACTTAGAAGAAGACGAAAAGAACCGTGAAAACGTTGAAAGAATTAAGAATTATCTTGCAGTAAACGGAGCAAAGGAATAATTTATTATGAGAAGTTTATTTGATATTGCAGAGCTTTCTGTCAGTGAAATTGATAGTTTACTTGCAACTGCAAGTGATATTATTGAAAATCCGCAAAAATACGTCCACAAGTGCGAGGGTAAAAAATTAGCAACCTTATTCTTCGAGCCATCAACCCGTACTCGCCTAAGCTTTGAAGCGGCTATGTACGAACTTGGCGGTAATGTATTAGGCTTTTCCGAAGCGCAAAGCAGTTCAGCTTCTAAAGGTGAAAGTGTTGCCGATACCGCAAAGGTAGTTTCCTGTTATGCCGATATTATTGCAATGCGCCACCCCAAAGAGGGCGCACCACTTGTTGCGGCTATGAACGCAAGCATCCCTGTTATTAATGCGGGAGACGGCGGTCACAACCACCCAACCCAAACCCTTGCCGATTTGCTTACCATTAAGCGCGAAATGGGCAGACTTGATAACTTAACAGTTGGTTTTTGCGGTGACTTAAAGTTCGGTAGAACAGTGCATTCACTTATAACTGCGCTTCGCCGTTACGAGAATATTAAGTTTGTGCTTATTTCACCAAACGAGCTTAAATTACCTACATATGTAAAGGAATCACTTAAAAAGGATAACTTTGAAATTGTAGAAACTACCGATTTAGAGGCAGTTATGCCCGAACTTGATATACTTTATATGACACGAGTTCAAGGCGAACGCTTCTTTAACGAGGAAGAATACTTAAGACTTCGCGACAGTTACATTTTAACCCCTGAAAAAATGCAAAATGCTAAAAAGGATATGGCAATTCTTCATCCGCTACCGCGTGTAAACGAAATAAGCGTTGCTGTTGACGACGACCCACGCGCTTGCTATTTTAAACAGGTGCTTAACGGCAAATATATGCGAATGGCTTTAATCTTAATGCTTTTGGGGGTAGAATAATGAATATAGATTCAATTAAAAACGGATTTGTTATAGACCATATTACCGCAGGTCTTGGTATGAAAATATATACCCTTTTAAAGCTTGATGAACTTGATTGCTCGGTGGCGTTTATTAAAAATGTTCCAAGCAAAAAAATGGGTAAAAAGGATATTATTAAAATTGATGCCGATATAGAGGTTAATACCGATATTTTAGGTTATATCGACCCTGATGTTACGGTTAATGTTATTAAGGACGGTGTAATTGTCGAGAAAAAGAGCATTGAATTACCCGAAAAATTAACAAATGTAATTAAATGCAAAAATCCGCGTTGCATTACAACAACCGAACAGGAATTGGCTCAGATTTTCAATCTCACAGACAAAGAAAACCGCGTTTACCGCTGTTTCTACTGTGAATCAAAAGCATAATAAAAAACGGATAAGACTTTATGAACAAGTCCAGTAAAAATGGACAATAGAAAAAACAGACCCCCTATGGTAGAATGTGAACAAGTCCAGTAAAAACGGACAATAGAAAAAATCCCCCTCCTATGGTAGAATTTAAACAATTACCATAGGAGGGTATTTTTATGTCACGAATATA
>JAZOTR010000046.1:0-45374 GCA_045657745.1 Acutalibacteraceae bacterium
CCTTGTATCATCGGTAAGGACACCGAAGTGCGTACGGGAGCATATATCAGAGGATCGGTCATTGTTGGCGACGGATGTGTTGTCGGCAACTCCTGCGAGCTTAAGAACGCAGTTCTCTTCGACTGCGTTCAGGTGCCGCACTTCAATTATGTCGGTGACTCTATTCTCGGCTATCGCTCGCATACGGGCGCGGGTGCTATCACCTCAAACGTCAAGAGCGACAAGACACTCGTCAAGGTGGTGACCGATGACGGATGCATAGAAACGGGACTTAAAAAATTCGGAGCTATGCTTGGCGATTATGTTGAAGTTGGCTGCGGCAGCGTTTTAAATCCCGGCACTGTTGTAGGTAAAAATACAAATATTTACCCTCTTTCTTCGGTGCGCGGTGTTGTTGCGCCATCTAGCATTTATAAACGCGCAGGAGAAATCGTAGAAAAAAGATGATTAACGAAATTTGGGATATATTAAACGAAAAAGGATGTTTAACCGGCAAAACCGCTATAAGAGGTATTGGCGCACTTAAACCCGGCGAATATCACCTTGTGGTGCATATTTGGGTTGTTTCGGACGATGGAAAAATTTTAATACAACAGCGTTCGCAAGCCAAAAAGCTTATGCCGGGTGAATGGGCTGCAACAGGCGGCGCCGCCATTTCAGGCGAGGATTCCTACAAAGCCGCAAGCCGCGAGCTTTTTGAAGAATTAGGTATTGCCTCTACACCCGAAACACTTAATAAAATTTTCCGTATTAAAAGAAGAAATTCTTTACTCGATGTATGGACCATTAACTGCAACACCCCTGTAAGCAAATTAACGCTTCAGGAAAGTGAAGTGGCATCAGCTAAATGGGTAACCCTGCCTGAGCTTAAGGCTATGATAAGAAAAGGCGAGTTCCATAATTACGGAAAAGAATACTTTGACAAACTATTTTCTGTAATAACTCGTTTACAAGGAGCAACTGTATAATATGGAACAAAAAAATCTTTCTTGCAGTCTATGTCATTCTTACCTCTTTGAAGAGGATGATGTAGTTTACTGCCCTATTTGCGGTGCACCGCATCATAGAGAATGCTATAACTCTATAAACCGTTGCGCTTTGGAAGAAACCCACGGTACGGATAATCAGTACGATAAAATCAGATTTCGCGCCCAACAAGAAGAACAAAAGCGCGAGCAAGCTAATCCGCAAAACGATGGGCAAGAGCGTAATCCTTACGAATTCAAAACACCCTTTGGAACACATATTCAGTTTGACCTTTTGGGCGGTGTGCCTGCCGAACAACTAATAGACGAGGATGTTACCGCTAAAGAAGCCGCAAAATTTGTAGCTTCAAATCCCACTCGTTACATTCCTAAATTTGCAAAGGGCAATAAGGTTTCTTGGAATTTCTTGGCGCTTTTATTCCCTTGCGGTTGGTTTTTATCGCGCAAGATGTATAAAAATGGTATTATTGCAGGTCTTTTAAAAATTATTGCTACTATGCTTTCTTTGCCGCTTGCAAAGGTTATGTATAATTTAGGATTAAGCGATTCGGCTTCATACTACGATATGGCGCAAAGATTAATGGAAGCGCTTCCAAGCATTAACTCTGCAATAATTTTTACAAGCTTTATAGGCGCGTGGGTTAATATTGCTATATCACTTATATCTGCTTTATTCGGCGACTATTTGTATAAAAAGCACACTGTAAGTAGCATACGAAAAATCAAAGCGGAAAGCGAAAATATAGAACTCGACTTTTTGAAAAAGGGTGGAGTTAGCTTAATATTGTTCTTTGTAGGTGTATTTGCGGTTGAGTACATACCCTCTATTATTGCGAACTTTATTTAAAAATAAGGAATTTACTAAAATTATATTATGAAATATACATCACTTTTTCTTGATTTAGATAATACTCTGCTTGATTTTAATAAGGCGGAATATTTTGCCGCTAAAAAGCTTTTCGAAAAATACGGCTTACCTTATGACGACGAGGCGATTAAAACCTATTCTTCAATAAATTCGGTTTTTTGGAAACGCTTTGAAAGTGGCGAAATTGAAAAGAACGAAATTTACGAAAACCGTTTTAAAGCCTTTTGCGAGCATTACGGTATGACGTCTGACACAGCCCAAATGAGCAAGGATTATTTTGTTAATCTTTCCGAAGGCTACTACACGGTGGACGGCACCTTTGATATTTTAGATTACTTAAAAACCAAAGGCTACTACCTTTACGCTACAACAAACGGAATGTCCTTAACACAATATAAAAGAATTGAAAAATCGGGTCTTAAGCCTTATTTCGATAAGGTGTTTGTTTCGGAAGATGCTGGGCACCAAAAGCCCGAAAAGGAATATTTTGAGTATGTGCTTGAAAACATTTCCGAAAAGGATAAGTCTAAAATTTTAATTGTTGGCGATTCGCAAAGCTCGGATATTTTGGGCGGCATAAACATTGAGATTGATACTTGTTGGTACAACCCAAAAGGCGACAAAGGCGCATACATACCAAAATACGAAATTAAAAATTTATTTGAGCTAAAAAAAATATTATAAAAAAGATGAGAGTTTTAAAAACTCTCATCTTTTAATTTACGCTAAATCCATATATTTAAGCCAAGCCTTAACCTGCGCCAACCATTTTTTTGCATAAACTGTTGCTTTGTCAACACCAGCAGGGTTATAGGTTTGTAAATCAGCGGTTGAAAGTCCGTGTCTGCCTTCAGGATAAATTTGAAGTTCAAACGGAATATTATACTTTGATAATGCCGTTGCATAACGCAAACTGCTTATTACAGGTACTACATTATCCGCTGCTGTGTGCCAAATAAATGCAGGCGGAGTATTTTCCTTTACGCATCTTTCTACCGAGAAATAGTTCATTTCTTCCTCGCTTAAAGGATGATGGCCTACAAGATTCTTAAAACTTCCGGCATGGCATTTACCCTCTTGCGCAGTTATTACAGGGTAAGATAAAATAGAGCCATTAACCGATTTGCTTTCGGGGAATACTTCTCTTACTTCCTTACAGTCAAACATTGTGCTGTAATGCGCCGCAAGATGACCGCCCGCAGAGAAACCGATAATTGAAACCTTAGATGTATCGCAATTCCAATCGTCCGCATTCTTATAAATAATCTCCATTACCGCCGCAACCTCGCGTAATTGTGTTGGGAATTTTGCAGGAGCGCAGGTGTATTTTAATATAAATACATTAAAGCCTTCAGGTAAAAAATGTAATGCAATAGGCTCTGCTTCACGCTGTGAGCACATAGAATATCCACCGCCGGGACAAACCACCATACAAGGTCTTTTTCTATCCTGCCAACCCATTTCGGTCATATTATACGGCAGATAAACTTCTAAAGTCGGGTCTGCGCCGTTTTCACCTAAAACCGAAAAATAATCCTTTAAATGTAACTTCTCGTGAACCATTATAATTCTCCCTTATTTTAAAATAAAATACACTAAAACAATTATACCTAAAGCTATGCGGTAGTAGCCAAAAGCGGTAAAATCACGTTTTTTAATATAGCTTATAAGGAATTTAATTGCAATTATTGATACAACAAACGCGGTAAGCATACCTACAATAAGTATTAAAAACTCGGTTGAGGTAAAATCAAATCCGAATTTCAAAAGCTTAATAAAGCTTGCCCCAAACATTACAGGAACTGCCATATAAAAACTAAACTCTGCCGCTGCAACACGGGAAACACCTATTAAAATTGCGCCTAAAATTGTAGAACCGCTTCGAGATGTTCCAGGTATTAAGGAAAGCGCTTGAAAGCAACCAACCAAAAATGCAGTTTTATAACTCATATCGGCAATACTTTCAACCTTAGGCTTAAGACTTTTATTACGCTTTTCTATAACTAAAAATGCAATACCGTAAACAATAAGCGCTAAAGCTACAACTATGTAATTATGGAACTTTTCTTCAAACAAATCGTCAAACGGAATACCAATAATTGCGGCAGGTAATATTGCTACAATAACCTTAAACCACATAGAAAAAACATCTTTTTTTATGTAATGCTCTTCTTTTTTAAGGCTAAATGGCCACATTTGCTTAAAGTATATTACAACAACTGCCAATATTGCGCCCAACTGAATAACAACATTAAACATTTCCATAAAGCTTTCGCTCATATTAAGCTTTATAAATTCATCAGCAATAATTAAATGCCCTGTACTGCTTATCGGTAACCACTCGGTTATACCCTCAACAATACCTAAAATAATTGACTTTAAAATATCTAACATAAAATCACCCAATAACATTTTAAAAGGGTTGCCTTAAAAAAACAACCCTTTTTTTATTATTTTTCTATTATTTCTTTGTATAGTCCTATATAAGCATTGGCGGAAGTCTTCCAACTATTGTCGCACTTCATAGCGCGTTCACGCAAAATGCTCCAACCGTCCTTATCCTTATAGCCTTCAAGAGCGCGTGAAATGGTATACTGCATATCGTGCGCATTATAATTTTTAAAAGTAAAGCCGTTGCCTGTACCGTCGTGACTGTCCTTAATAGTATCATTAAGTCCGCCTGTTTCACGAACAATAGGTATAGTACCGTAGCGAAGCGCTACCATTTGCGCTAAACCGCAAGGCTCGCTTTGGCTAGGCATTAAGAATATATCGGCGCCCGCATAAATTCTATGTGCAAGCTGTGGATTAAAGCCTAACTTAAGGCCAACCTTTTCGGGATATTTTTTAGACATTTCGTGGAAGAATGTTTCAAACTCCCATTCGCCCGAGCCTAATATAGCAAACTGAACATCCTTTTGCAAAAGCTCTTCAAATACGCATTTAACAAGGTCTATACCCTTATGCTTTACAAGTCTTGTAACCATTCCGATAACAGGTGTATCGGCTTTTTTAGGAAGACCTAGTTCTTCTTGCAATGAGTTCTTGTTAAACGCCTTAGCTGAAACATCCTCTACCGAGAAATTCTTGTAAATCAAATTATCGGTTTCGGGATTGTAAACCTCAACGTCAATTCCGTTTACTATACCTGTTGTTTTATAAGTAAACTCTTTTAAAATATTATCAAGCCCGTGAGAATAATAAGGACTTAATATTTCTTTAGCGTATGTTGGCGAAACTGTTGTAACCTTATCGGCGCACTGAATTGCCGCCTTCATAAAGTTTATGCAGTTATCATATTCAACTATTCCTCTGCGTTCCCCGGGAAGACCTAAAACATCCTCTAAAAGCTCGTGACCGAACTTACCCTGATACTGAATGTTATGAATTGTATAAACTGTTTTAATATCCTTATAAAACTCGTTTTGCTTATAAAAAGCGTCCAAATAAACGGGTATTAATGCAGTTTGCCAATCGTTACAGTGAATAATATCGGGTGTGAAATCGATATGCGGTAAAACCTCAAGCACTGCGCGAGAGAAGAATGTGTATCTTTCGGCATCGTCATAATAGCCGTAAAGTCCATCACGCTTAAAGTAATATTGGTTGTCTATAAAATAATAAATAACGCCGTCAAGATGTGCTTCAAACACACCGCAATACTGTCTTCTCCAAGCAACAGGAACAGTAACAGAGCAAACAAAGGTCATTTTTTGCTTTAACTCTTCGGGAATTGTACTGTAGAGCGGAAGAATAATTCTACAGCCTACAAATCTTTTTCTAAGCGCCTTAGGGAGCGCACCCGCAACATCGGCAAGTCCGCCCGAGCAGGCAAATGGATATGCTTCACTTGAAGCAAATAATACTTTCATAAATTTCTCCTTAAAGAACCTGATTTTTCTTAACAAAGCTATGTCTTGCAGGGGTTCCCTTTAATACCATTTTTTCATTTATAACGGCATTCTTATCTGCAATAACATTATCAAGCTGTGCATCCTCTTTTACAACCGTTTCCTGCATTAAAATACAGTTTTCTACAACAGCTCCCTTTTCAATTTTAACACCGCGGAAAATTATACTGTTTTTAACGGTGCCGTCTATTATACAGTCATCACCTATAATACTGTTGGTTACCGAGGACTTAGTGCCGTATCTTGTAGGCATACTGTCACGCACCTTGGTATAAATAGGTCTTTCAGGATTAAATAACTGCTTTCTTACATCCCTATCAAGCAACGCCATACTTGCTTGATAATAAGTATGTGTATTATCCATAACCGCAATAAACTCGGTATGCTCGAAGCCGTAAACCTTAAGTGAATTAAGATTTTCAGCAATAACATCGCGGGTAAAGTTTACTAAATCGTCCTCAACCGCCTGATTGATAAGCTTAATCAACAACTCGCG
This sequence comes from Acutalibacteraceae bacterium, assembly GCA_045657745.1. GTDB lineage: Bacteria > Bacillota > Clostridia > Oscillospirales > Acutalibacteraceae > UBA737. The sequence goes on from JAZOTR010000046.1 coordinate 6,262, forward strand.
CTTAATTATTGTTACACCAATTCCAAAATGAACCTTCTCATCCTCTGCATCAAAGTGCATTTCGGTAATTCGTCGGTCTTGATTAAGTGAAAGAATTATCTTTCCGTAAGCCTCCTGCGGCGGATAGTCGTAGTGATATATAATAGTAATATCTGCATCCTTTTGCTTATGGAATTTAAAGGCAGCAGCAATATCAATATTAGCAATAACATGCGGATTACAAAGAATCATATATTCACTATTACAGCGTTCTATATAATCCATTGCGGCATAAAGACCTGAAATTGTACCCTTATATCTCTTAATACCTTTTTTAGCGTAAGGCGGAATCATATAAAGACCGCCGTTTTTACGGTCCAAATCCCAGAAAACACCGCTTCCTACATGGTCCATAAGTGAGCGATAATCTTCCTTAGTTACAATACCAACCGAATTAACCCCTGCATTTACAAGGTTTGAAAGGGTAAAGTCTATCATACGGTATCTTGCGCCAAAGGGCACCGAAGCCATTGAGCGATTTGCAGTTAATTTTTTAAGCTTGCCTTCTGCCGCATTAGCAAAAATTAAGCCCGAAATTGCGGAATTTCTCATACTTCTTCAGCCTCCTTAACATTTTCTACTATCATTTTATTAGCCGAAATTTTAGCATTTTTACCTACTGTTAAATTATCGCCTACAACCGTAATGCCCCAATTTTCAGTATTTGTAGCTTGTGGGTCCTCGCCTACAACGGCATTTTCCTCAACAACAGCATTTTCAGCAATTATTGAATAACGCACCTTTGCGCCCTTCTTTATAACAGCGCCCGGCATTATAAGTGAATATTCGGCGGATGCGCCATCCTCAATAGTTACGTTCTTAAACAAAATAGAATAGTCTACCTTACCCGAGATATCGCAACCATCAGTAATAAGTGAGTTTTCAACCACTGCATTTTCTGAAATGTACTGTGGCGGAACACCCTCGTTTCTTGAGTAAATTCTCCAGTTCTTATCACCTAAATTAAGGTCAATATTAGGATTAAGAAGGTCAAGATTTGCTTCCCAAAGAGAATCAACCGTTCCAACATCCTTCCAATAATCGTTAAAGCGGTAAACCTTTAATAGCTCTCCGTTATTAAGCATATTTGGAATAATGTTTTTACCGAAGTCGTTAGAAGAAGCAGGGTCCTTTTCATCCTCGGTAAGATAATATCTGAGCTTTTGCCAATCGAATATATAAATACCCATTGAAGCTAAATTGCTCTTAGGTGCTTTCGGTTTTTCTTCGAATTCGTAAATTGTACCGTCTTCTCTGGTATTCATAATACCAAAACGGGAAGCCTCCTCCATAGAAACCTCCAAAACGGCAATAGTGCAACCTGCACCTGTTTCAATATGCTGTGCGAGCATATCCGAATAATCCATTTTATAAATATGGTCACCCGAAAGGATAAGTACATATTCAGGATTATATCTTTCAATAAATTCAAGATTTTGATAAATAGCATTAGCGGTACCCTTGTACCAATTACCGCCTTGCTGACCGTGGTATGGCGGTAAAATATGTACGCCACCGCCTGTGCGGTTTAAATCCCACGGCTTACCTGAGCCAATATAGTCGTTAAGCTCAAGCGGTTTATATTGGGTAAGAATACCCACGGTATCTATACCTGAATTAGTACAGTTAGAAAGCGGAAAGTCAATAATGCGATATTTGCCGCCATAAGGTACTGCGGGCTTTGCTATTTTGCTTGTCAGCACACCTAAACGGCTTCCCTGACCGCCCGCTAATAGCATTGCAATACATTTTTTACTTTTCAAAAGTAACACTCCTGTTCTGTTGATTTGTCTTGTCCAATTATATTTTAAAAAACATAAATTTATGCAACATACTACAATATAATTATAATCACATTAATTCATTTTTTCAAGTGATTTTTGTGAAATTTCAAATAGCATCATAAAAGTTTTTTGCCAAAACTTGTTAAAAATATACAAAAATCGACAGTTTTTTTACCATAAAAAGGAACAACCAAAAATAATGGCTGTTCCTTTTTCTAATTATGATAAAGTTTTTTTGTTTGATATTTCGGTTCAAATGTAATATTAACGCCTAATTTTCTGAATACATTTTCATCTACACTTGACAGAATTACGCTTGAATGGGCTTCAAGACCCTTTAAATTACCCGCCTGTTCAAGTGCTTTTTTAGCAACATCACTTGTAACCGCGCAAATAGAAAGCGCTTCCAAAACCTCATCAGTATGAAGTCTTGGGTTGTGGTTACCCATAATTTCGGTTTTAAGCTTTTGAATTGGCTCTATAATTGTAGGAGAAATCAAATCTATTTCATCAGGTATGCCCGCAAGCGCCTTTAAGCAGTTAAGAAGCATTGACGAGGAAGCACCCAAAAGACTTGAGGTTTTACCTGTTATAATTGTTCCGTCATTAAGCTGTATTGCGGTTGCGGGAGCATTTGTCTGCTCTGCTTTTTTAAGCGCAGCCTCTACAACAGGACGGTCTTTAATATTAGTTCCAACCTGCTTCATTAAAAGTTCGATTTTACTAGCGTCACTCGGTTCAGACATTCCCTGCCTTGCGCTTACAAGCGCACCGTAATATCTGCGTATAATTTCTTGCTTTGCGGCATCTCTTACCGCCTCATCATCAGTTATAGCAAAGCCCGCCATATTAACGCCCATATCAGTTGGACTCTTATAGGGCGATTCGCCTAAGATTGTTTCCAAAATAGAATTAAGAACGGGGAAAATTTCAATATCGCGGTTATAGTTTACTGTAGTTTCGCCGTATGCTTCCAAATGGAATGGGTCAATCATATTAACATCGTTAAGGTCTGCCGTAGCAGCCTCATAAGCAACATTTACAGGGTGCTTTAGTGGTATAGACCAAATCGGGAAGGTCTCAAATTTTGAATAGCCCGCTTTAATACCTCTTATATTTTCGTGGTAAAGCTGTGAAAGACAAACCGCCATTTTTCCGCTTCCGGGGCCGGGTGCAGTTACTATAACAAGCTTTCTTGTGGTTTCAATATAATCGTTTTTACCGAAGCCGTCTTCACTTGCGATAAGTGATACATTTGAGGGGTAATCCTTTATGGGATAATGTCTATAAACCTTTATTCCAAGGGAAATTAATCGTTTTTCAAAGCTTTGCGCCAAGGGCTGACCTGTATAGCAAGTAATAACAACGCTACCAACATAAAGACCGATTTGACGGAAAGCATCAATAAGTCTTAGAGTTTCCAAATCATAGGTAATACCAAGGTCGCCGCGACGCTTGTTTTTCTCTATCGCATCGGCATTGATAACTATTACAATTTCGGATTCATCCTTAAGCTCCATAAGCATTTTAACCTTTGCGTCAGGCTCAAAACCGGGCAAAACTCTAGCGGCGTGAAAATCATCAAAAAGCTTTCCGCCGAACTCAAGATACAGCTTATCCCCAAACTGTTCTACCCTATCTCTAATTTTTTGTGACTGCAAATTTATATATTTTGCATTATCAAAACCGATTTTTTTCATTTCCCCAACCTCAAAAGTAAAAAATACGAATAATATTATATCAAATTACACTCGTCTTTACAAGTAAAAAAGTTAATTTTCGTATAAATCAAGCACCTTTTTTATGCGTTCTTGCACCATATTTTTAAGTGCTTGCGGTTTTACCACCTTAATACTATCCCCAAAATTCAAAATAAATGTTACAAGCGCCTCACTTATTGCCGCTTTATAAGAAAAACAAAACTCGTTTTCGGTCACATTGGTTATAAAAATATTTTCAGAAAAACGGTCGAAAACCTGTTCTGTAATCTTTTTATTGCAACACAGTTCAATAGTTTCAATATTGCCCGAATGCATACCAAAAAGTCTGTTTGTATAATCCGAAATATCAAAGAAATCCTTGTAGTCACTCACTTCGCTAAAATGGCGGGATTTATTATCGGTAATTTCTACTGCGCTTATTCTATCAAGTCTAATATGTATTAAATTATCATACTTATCGTAATTACCTATAAGATAATAATGGTCATCCTGCCAAGTTAGCGCATACGGACTTACAAGCATTTCCTTTTCGGTTTTTTCTATTTCTCTGCCTGAAAGCTTTCTTGCGCTATATTTAAATTTAATCTTTTTGGATTTTGAAATTGCCCTTGAAATTTTATCAATATTATAATAAATTTCTTCGTTTTGACACTTTTGATTAGAATCAAAATATATATTCTTTTCTCTGTAAAGCAACTGATTTTTACTAAGCATACTATCCAACTTAGAAACCAATTCTCTTGTCTTTTTAGGGCTTATAAATTTTGCAGTACGCACCGCGTCACACAAAAGATATATTTCGGCTTCCTCAAATTCGCGGCTTGCCAAAAAGAAACCCTTTTTAGGAGTAAAGCTTCTTATAATATCATATCCGTATTCACACAAAGCTTCAATATCCGAATAAACGGATTTTCTTTCGGCTGAAATTCCGTTTTGCTCTAAATAATCACAAATTTCATTTGCGCTTAAGGGGTGCTCTTCATCGCTGAATTTACGAAGAATATCCAATATATAAATAAGCTTTAGTTTTTGTCTTGCAGTTTTTGGCATTCTTCCACCGCCTTTAAAAATTCTTCTCTTGTAAATAAAGTGTTTACAACATCAAGCAAGGCATTAGGCGAAAGATTGCTTGGAAGCTTTAAAAACTCAAGCAATTCTGCTCTTTTTTGCTTACTGTCTGCCCCGCCCGAAAGACCCCAAAAAAACATATCTGTTTTAGTAATTTTAAGGGTGTTTTGTTCGGTTTTTCGGCATAAAACACCGCTACCTTTGAGCGCCTTTTCTATAAGCTCGACAGACATTCCCTCAACACCTAAAAGTCCTTCTTTAGAATAAGAGGTTTTGCGTTTTTCCTTGCCCTTTATCATAGGAATATAAACATTAATTATTTTGCCGCCGTTTACAATATTCTTAATATGAGAACGAATAAGATTTCCCGCCGAATCGCTATCGGTCATAACAATTACGCCGTCACGCTTAGCAAGTGTTCTTATAAGTTCGCACTTTTCCTTGTCCTTAAAAAGCGAAAAACCGTTTGTGGTTATAATTAGCGTGTCTACCACATTGCAAAGGGTTATTTTATCATATTTGCCTTCAACAATAATAGGCTGTGTTATCTTAATCAAGACCTTCACCCTTTACTGCAATATAGCCAAGCTTAACTATTAATTGTTCTAAAATCGTACGCGCGTCACTCGAAAAGGATTTTAAGCTTTTGTCTGCCTTGCATAAAGCATCAAAGCTAAGTGAAAATCTGTTAAAATCGAATTTTTTTATATTAGTCTGTGCCTTATCAAGCACGAACTGATTATTTTTATAACCGAATTTTTCGGCGATTTGGGGTATAGTCATACCCTTAGATTTGCCAACAAAAACGCGGTACATATCCACATAACAAGAAGAAATAACACTTAAAACATAAATAGGCTCTATTCGCATAAAGAATAAATCGTCAAGCGTTTTCATAGCATTTACCATATTGCAGTCTATAATTTGCTTAGAAAGATTATAAATGCTCGCTTCAACGGTTTTTACCGCAACACTATCCACCATATCCTTATTTATATCGCCGCCCTTTGCAAATGCGCAGAGCTTTTCAAGTTCGTTTACAAGGGTGTTAATATCCTGTCCCGTTGTTTCAACTAAATATCTTGCGGCGCTGCTTTCAAAACGGCATCCACGTTTTTGTGCACCGTCTGTAAGCATTTTAACAAGCTCGCCTTGTGTTCTATGATTAAGCAAAGCGGCAATACCGTTATTTTTTTCTGCCGCGCTTACAAGCTTTTTAAACTTACTGCTCTTTTTATGGTCAATTTCCATACTGTCAAACCATAATATTAAAACGCAGGAATCGGGATTTTCGCTTATTACGGTACAAAGTTTTTCGAAATCAGCCTTATCGCATTGCTCAAAATCGTAATCGCTTAAAATAACGCACTTTTTATCGCTCATCATAGGAAATTGCAAAACCGAATCATAAACTTCCTGCAAATCGCTTTCAGGTCCGAATTTTTGAAAATTAAATATATCGTCAGGGTCGCTTATTTGACGGCTGATTTTATCCTTATACATTTTTTTGAGATAACCGTCATCGCCAAAAAGAATATATATATTACGCTCGCCGTTTTTTAAAGACCTTTTCAATTCTTCTTCGTAAACAATTGCCATTTAACCTTTTTCCCGCCTTCCTTAATCTTTTTATTATATATTTCTTCTAATTTTAACATATTAATACGCTTTTTACAAGCAAGTAAACCAAATAAAAGTATAATAACAATTCCCACTGCTAAAAAGGCAGTCCACCGCGGCAAAACAGTTATAGAAAATTCAAGTGTTCCGAAATAATTTATAACCGCATTTATGTATTTTATAATTATTCCCGAAACGAAAAAGAACACTCTTTCAAAAGGCATTATTAAAAGCCCCAAAATCGCCAAACAAAGCGCTATTTCAGCAGGTGTACAAATAAGTAAATTTGTTATAAGCGCAACATTTGAAAGATACCCGAAATAGTAAATCACTACGGGTGCAGTTAAAACAGTAGCGCTTATAGAAATTAGCGATGCAGAAAGCACCCAAAACAAAACTTTGTTTTTAATAAGCTCTTTTCTTTCAATAAATTCGATACAAGGTAAAGCCACAACAAGTATACCGAAAGTGGACAAAACAGTAAGCTGAAACACCACATTTAAAACCGCCAGCGGATTATTAATAAGTATTAAAGTGACCGCGGCGCCTAAGGTATTAGACGAGGTGTTTGGTTTATTTAAAATAAGTGAAATAACAATTAAAATATAGGTTATTCCCGCGCGGATAATTGACATTGTAAAACCGCAAACACCAGCGACAACGATTACTGCGATAAATATTATCAATGCCTTAAAATAGCGATTATAAAACAATTTTTTGGTAAAGAATAAAAGAAACGAAACTATTATAGACAAATGCATTCCCGATACAACCATTACATGCGCAACGCCTGCCGCCTTTACATTATTGTAAAATTCGTTGGTAAAATAGCCTTTGTCCCCTGTAATCAGTGCTAATATTGTAGCCGCTTCCGAAAATTCGTAGTTTTTGAAAACTCTTTGCTTTATATACTTACGAAGCGAGGCTATATATTTAAGTGTAACATCCTTCCCGTTTATTTTCTCGACATTTTTAATATAACCGCTTAAATATGTCTTCTCGCTATAATAACTTATTTTATAGGATGATTCTTCCATTGATTTTAGCGACACATCGGCAACTATTACATCCGCAAAGGAAATTCCGTCTTCATAATATATGGCATCTATTTTGCCGCCATTTTTAAGCGCATCGCATTTCTTTACTTCAAGGGTAGTACTGTAATAATCGCCTTTTGATACAGGTTCTGAAATTACAATAAACTCGCCTTTGCAAACAGTGCCGTCGTTATATTTAACATCATTTATTTCCGCTATCTGTAAAAAGGACGAAATCACCACCGCAAAAGCCATAACAATAGCAACAATCAAGCCACCGTTAAGTTTCTTATAAAGCGCAACAAAGAAAAAGCTTATAATGGCTACGCCAATAATAAAAAGCGCATTTTTACTGTAAAATCCCAAAGCTGCCGCAAGGCTTGAAATAAAAGCCGCTAAAAGCATTGGTCTTTTCACTATATAATCCATTAAAACTTTCCCCCTTTTTTCAGTTTACAAATCAATTGTTTTGGTGTATAATAAATTCCAAATAGGAGGTTTTTATATGAAAAAAGTAAACCTTGTTAAATTTTCAATTATTCTTACAACCGTATTTATTATACTAATTTTAATTGTTGCCGCGTCACTTCCGTTTCTTGTAACTTGGTATGTAGAAAAGGCGCACCGTCTTGAATCTTTAGCAACAACCATAATGCTTACCTGTTACCCTTGCGCACCGTTTACAATACTTAGTTTATTGTATTTACGCAAATTGCTTAAAAGCGTTGAGGATAAAAACATTTTGTGCGACGATAATATAAAGAATTTAAAATATATGTCCCTTTGCTGCATAATTATATCCTTTATAACGGTTATTGCAGGTAGATTTTATCTCCCGTTTTTCATCGTTGCCGCAACATTCTTATTTTTATCGCTTTTAATTTTTGTGCTAAGAAGCGTGTTAATTGAATTCAAAGAAAAATAAACTAAAATCCCGAAGGCTCAGGCTTTCGGGATTTTTCACCTCAAAATGATTATACTACAAATATAACTTTTTTCAATATTAATATAATGAATAAAATTCCTTGTTTCAGTATATATTGTTTGTGAGGTGATATAATTGAAAATTAAATGGAAAACACTTATTGTAAGTATAGCCATTCCGCTTTTAGTGGGCGGACTTTCGGCATTAGTGACCCGCAATTCTATGGAGGATTTTAAAAGTTTACAAAAGCCTCCTCTTTCTCCGCCGGGTTGGCTTTTCCCTATCGTATGGACTATACTTTTTGTACTTATGGGTATAGCGTCCTACCTTGTATACACAAGTGCCGCCCCAAATGAAGAAAAAAAGAAAGCCTTACAAATTTACGCCATTCAATTATTCTTTAATTTTTTCTGGTCTATCCTATTCTTTAATTTACAAACATACAGCTTTTCTTTTGTATGGCTTGTGGCGCTATTAATTTTAGTTCTTTCAACAACGCTTGCGTTTTGGCGCATTTCAAAACCGGCGGGTTATCTTCTTATTCCGTATATTATTTGGGTAACCTTTGCAGGATATTTGAATTTAAGTATTGCTTTTCTGAACTAAAATCGTAAAAAACGAAGACAAATAAAACAAAATTCAAAATTTTCAAAATTTTTATTGACAAGTAGATAACACTTTGATATAATGATATGGCGCTCTGAAAAAAGCGCTATATATGCGAGTGTGCTGGAATAGGCAGACAGGCACGTTTGAGGGGCGTGTGTCCACGACGTATGGGTTCAAGTCCCATCACTCGCACCAAAATCCCAAAGCAGACCTTTAGGTTTGGTTTGGGATTTTTTATTGTAATTTTGATGGAACTTGAAGCCTAAGAGGGCTGTGAGTGTTAAGAAAAACAGTTCGGTGAACTGTTTTTTAACGAGCAGGTGCGCAGGCGGGTACAGAATGCGGTAGCATTGGGTCGCCAAGCAGGGCAGATTTCGAAGCAAATATGCGTCCCATCACTCGCACCAGTCGAGAGCCTCGACACGCAATTCGCGTGCTGAGGTTCTTCTTTTTTATAGTTCATACCTCGCGCTTGAGGTTATTATTAATACTCACGCAAAACAAAATTTAATATCACTAAAAGCATTGACTTTTATTTTGAGTTAGTGTAATATTATATGGCACTAAAACTTAATATCCGCCCCCTTAGTTAAATGGATATAATGGACCCCTCCTAAGGGTCAGTTGTGCGTTCGATTCGCGCAGGGGGTGCCAAAATCTCATTCGCATAAGCGAATGGGATTTTTTCTTTTTAATCGGCTGTGTTTTGCCGTAGCAAAACAGTTGCTTTTATATATATTAGGTGCTATAATTAATAAAATAACATTGGCTTTTGTTTACACTTAAAATCATACGGAAAGGTTGCAAATAATGAAAATTACAATATGTATTGGTAGCTCTTGTCATATTAAAGGCTCGCGTCTTGTAGTTGAAAAACTAAAACAATTAATAGAACAAAATAACCTTAATGACGATATTGAGCTTTGGGGCACTTTTTGCTTAGGTAAATGCCAAGAAGGCGTTTGTGTAACTGTTGATAATGATTTTTACTCTGTATCGCCCGAAACCGTTAATGATTTTTTCCAAACCCAAATATTAGACACTTATAAAAAGAGGTAATGTGGTATGCCAAATTGCTTAACCTTAAAAAAATCTAACTGTAAAAACTGTTATAAATGTATTCGCCATTGTCCCGTTAAGGCTATTCGCTTTTCGGGAAATCAAGCGCATATTATCGGTAATGAGTGTATTCTTTGCGGCGGTTGCTTTGTTGCTTGCCCGCAGGACGCAAAGCAGATAGTTGACGAAACCGAAAAGGTAAAGGTTCTTCTTCAAAGCGGAGACCCCGTAATAGTAAGCCTTGCGCCCTCTTTTGTAGCCAATTATAACGGCGTTGGCATTAACTCTATGCGTACCGCGTTAAAGAAATTAGGATTTTATGATGTTGAAGAAACCGCAATAGGCGCTACCATTGTTAAAACAGAATACGAAAGAATGCTTCGCGAGGAAGAACGGGATGTTATTATTTCTTCTTGTTGTCATTCTATTAATCTTTTAATTCAAAAGCATTTCCCTGCAGCGCTCGAATTTTTAGCAGATGTGGTATCTCCAATGCAGGCGCATTGCAAGGCTATAAAAGCAAAAAATCCAAATGCTAAAACCGTTTTCATAGGTCCTTGTGTTGCTAAAAAGGACGAAGCCGAGCATTATGAAGGCATTGTAGACGCTGTATTAACCTTCGAAGAACTTACACAGTGGCTAAACAAAGAAAAAATTGAGTTTCAAAAGGAAATGGACGCTAACGAAAACTCCCGCGCCCGTTTCTTCCCAACAACCGGTGGCGTTTTAAAAACTATGGCACAGGACATTCCGGGGTATACATATTTAGCTTTAGACGGTGTTGATAACTGTATTGCCGCGCTTAAAGATATAATAGGCGGTAATGTTCATAAATGCTTTATTGAAATGTCGGCTTGTGTTGGTAGCTGTATGGGCGGTCCCGTTATGGAAAAATACCACCATACCGAAACGGTTAAGGACTACATAACTATTACAAATTACGCAGGCAAAAAGGATTTCAAGGTTTCAATTCCCAACCCTATCGAACTTAAAAAGAATTTCGAATATATTGAGCAGCGTTACCAAACCCCTTCGGATATTGAAATTCAAAATATTCTTCGCCAAATGGGTAAATTTAAGCCATCACAAGAGCTTAACTGTGGCTCTTGCGGCTATAACACCTGCCGCGAAAAAGCAATCGCAATTATTCAGGGAAAGGCGGAAATTTCTATGTGTCTGCCCTTCCTTAAGGATAAAGCCGAAAGCTTTTCGGACACTATTGTTAATAACTCCCCTAACGGCCTTATTGTTCTTAACGAAAACCTTGAGGTACAGCAAATTAACACCTCCGCAAGAAAGCTTATGAATATCCGCTCGGCAGATGATGTTCTTGGCGATCAGGTTGTACGAATTCTTGACCCGACAATCTTTTTAAATGTTTTAAACACAGGTCGTGATGTCCGTAACGAGCGTGTTTACCTTGCGGAATACAAGCGCTTTGTTGAGCAATCGGTTGTCTACGATAAGGACTCGCATTTGCTCGTTGCGATTATGCGTGATATTACAGACGAACAAAACGAGCGCGAAAAGAAAGAAAGTATTAGCCGCCAAACCATTGAGGTTGCCGACAAGGTTGTAGATAAACAAATGCGAATTGTTCAAGAAATTGCTTCCTTGCTTGGCGAAACTGCGGCAGAAACTAAAATTGCGTTGTCAAAATTAAAGGAGTCTATCCAAGATGAATGATTTATGTGCCGATATTGGATATAAAAGTATAAATCATTACGGTGAACAGCTTTGTGGTGACCATGTAGACATTGTTGAACCCAGTGACGATTCTACGGTTATTGTTTTGTCGGACGGACTTGGTAGCGGTGTTAAAGCAAGTATTCTTTCAACCCTTACTTCAAAAATCATTTCAACAATGATGGCTGAGGGGCTTTCTCTCGAAGAATGTGTTGAAACCATTGCTGCAACCTTACCTGTTTGTTCGGTTCGCGGTGTTGCTTATTCTACATTCACTATCATTTACCTTAAAAACAATCAGGTTGCCGAGCTTATACAGTACGACAATCCACTTACTATTATTATCCGTGATGGAAAGGTTTGGGATTATCCCAAAACCGAAATGAATATAGGCGGTAAAAAAATATATAAATCGGTTATTAAATTGCAGGAAAATGATATTTTTGTTGCGATGAGTGACGGTTGCCCCCACGCAGGAATAGGTACTGCATACAACTTTGGTTGGAAGCACGAAGAAATTGCCGCTTTTATGGAAGCGCTTTCTAATGTAGGCTATACCGCTAAAACCTTATCCACTATGCTTATAGACGAGTGCGACAGACTTTATGCGCAAAAACCGGGTGATGATGCTACCGCTTGTGTTGTACGCATAAGAAAACGAGAGCCTATGAATATGCTTTTTGGTCCACCCTTTAATCGTGACGATGCAGACCGTATGATGTCCCTTTTCTTCTCTAAAGAGGGTAAGCACATTATATGCGGTGGAACAACCTCGTCAATTGCGGCAAAGTTTTTAAGAAAGCCGTTAAAGGCAAGTCTTAATTTTGAAGCGAGCGATATTCCGCCAATTGCCGAAATTGAGGGTGTAGACCTAGTTACCGAGGGTGTAATAACAGTAAACAAGGTTGTTGAATACGCAAAGGACTACCTTGAAGAAAATAAATATTATGAGCATTGGAACTTTAATAATGACGGTGCATCTCTTATATGCCGTTTATTGTTTGAAGAAGCAACCGATATTAATTTTTATGTTGGCAGAGCAATAAATCCTGCCCACCAAAACCCCGATTTGCCTATAAACTTTAATATTAAAATGAATTTAGTTGAAGAGCTTTCTAAATGCCTTAGAAAAATGGGTAAAAAAATTAAAGTCAGCTATTTTTAGCAAACAAAAACCTCGATGAAATCATCGAGGTTTTTAATTTTAAATAATCTATTATTCTTCGGGCATTTCCCAGTTGTGCCAAACAGCTTGAACATCGTCATTTTCTTCAAGCATATCAATAAGCTTTTCCATTTTTACAACCATATCGCTGTCATCAATCTGCGACATTGTTTGCGGAACATAGCATACTTCAGCAGATACAAAGTTATAACCCTTTTCTTCCAAAGCATCTCTTACAGCGCCCAAAGAATTAGGTTCGGTAGAAATTTCAAAAACCTCACCGTCAAACTCGAAATCGTCCGCGCCTGCTTCAAGAGCATCTTCCATAACAGTGTCCTCTTCCAAACCGTCAGCTTCAATAACGATTATACCCTTACGGTCAAACATAAACATTACAGAGCCCGTCTGACCGAGATTACCGCCGCATTTATCAAAATAATGGCGCATTTCGCCTGCGGTACGGTTACGGTTATCGGTCAAAGTTTCAACCACAACTGCAACACCGCAAGGACCGTAGCCCTCGTAAATTAATTCTTCGTAGTTTGCGCCGTCGCCCTCGCCTGCAGCTTTTTTAATAATTCTTTCAATATTGTCATTAGGCACATTCGCAGCCTTAGCCTTTGCGATAACATCCTTTAGCTTACTGTTTTCATTAGGATTTGCACCGCCTGCTTTAACAACAACCGCAATTTCACGACCTATTTTAGTGAAAATTTTAGCCTTAGCAGCATCGGTCTTTTCCTTTTTTCTTTTAATATTACTCCATTTACTATGTCCTGACATAATATCATTCCTTTCAACCTTAAAATATTACCACAAATCCTTGTTTTGTTCAAGGGCTAATTCAATAATTCTTTCAATATCCGAAATGCTTGAAATTTCGCCGCACATTCTCCTTAAATTTGCAGCCCCTTTAAGTCCTGTCATATACCAAGCGGTATGTTTACGGGATTCCAAAATCGCATTGTGCGGGTCCTTATATTTGTGCATTAAATTAACCTGACGAAGTAGCACCGAAAACCTTTTTTCAAGGCTTTCGGGAACATAATCTTTACCGCTTAAATAGGCGTTAATTTCGGCAAAAACAAAGGGATTCCCCTGTGCCGCACGGCCTACCATTACATAGTCGCACCCCGTGATTTCATACATATTTTTAGCGGTCTTTCCGTCACAAATATCGCCATTCGCAACAACGGGAATTTTAACCGATTTTTTAACTTGACTAATGGTTTCATAATCAATTCCGGGGGCATACATTTGCATACGGGTTCTGCCGTGCACAGTAATCATCTGAGCGCCTGCCGCCTCGCATCTTTTGGCTAATTCGATAGCATTAATACTGCCACTATCCCACCCTGTTCGCATTTTAACAGTAACCGGAACATTAACCGAATTCACAACTTTTTTTACAATTTTTTCGGCTTTTTCGGGGTCCTTCATAAGCGCGCTTCCGCCACCGTTTCCTGCCACCTTTGGCGCAGGACAACCCATATTAATATCAATAAAATCAGGTGAAAATTGTAACGCTAATTTCGCAGCCTCTCCCATAGTTTCAGGGTCGGACCCAAACAACTGCGAAGCTATTGGTCTTTCAGCATGAAAACACGAAAGCAACGCAAAGGATTTTTTGTCCCCAAGCGATACTCCCTTAGAGCTTGTAAGCTCGCCGACAGTAAATCCAGCGCCGTATTCTACACATATTTCTCTCATTGCTCTGTCGGCAACACCCGCCATTGGAGCAAGAGCAGCAAAACCTTTAATTTCAATATTTCCTATCTTCATAAATGAGATTATACTTTAAAAGATAAAAACTGTCAAATTTTTTTAAAAAATATGATGACATATTAATAAATTAGTGTTATAATCTATAATATATATGCAAAATGGGAGGCTTGTGTCTTGAAATTACTCGCGATTGACGGTAACAGCTTGATAAACCGCGCTTTTTACGGTATTAAATTACTAACCACTAAGGACGGTCAATATACCAATGCGGTTTACGGTTTTATAAATATTTTACACCGCTTGGAAGAACTTGAAAAACCCGACGGTGTTGCTGTTGCATTCGATTTAAAGGCTCCCACCTTCCGTCATAAAAAATACGCCGAATATAAAGCAGGTCGAAAAGGTATGCCCGAAGAATTGCATAGCCAAATGCCTATTTTAAAAGAATGGCTTACCCTTGCAGGCTATACCTGTATTGAATGCGAAGGTTACGAGGCGGATGATATTTTGGGCACCCTTAGCTTCGCTTGTGAAAACAGTGGTAATGAATGTGTTATTTCTACGGGCGACCGTGACTCTTTACAGCTTATATCCGATAAAACAAGGGTTTTACTTGCCGCTACCAAAATGGGCAAACCCGAAATCATCAACTACACTAAAGAGGCTTTATTCGAAAAATACGGCCTTACCCCCGATGAAATGATTGAGCTTAAAGCCCTTATGGGTGACTCGTCGGATAATATCCCGGGTGTTGCGGGTGTTGGCGAAAAAACCGCAACCGACCTTATTACCCGTTTTCATAATATCGATTACATTTACGAAAATCTTGAAACGCTTGATATTAAGGATAGCGTAAGAAATAAATTAGCAATTGGTAAAGAGTCGGCATTTTTAAGCCGCGAGCTTGGTACAATTTGCAAAGCCGCGCCAATAAACACTAATGTTGAGGACTATAAAAACAAACCCATAAACTCCGCAGAATTAGCACGTCTTATGACAAGGCTCGAATTCTTTAAGCTTATGGAGAAAATGAATTTAAAGGCAGATAACTCTGCTGCCCCTACTGAACAAAAAAATGAAAAAAGTATAACTGTGTCCGATAATGCTTTTTTAACAAACAGTGCCTTTGTTTTCGAGCAAGACGGTGAGTTTGCGGTTGTTTCGGGCGACAGTGTTTTTAAATGTGATGAAAAAACGGTAAAAGAAATTTTTGAAAACGAGAAAATTTCAAAAAAAGTTTACGATTACAAAAAACTTTATAAAAAATTTGGCGGTATTGTTAATGTAGAGTTTGACGCTTTACTTGCAGGTTATCTTTGCAACCCTTCTGCTTCTTCTTACGATACCGACAGATTAGCTCAAGAATACGGTGCTACGCTTCCAAACATTATGGGCGACAAGGACGAAGTTATAGAAAATGCTTGTCTTTTTGCCAATACCTGTGAAAAGCTTTATAAAGAACTTGAAAAAACCGAACAATTAAAACTTTTAACCGAAATTGAAATACCCTTAGCAAAAGTTTTGGGCGATATGGAGCTTAAGGGTTTCTTGGTTGATGTCAGCGGACTCAAAGCAATGTCCGAAGAATTGGCAAAAAGAATTAGTGAAATAGAAAACGAAATTTACTCTCTTGTAGGTTATGAATTTAATCTTAATTCCCCAAAACAGTTAGGTGTTGCTTTGTTTGAAGAATTAGGTCTTCCCGCAAAAAAGAAAACCAAAAGCGGTTACAGCACTAACGCAGAAGTTTTGGAAGAACTAAAGGATAAGCACCCGGCAGTTTCATTATTACTCGAATACCGTCAGCTTGCAAAGCTTAAGTCTACCTATACTGACGGTTTGCAAACCTGCGTTGCAGAAGACGGCAGAATTCACACAACCTTTAACCAGACTGAAGCGAGAACAGGCAGAATAAGCTCACTCGAGCCTAATTTGCAAAACATTCCCGTAAGAACCGAGCTTGGAAAAAGGCTTCGTGAATTTTTCGTAGCAGATAAAGGTAAAGTTTTAGTTGATGCCGACTATTCGCAAATTGAACTTAGAGTTCTTGCAAGTATGTCGAGTGACGATAATATGATTTCCGCATTCCAAAGCGGAGCAGATATTCATACTGCCACCGCCGCACAGGTTTTCGGCTTGCCCATAGATATGGTAACACCTGTTCTTCGCAGTCGAGCAAAAGCGGTAAACTTTGGTATTGTTTACGGAATCGGCGCTTTCTCACTTTCAAAGGATATTGGCGTAACACGAAAAGTGGCTGACAGTTATATTAAGTCATACCTCGCCACCTACCCGAAGGTTGCTTCCTATATGGAAAACACTATAAACGAAGCAAAGCTTAACGGCTATGTAACAACCCTTTTCGGCAGAAGAAGATATTTGCCCGAGCTTTCAAGCTCTAACGGAATGCTCAGAGCCTTTGGCGAGCGTGTTGCAAGAAATGCGCCAATCCAAGGCACTGCGGCAGATATAATTAAGCTTGCTATGATAAAGGTTTTCGAAACCTTGAAGACACAAGTTCCGTCCGCAAACCTTATTTTACAGGTGCACGACGAACTTATTGTAGAATGTTTAGAGGCTGACGCTAAAAAGGTTAGCGATATTTTAAAAACCGAAATGGAAAATGCAGTCGATTTAAGCGTTAAATTAATTGCGGATGCTTCTTTCGGCAAAACTTGGTTAGAAAGTAAAGGATAATGAATATTTTATTTGTTTGCACGGGTAATACCTGCCGAAGCCCTATGGCCGAAGGATATTTGTGTGCTAAAAATATTAAAAATATAAATGCTTCAAGCTGTGGACTTTTTGCAGACGGTAGCCCCGTTTCGCAAAATTCAGCTTTAGCTATGGATGAAATTCAAATAGATATTTCTTCCCACATTTCAAAACAAATTACAAAAGCGGATATAGAAAATGCCGATAGGATAATTTGTATGTCTCCTTCACACAAGCAAACGCTCGAAAGCATAGGCGTTACAAATGCGGAAGTTCTCGGTGGCGGTATTTTTGACCCGTACGGTCAGGATTTAGAATCCTACCGCTTATGCCGCGACCAAATCATTAAAGAAATTGATAAACTTTTTCCTAATGTGACGGTTTCACAAATCGAACACCGCCACATAAAAGAAATAGCAAGACTTGAAAAGGAATGCTTTTCTACACCGTGGAGCGAGCAAACTATTGAGGACGCTTTCAAAACAGGCACAAGATTTTTTGTCGCACAAAAGGATAATTCAGTTTTAGGGTATGTTGGTATTTCCGCTATTTTAGATGAAGGCTATATAACAAATGTTGCAGTATTCCCTGAAGCCAGACAGCAAGGTGTTGCATCTGCCTTGCTTAATTCACTTTTCGAATTTGCTAAAGAAAACTCACTTTCGTTTATTTCGCTCGAAGTACGCGAAAGCAATAATGCTGCAATTTCACTTTATCAAAAATTCGGCTTTAAAACCGAAGGAAAACGCAAAAACTTTTATTCTAACCCCCAAGAAGATGCACTCATTATGACAAAAAGGTTTGATTAATTTTGAAAATTTTAAGCATAGAAACCTCTTGCGACGAAACCTCGGTTGCAATTGTTGAAGACCGTGCGGTGCTTTCAAACATAGTTGCAACCCAAATTGAAGAACATAAAATTTACGGCGGTGTTGTACCTGAGATAGCATCCCGACGACATACCGAAGCCATTGCGCAAACCTGTAACGAAGCGCTAACCCAAGCAAACCTTACCTACAAGGATATTGATGCCGTTGCAGTAACCTTTGCGCCGGGACTTATCGGTGCTTTGCTTGTTGGTGTAAACTTTGCAAAGGCTTTAGCCTTATCCTTAGGCGTACCGCTTATTCCTGTTCATCACTTGCGCTCACATATAGCGGCAAATTATTTAGCACATCCCGATTTAGAACCGCCTTTTCTTTGCCTTTTGGTTTCGGGCGGTAATACAGTAATTGCCGAAGTAAGTGACTATACAAAATTTAAAATTTTAGGCTCCACTCAGGACGATGCCGCAGGCGAATGCTTTGATAAGGCGGCAAGATGTATGGGTCTTTCCTACCCCGGTGGAGTTAATCTTGATAAAATTGCAACTAAGGCGGACAATAAAAAATATCCGCTCCCATTTCCTAAGGTTAGCACAGGCGAATTTGATTTCAGCTTTTCGGGTCTTAAAACCGCAGTTCTAAATCTAGTTCATAACGCGGGCCAAAAGGGCGAAGAAATCGATATTCCCGTAGTATGTGCTACCGTTAGAAAGCGTGTTTGTGATTTACTTATTAAAAATACTCTCTGCGCCGCCGAAAAATACGGCTATAAAAAAATCGCCATAGCGGGCGGTGTTTCGGCTAACAGCGAACTAAGACGCCGTATGGAAGAAGAGTGCAAAAACAGAAATTATAAGTTATATTACCCACCGCTTAAATACTGTGGCGATAATGCCGCTATGGTCGGCGCTCAGGCAATATATGAATTCAAAAACGGTAATGTTGGAAATACCGATTTGAATGCAACCGCAACCTTACCGATAGATTATAGTTAGTTCTATTTTAAGAAAGGAACTTGTAAATGACACGAAAAAGACTTCTATTAATTGTCAACCCTTGTTCAGGCAGAGCAAAAATGCACACCGAGCTTTTAAAGGTTGTTGAAATTTTTTCTGCTTGTGATTTTTCGGTTACGGTTTACCCTACAAAATATAAGGGTGACGCTACCGAATATATTTCCACGCTTAACAACACTGACTTTGAGCTTATTGTTGTTTGCGGAGGCGACGGTACCTTAAATGAGGTTATAACAGGACTTATGGATAATAGAATTGATATAAAGCTCGGTTATATTCCGTCGGGCACACTTAACGAGTGGTCAAGCGGTCTTAAAATTTCGCGCAATATTGAAACTGCCGCTAAGGATATTACCACAGGTGTTGAAACAAAGCTTGATATAGGCAGATTTGACGATAAATATTTTTCATATACCGCTTCTTTCGGTGCGTTCACCTCTGCATCATATTCCGCGCCGCAGGATATTAAAAATGTTTTAGGTCAGGCGGCATACTTCTTTGAGGGTATAAAAAGCCTTACTAACATTAAGCCGTTTCATCTTAAATTTACCCACGAAAACGGCGTTACCGAGGGTGATTTCCTATTTGGCGCTATTTCAAACTCACTTTCTGTTGGCGGAATTGTTAAGTATGATAAAACCGCAGTTGAACTTAACGACGGCGAGTTTGAGGTTCTGCTTATAAGAAAGCCTGATAATATTTTAAAGCTTCAACCCTTAATAGACGGTATTTTAAAACGCGATTTCAACCGCGAGGGCATGGACTTTTTCCGCACAAAAAACCTTACAATTGAGGCTATGCAAGAGGTTTCGTGGACACTTGACGGTGAATATGCCGAGGGCAAGGAAATAATGCAGGTTTCTAATTTGCACAATGCAATTACATTTATATTACCAAATTAAAGGACGGATAAATTTATGTTTACAAGAGATATTGGTGTTGACCTTGGCACAGCAAACACACTCGTTTGCTTAAAGGGTAAAGGAATTATTATGAGAGAGCCATCCGTAGTGGCTTATGATATACGAAACGATGCTGTACGCGCTGTAGGTCAGGAAGCAAAAGAAATGATTGGCAGAACCCCCGGTTCTATTGTTGCTGTTCGTCCTTTAAAGGATGGCGTTATTGCCGACTTTGATGTTACCGCCGCAATGCTTAAGCGTTTTGTACGCCAAGCAATGAAGGGCTCATTCTTTTCAAGAGTAAGAATGGTAATTTGTATCCCCGCAGGCGTTACAGAGGTTGAAAGCCGTGCCGTTTACGACGCTGCAAAACAAGCAGGCGCTACCGATGTTGACTTGGTAGAAGAACCAATGGCTGCCGCAGTTGGCGCAGGACTGCCCGTAAGTGATGCCGCAGGCAACATGGTTGTAGATATTGGCGGTGGTACAAGTGAGGTTGCGGTTATTTCCTTAGGCGATATTGTAACCGCTCAATCCATTCGTGTTGCGGGCGATGATTTGGATGAATCTATAATCAACTATGTTCGTAAAAAACACAATCTTCTTATCGGTGAGCGCACGGCAGAGCAAATTAAAATAGAAATTGGCTCTGCAAAACCTTACGAGGATGAAAAAAGCATTGAAATTAAGGGTAGAAACCAAGTTGACGGCTTACCTAAAAATGTTATGATTTCTTCCGAAGAGGTTCGCTCTGCTATGGCGGACACTGTTTCGCAGATAATTGACACTATTCGTTTAACACTTGAAAAAACACCGCCCGAACTTGCTGCGGATATTATAGACAGAGGAATTACACTTACAGGTGGCGGTGCTCTTCTTCGCGGCTTTGCAGAGCTTATTGCCGAAGAAACAGGTATGCCTGTAACTGTTGCCGCTAATCCGCTTGACTGTGTTGTACTCGGTACCGCTAAGCGTCTTGAAACAAACAGCGGCTTTGATAATTACACATTCCGCAGAGGAAAAAGATTCAGATAATAATTATTTCAATTTTTCGGAGGAAATAAAATGCGATTTTTCTTTCGCAGCAGACAGTTTAAAATTATTCTTGCAATTTTAATAGCGCTTGTAACCATTTCGGTAATATTCTCTATAATAGGCAGCAAAATTTCTCCTCAGTCAAATATTGCCGGTACAATTACTGCGCCTATTCGTTCAGCGGCGACTGCTATTTCAAACGCTTTTTCGGATTTCTTTAAAATGATGGATGATTCAAATGAATTAATGCTCAAAAATTCCGAGCTTGAAGCGGAATTAAACGATTTGCGTGAAAAACAAGCGGATTATGAGGAAATTACCGCTCAAAACGAATTTTACAAGAATTATCTTGAAATAAAGGATTCTCATCCTGATTTTAAATTCGCCCCTGCTACACTAATTTCAAGAGATAGCGCCGACCCATACAAAGGCTTTGTTATAAATAAAGGCTCTACCGACGGTATTAAAGCCTACGACCCTGTTATTACCGATGCGGGTCTTGTAGGTTATATAAGTGAGGTAGGTCTTACCACATCTAAGGTTACAACCGTTTTAAGCACCGATTTAACCTTAGGCGCGCTTGATAACCGCACTAACGACTCGGGTATTATTTCAGGCTCACTTGAAATTGCTAAAGACGGACAAACACGATTTAAAAATTTATCTCGTTCTTGTAATATTGCAATTGGTGACTATGTTGTAACCTCAGGCGAGGGCATTTTTCCAAAGGGTCTTCTTATAGGTACTATTGGCTACATCGGTAATGATGAATATAATACTTCTATTTTTGCAAATATAGAGCCTTTTGTGGATATGGATAATATCCGCAATGTTATGGTAATTACCGAATTCGAAGGTCAGGGCAATGTTTTGTCTAAGGGCGGTAAATAATATGAACAATAAAAAACACCCCTATATCTTTACTCTTAATGTACTTATTTTCTTTGTACTTATATTACTGCATTATACCGATAAGATTGCCATCAACATTTCGGGCGTTTCACCTGTTTTGATTCTACCGCTTTTGACTGCATTTGCAATGTTTCATTCGCCCGTAGCCTCAGCTTTAACGGGTATGCTTGCAGGAATATTTATGGACGCGTCTACCATAGGTTCTTATTGTTTTAATGCTATAATTTTACTCTGCCTTGGCGCCGCCATATCAGTAGCATCTAACAATTTATTTAATAAAAATATGGGCTCTGCTATCGTTTTATCCCTTATCACTTGCGGTATATACCACCTAAGCTTATGGCTTGTTTTTCAAACCTTCGGCAAAGAGTTTACCGAAAGTATTATGTATCTTTTAAAATATGCAGCCCCAAGCGCTGTATTAAGTGCAATATTCATATTCCCATTTTATTTCCTTTACAAATATTTAAACAAACTCACCTCTAATTAGAAAGGATTTTAAAATTGCCTTTTAAAAAGAAAAACCAAACTGAAATTACAATTTTATCTGTTTTGCTTGTGATTTCGCTTATTTTATTCGCGGCAAGAAGTTATTTTATTCAAATAACAAATGCTTCCGAATATACAGGTGTTAATGAAAAAGGCGCCGCTTCCTCAAGAAGCGCTGTGCTTAAAGCGCCAAGAGGCGAAATACTTGACTGTTATGGCAGACAAATTGCCATTAACCGCGACGGATATAACATTGTTTTTAATAAAGCGTACATTAAAGAAGATATAAATGACATAATTTTGGCGCTTATAAATCTTTCAATAAAATATGAAACCGAGTGGACAGACCAGCTTCCTATGGAACTTAACTCCCCTTACGGTTTCAAGAAAGATGAATCCACCAAAAAGATGCTTGACACCCTAAAGCTTGCGCACTACGCAACACCGCAAAACTGTTTTGACGCTATGGTAGAAGAATACGATTTGCAAGGCTATTCTAAGGACGAGCAACGCAAAATTATGGGTGTTCGTTACAGTATGCAAATTTCGGATTTTTCAATATCCTACCCCTTTACCTTTGCGGAGGATATTTCCACCGAACTTATGCGTAAAATTTCTGAATCCTCCTTTGCTTTAAGCGGTGTTACTATTGATGTTGTTCCTTTTAGGGAATATACCGATACTACACTTGCAGTAAACCTTATAGGCACTGTTGGTCCTATTTTTGAAGAGGATTGGGAGTACTACAAGGAAAAAGGTTATTCATACAATGATAAGGTTGGTAAAAGCGGTATTGAAAAATGGGCCGAGGATTATCTTCGCGGTACGGACGGCGAAATAACCTACACGCTTGACGCTAAGGGAAATATCCTTTCAAGCGAAATAACAAAGCAGCCTATTGCGGGTAAAACCGTTATGTTATCTATGGACAAGACCTTGCAAAGAAAAACTCAGGATTCACTTGAAAAATGGGTTAAAAATCTTCAAAGTCAGGGCGGCAGCTGTAAAGCAGGATGCGCCGTTGCTATTGATATTGCAACCGGCAAAATACTTACTGCGGCAAACTACCCGACTTATGACTCTGCAACAATGAACAAGGAATATGACACCCTTGTAAAAGACCCTGCAAAACCTCTTATGGACAGAGCATTCCAAGGTGTTTATCCTATAGGCTCAACAATTAAGCCTGCTGTTGCTATTGCCGCAATGGAAAACAATCACTACCATTTAGGCGAAACTGTAAAATGCGTAATGGTTTATAAATATTTTTCCGACTATTCACCAAAATGTCTTCATTACCACGGCACCATAGACCTTAAGAACGCCTTAGCAAAAAGCTGTAACTATTTCTTCTTTGAAATGGGCAGAAGAATTGGCGCTACAACCGTTACTCAGTATTTCAAGGATTTCGGCTTAGGTGTTAAAACAGGCGTAGAGGTTAATGACAGCTCGGGAATTTTAGTTCAACCCGAAAGTGATAATGTTGGCGGTACAACCCTTCAAATTTCAATTGGTCAGATGAACGCCTTCACACCGCTACAAACCGCAAACTATGTTGCTACACTTGCAAACGGCGGAACACATTACAGAACAAGTCTTATAGACAAGGTTGTTTCTTACGACATTTCAGAAATTTACGAGGTCATTGAGCCTGAAGTTGTTAATACCGTATCTATAAGTGATAAAACCATTGCGGCAGTTAAAGAAGGTATGCTTTCTGTTACAGAAGATGGTACAGGCCGCGCCGCTTTGGGTGACTATCCGATTAAAGTTGGCGGTAAGACAGGTACCTCTCAGGTAAACAATGCCGCAGACCACAGTATATTTATTGCATTCGCACCATTTGATAATCCTAAAATTGCAATTTCTGTTGTTTTAGAAAACGGTAGCTCCGGTTTTAGCGCAGGTTCTATTGTGCGTGATATGCTTGATGCTTACTTTTTTGTAGAAGAAGGCACAAATGCTTCCGATATGCCGTTTACTGTATTAGATTAAATTGACAAATTTTACTTACTATGATAAAATTACTAGAAAAGCGAGGTGCTTTTATGGGCAAAATTTTCGCCGCAACCTCAGGTAAGGGCGGCGTTGGTAAATCTACCGTTTCGGTAGGTCTTGCTTTGGCTTTTTCAAAGCAAAATCTTAAGGTATTGCTTGTTGATATGGACGAAGGTCTTGCCTGTCTTGATTTAATGCTTGGCATTGAAGAACCTTGCCTTTTCAATTTATCGGATATACTAATGGGAAAAGAAATTTCCGAAGCAGTTTATACAACTGAAAATCATCCGAATATTGACCTTATTTCCTCCCCTGAAGATACAGGTATGATTGATGCATTCGCATTTACAAACTTTGCAAATAAAGTAAAAGAACTTTACGATATTGTAATATTCGATTTTCCCGCAGGTATTGATTTTTCTCTTTATACCTGCTTACCTAAAGAAACTTTGTTTTTAACAGTCGCTTTTCCTGACCCCGTAACCGTAAGGGATGCTTCTATTGTAAGCCGTAAGCTTTACGAAATTGGTTTTAACGCAAGGCTTATTATTAATAGCTTCCAATATAAGCTAACTCAAAAACGATTGTTTAAAAATATAGACCAAATAATTGATGAATCGGCGCTAAGGCTATTAGGAATTGTTCCAAAATCCGAAGAGCTTTCCCTTTTATCAATTAAACATAAGCTAAAAGCCCGTGGTAATGTTATGAAAGCCTTTATTAGAATTTCTAAAAGACTAAACGGCGAAAACATACTGTTACCCCACCCCAAGAAGATATGAAAGGACTATTAAAATGACAATTGCATTAATCGCTCACGACGCAAAGAAAGAACTTATGATACAATTTTGTATTGCATACTGCGGTGTTTTAAGCCGTTACAATCTTTTAGCAACCGGCACAACAGGCAAGCTTGTTTCGGAAGCTACCGGTCTTGAAATCACCTCGTTTTTAAGCGGCTCACAAGGCGGATCACAACAAATTGCTTCCCGTATAGGTTGTGATGAAATAGACCTTTTATTAATCTTCCGCGACCCGCTTAATCCAAAGCCAAACGAGCCTGACGAACAAGCGCTTTTACGCCTTTGCGATGTTCATAACATCCCTGTTGCTACAAATATCGCAACCGCAGAAATGCTTATACACGGTCTTGAACGCGGCGACCTTGATTGGCGCGAAATTGTAAAATCTAACCACTAATTCGGAGAGTTATTATGGCAGAAATTAACCATGCCGTTAAAGGCACAAACGATATTTTACCGAGCGAGGTTTACAAGTGGCAGTTTGTTGAAAACAGAATGCTTGAAACTGCCCGTATGTTCGGTTTTGAGGAAATCCGTGTGCCAGTTTTTGAACACACAGAGGTTTTCAAAAGAAGTGTTGGCGACACAACAGACGTTGTACAAAAAGAAATGTACACCTTTGACGATAAGGGCGGTCGTTCTATAACCCTTCGCCCCGAACTTACTGCGGGTGTTATACGCTCATCTATTGAAAAAGGACTTGTAAACGGCGCTTTACCGCTTAAGGTTTGTTATATTGGCGGTTGTTACCGTTACGAAAAGCCCCAAGCAGGCAGACTACGCGAATTCCACCAATTTGGTGTTGAATGTATAGGCGCTGCGGCACCTAATGCCGATGCAGAGGTTATTGCCCTTGCTCGTCAGGTGCTTGACAGTATTGGTATTGAAAAAATTTCACTTGAAATAAACTCTATCGGTTGTCCTGAGTGCCGTAAAAAGTATAGTCAGGCTTTAAAGGATTATTTCAAGGCTAATGTTGATACTCTTTGCGATACCTGTAAGGACCGTCTTGACCGCAATCCAATGCGTATTCTTGACTGTAAGTCGCCTGTATGTAAGGAACTTGCTGCAAACGCACCTGTTGTTATTGATTATCTTTGCGACGAGTGCGAGCAACACTTTACAATGGTAAAAAAACACCTTGATGCCGCAGGTATTGAATATACCGTCAACCCCCATATTGTTAGAGGTCTTGACTATTACACCCGTACCGTTTTTGAATTTGTATCGGGCGATATCGGCGCTCAAAGCACTGTTTGCGGCGGCGGCAGATATGACGGACTCATTTCTCAAATGGGCGGTCAGCCCACCGCGTCCTTAGGCTTTGCTATGGGTATTGAAAGACTTATGATGGTGCTTGAAAGCCAAAAAACCGAATTACCCAAGCAATCGGGTTGCGACCTTTACATTGCGCAAATGGGCGAAAATGCTTCGCTTACCGCTACTGCGCTTTGTAATGATTTGCGCGCTGACGGATTTAAGGTTCAAACCGATATTTGCGGTAGAGGACTTAAAGCACAAATGAAATTTGCTGATAAAATCGGCGCTTCGTTTACTATGGTTTTGGGCGACGATGAATTACAAAACAAAAAGGCCAAATTAAAGAATATGTCAACCGGCGAACAAACCGAGGTTTCTCTCGAAAGCTTATCCGAGGACCTTTTCAAAGCGTTAAACGCTTGTGCGCTTGATAGCTTGGCAGATTCCATATTTGAAGGAGCAAACTAATGAAATTAGACAGAATGAACGGATTAAAGCGCACCAATTATTGCGGTACTCTTAATAAAGAAAATATAGGCAACGAGGTTATAGTTTGCGGTTGGATTCAGCGCCAACGCGATTTAGGCGGACTTATCTTTGCTGATTTACGCGACAGAACAGGTATTGTTCAGTTAGCTTTTGACGATAATACAGAAAAAGGCATTTTTGATAAAGCCTCTACCCTACGCAGTGAATTTGTTGTAATGGCAAAGGGTACTGTTCGTATGCGCTCTTCTATTAACCCTGATATTCCAACAGGCGATATTGAAATTGAGGTTAACGAACTTAAGGTATTGGGCAAGAGCGAAACCCCACCCTTTGAAATTCTTAACGATAGCTTGGCAAACGAGGAATTGCGCCTTAAATACCGCTATCTAGATTTGCGCCGTCCCTCTATTCAAAACAATATTTTAATGCGCCATAAAATCACAAAGGTTACCCGTGATTATTTTGACGAAAACGGTTTTATTGAAATTGAAACCCCAACCCTTATTAAATCTACACCTGAGGGTGCGCGCGACTACTTAGTACCTTCACGTATTCACAAGGGAAGCTTCTTTGCGCTTCCGCAATCCCCTCAGCTTTACAAGCAGTTGCTTATGCTTTCGGGGTTTGACAGATATATGCAAATCGCTCGTTGCTACCGTGACGAAGATTTACGCGCTGACCGTCAACCCGAATTTACACAAATAGACTTAGAAATGTCTTTTGTTGAAATGGAAGACGTTTTAAAAATTGCCGAAGGTTATGTAAGCCGTCTTTTCAAGGAAGTTTTGAATGTGGATATCCCCACTCCTCTACCCCGCCTTACATTTACCGAAGCTATGAACAGCTACGGTTCGGACAAGCCGGATACCCGCTTTGATATGAAGATTAAAGATATATCGGACATTGTAGAAAACTGTGGCTTTGGCGTATTTGCGGATACCGTTAAAAATGGCGGTACCGTACGCGCTATTAACGCTAAAAACGCAAGCGCGGTTTTAACCCGTAAGGAAATTGATAAATTAACCGAGGATGCAAAGGGCATCGGTGCTAAGGGTCTTGCATTTATTCGTTGGGTTGAAGATACTCCGACCTGTTCTTTCTCCAAGTTTATGACTGATGATGAAATGACTGCTATTTTAGAGCGTACAGGCGCCGAAAAGGGCGATGTTGTGCTAATAGTAGCCGACCGTAAAAACATTTGTCTTTCTGTACTTGGCGCACTCCGTTTAAGTGTTGCTAAAAAGCTTGATATAATTCCCGATAAATATAACTTTGTATGGATTACCGAATTCCCGTTCTTTGAATATAACGAAGAAACAAAAAATTGGGACGCTATGCACCATCCTTTCACTTCACCTTTGGATGAATGTATCGAATTTCTTGATACCAATCCCGAAAAAGTATTCGCAAAGGCTTATGACTTGGTGCTTAACGGCGTTGAACTTTCAAGCGGTTCTATCCGTATAACCGACCCCGAGCTTCAGGGTAAAATGTTCTCAGCTTTAGGTCTTACTGATGAAGAAGCGCACGAAAAATTTGGCTTCTTAACCGACGCTTTCCGTTTTGGCGCACCACCACACGGTGGTATGGGTATTGGTCTTGACCGTCTTGCAATGATTATGTGTGGTTGTGATTCCTTAAGAGATGTTATTGCATTCCCGAAGGTTTCTAACTCAAGTGAGCTTATGTCGGGTGCTCCCGCACAGGTTGACGACGCTCAGATTAAGGACCTTTCAATATCATTAATAAAAAATGATAAATAATTAAAAAAAACCTTGATTATTTCATACTTGTATGATATAATAACTTTCGCTGTGAAGTTCACAGCATTTGCGCTGATAGCTCAGCTGGATAGAGCATCTGCCTTCTAAGCAGAGGGTCAGGGGTTCGAGTCCCTTTCAGCGCGCCAATAAATAGAGTACAATACCTTTAGGTGTTGTGCTCTATTTTTATATTTGTGATGAAAGGGACTCTAACCCTATGAGAAAACAGTTAAAACAAAAACCAACTATCAATTGATAGTTGGTTTTAATTTTATTTGCTTATATCCTTAATATCGTAAGGTGTTGTTTGGTAAACAAAGTAATTAAGCCAGTTTGAATAAAGTAAATTCGCGTGTGAACGCCAGGTTACAACGGGCTCATTTTCAGGGTTATCATCTGGGAAATAATTTTTCGGAACCTCAATCGGCTTACCTTCGTTTAAATCCCTGAAATATTCGTTTGCAAGGGTGTTTGCATCATACTCGGAATGGCCTGTAATGAAAATTTGCTTACCCTCGGCAGTAGCTACGGCATAAACACCTGCTTCCTCAGAAGATGCAAGTATTTTAAGCTCACTACATTTCTTTATATCCTCAATATCAACCGTTGTATGTCTTGAATGGGGAACCATAAATACATCGTCAAACCCACGGAAAAGGATTGATTTTTTATAATCGGCTTTATGTGGGAATATACCGAACATCTTTTTATCGAGTGGCTTTTTATCTATACCGAAATGGTAGTAAAGCCCCGCCTGAGCGCCCCAACAAATATGGAAAGTGCTGTGAACGTGGGTTTTAGTCCATTCCATTATGGTACAAAGTTCTTCCCAATATTCAACCTCTTCAAACGGCAAAAGTTCTACGGGCGCGCCCGTAATAATCATACCGTCAAAGGTTTGGTCCTTTATATCGTCAAAGGTCTTGTAAAACGCAAGTAAATGCTCTGCCGATGTGTTTTTAGACTTATGGCTTTTAGTATGAATAAGTTCTAAATCAACCTGTAACGGCGAGTTTCCGAGAAGTCGGGATAACTGAGTTTCGGTTTCAATTTTTTTTGGCATAAGATTTAAAAGCAGTATCTTTAAAGGACGGATATCCTGTGTTATGGCACGAGTTTCGGTCATAACAAAAATATTTTCGTCGTTCAAGGTTTTTACTGCGGGTAAATCGTTTGGTATTTTAATTGGCATATTTATATATTCCTTTTAAATATTGTCAAGCGCCTGTTTAATGTCAGCTATTAAATCCTCTGCATCCTCAATACCGCAAGAGAAACGAATTAAATCAGGTGTAATTCCGCAAGCTTCAAGCTCAGCGTCATTCATCTGGCGGTGGGTTGCATTTGCAGGGTGCAAGCAACAAGTTCTTGCGTCTGCTACGTGGGTTGCGATTGAAGCGATTTTGAGTTGCTTCATAAATGCTTCAGCAGCGGCTCTTCCGCCCTTAACGCCAAAGCTTACAACACCGCAACCGCCGTTTGGCATATATTTCTGAGCCAAATCGTAGTTTTTGTCGCCCTCAAGGTGCGGATATCTTACCCAAGCAATTCTATCGTCATTTTGAAGCGCCCTTGCAACTGCAAGACCGTTTTCGCAATGCTTTTTCATTCTAAGATGCAAGCTTTCAAGACCTAAGTTAAGCACATACGCACTTTGTGCAGATTGGCAACAACCAAAGTCACGCATAAGCTGAGCAGTAGCCTTTGTAATATAAGCGCCTTCAAGACCAAAACGTTCCGTGTAGGTTACACCGTGATAGCTTTCGTCAGGAGTGCAAAGTCCCGGATATTTATCGGGGTATTTTGTCCAGTCAAATTTGCCTGAATCTATAATACAACCGCCTACTGCGCTACCGTGACCGTCCATATACTTAGTAGTAGAATGGATTACAATATCAGCGCCCCATTCAAACGGACGACAGTTTACAGGTGTTGCAAAGGTATTATCCATAATAAGCGGTACACCGTGCTTATGTGCCATATTTGCAAAGCGCTCAATATCAAGCACCAACAAAGCGGGATTAGCAATAGTTTCCCCGAAAACCGCTTTGGTATTCGGCTTAAATGCAGCCTCAAATTCTTCGTCTGAGCAATCGGGTGAAATGAATGTAAAGTCAATACCCATACGCTTCATAGTAACCGCAAATAAATTGTAGGTACCGCCATAGATTGCAGAGGATGCAATAATATGGTCGCCACAGCCTGCTATATTGAAAATTGAGAAGAAGGAAGCCGCCTGACCTGACGAAGTAAGCATAGCGGCAGTACCGCCCTCCATTTCACAAATTTTAGCGGCAACCAAATCGCAAGTAGGATTTTGAAGACGGGCATAAAAATAACCCGAAGCCTCTAAATCGAAAAGCTTTCCCATATCCTCGCTTGTATTATATTTATAAGTTGTACTTTGATAAATTGGAATTTGACGCGGTTCACCGTTTTTAGGTGTGTAACCGCCTTGTACACATTTTGTGCCGATTTTAAAATCGCTCATTAATTTCACTCCAAATTAAAAACTTTTTTTGCGTTCATATTAAGTATACACTTATTTTCAAATTCGTCAAGTCCAAGGGCTAAAAATTCCTCGATTTCCCTACTTGGCGACCACATAGGATAATCGGTACCAAAAAGCACTTTTTCGGCACCGTATGCTTTAATTAATTCCTTAACCTTTTTCGCATCAATAAACGGAAAACAAGAAGAACAGTCTACATAAAAATTCGGTAAATCTTTTAGTGTGCTTGCCGCCTCATCCCATACAGACCAGCCGCCCAAATGCGCGCCGACAACCGTAAGAGATTTATATATTTCCATTACAGGAAGCAATCGGTTAGGGTTTGAAAAATCAAACCTACTGTCCCCCGTATGCATTAATATAGGTATATTTTCTTGTTCACAAAGGTCATATATTTTAAGACAGCGATAATCATCAATTTTAAATTTTTGAATATCAGGATGAAGCTTAACGCCGTGTAGCCCTAATTCTATAATATGCTTAATATCGCCCTTAATATCCTCACTATCAGGATGTAAAGTTCCAAGACCTGTCATAAGACCGTTAGCCTCAGTAACCTCTTTAGCAATAAATTCATTAATGCTTCTGACTTGATGAGGTGTTGTTGCAACCGACTGAACAATAAAATGGTCAATCCCTGCTTTTTTACCCTCGTTTATTAAATCGGCAGCGGTGCCTTTGCAGAGTGACTTCTCACCATAAAAGGCATCAGTTCCTGCAACGGCACGGCTTGCGATTTTTTCGGGATATATATGACAATGCGCATCAATAGTAAAAATGTTATTTATCATACAAGACCCAATCTTTTAGCTGCGTCCTCACGCATTTTGTATTTAAGAATTTTACCTGCGGCATTCATTGGGAATGCGTCAACAAACTCAATATAACGCGGTACTTTATGGCGAGCCATGTGGGAAGCAATGTATTCTTTCATTTCTTCCTCGGTCATACTCTCACCCTTTTTAAGAATGATTTGAGCCATAATTTCTTCGCCGTAATTCTTATCGGGTACGCCTATAACCTGAACATCGCTAACCTTAGTGCAGGTATAAATGAATTCTTCGATTTCCTTAGGATAAATATTTTCTCCGCCGCGGATAATCATATCCTTAAGTCTACCTGTTATGCGGTAATTACCGTCAGCATCTCTGCAAGCAAGGTCGCCTGTGTGGAGCCAACCGTCCTTATCGATAGCCTCGGCGGTAGCCTTTGGCATTTTGTAATAACCTTTCATTATATTATAGCCACGTGCTACGAATTCGCCGTTTACGCCGTCAGGACAGTCAAGCCCTGTTTCGGGGTCAACAATTTTACATTCAACATTTGCAAAAGCGCTACCAACGGTTTCGGTACGAACTTCCAACGAATCAAAGTAGCTGCTCATTGTACAACCGGGCGAAGCCTCGGTCTGACCGTAAACCGATACGATTTCTTTCATATTCATAGCCACAGTAGCCTTTTTCATAAGGTCTGCAGGACAGTTAGCGCCCGCCATAATACCTACTCTGATATGCGAAAAATCGGTTTTTGCAAAGTCAGGGTGTGACATCATAGCAATAAACATTGTAGGCACACCGTTAAACGCGGTAATTCTTTCGGAATTAACGCAAGCCAAAGCAGACTTTGGTGAAAAATACGGAAGCGGTGAAATAGTAGCACCGTGTGTCATAGATGCAGTCATAGAAAGCACCATGCCGAAGCAATGGAACATAGGAACCTGAATCATCATACGGTCAGCAGTTGAAAGCTCCATTCTATCGCCAATATATTTACCATTATTAACAACGTTGTAGTGTGTAAGCATAACGCCCTTGGGGAAGCCTGTTGTACCTGATGTATACTGCATATTGCAAACATCGTCCTTATCGACAGCGGCAGCCATCCGGTGCACCTCGGAAAGAGGTACTTCTGAAGCGCGTTCTACTGCGCCATTCCAAGTAAGACAACCCTTTTGCTTAAAGCCCACTGTAATTACATTGCGCATAAATGGTAATCTTTTAGCGTGCAATGGTGAGCCGGACTTAGTATTTTCAAGTTCGGGGCAAAGCTCAGCTATAATTTCGCCGTAATTACAATCCTTAGAACCTTCGGTCATAATTAAGGTATGAGTATCTGACTGACGAAGCAAATATTCTACTTCGTGAATTTTATAAGCAGTATTAACAGTAACAAGAACTGCGCCCAATTTAACGGTTGCCCAAAACGCAATATACCATTGAGGTACATTAGATGCCCAAACAGCAACATGAGTACCCGCTTTAACGCCCATTGAAATTAAGCTTCTTGCAAAATTATCAACATCGTCACGGAATTCGCTATAAGTTCTTGTATAGTCAAGTGTTGTATATTTAAACGCATATTGGTCGGGGAATTCTTCTACCATTCGATCAAGCACCTGTGAAAAAGTAAGGTCGATAAGGCGATCCTTTTCCCAAACAAATCTACCTGTATGTGCACGGTTATAGTAAAGTGAATTATCACTTTTTGAAGTATCCGCAAACTGCTTCATATAGTTTACAAATTGAGAGAAGATGATTTCCATATCATCAAGCTCTTCGCACCATTCAGGTACCCATTCAAGCGATATAAAACCATCAAAATTAACCGAGCGAAGACCTAACATCATTTCGCTTATAGGCATTTTACCTTCGCCTATAATGCAGTATTCAATACCGTTTTCGGTTTTAACAGCGTCCTTTATATGAACATGCTTAATATAAGCGCCCAAGTTTTTAATTGTAGTTTCAGGGTCTTCGTCCTTTTCAAAATAAGGCGAATGCATATCCCAAAGTGCTGCCAAATTATCACAAGCAAAACTATCAAGCATATCGCGAAGCTTTGCAGTATCGCAGAAAATACCTGATGTTTCAATTAATACTACAATTCCCTTTTGTTCGCAAGCGGGAAGAATTTCGGAAATTATGCTTGATACCAAATCATAATTTTCTTCGCCGTAAGCCTTAACCCTTACATAAGGAATGTGCAAATCGTTTGCAATAGCTATACAAGCATTAATTTCGTTAATACTATTTTCCTTGTTATCCTTATCCGCAAGATTACAAATTGTATCAATACAAGGAATGGAAAGCTTCATTTCGTAAAGCTTTCTAACTGTTTTTGCCGCAGCGTAATCGTGGAAAGCGCCGTCCTTATCGGTGAAAAGGCGATTATGTATATTATGAAGCTCTATTCCCGAAAACTTCAAATCCTTTGCAATTTGGCAAAACTCATCAAAGGTACTGTTGTGCCAACCCTTTGTAGAAAATGAAAGTTTCATTTAATTTATGCCTCCTCGTATACAATCTTATTTACGGCATTAATATAAGCCTTAATACTTGCGCTTATAATATCGGTAGAAATACCGTTACCCGAATAAAGCTTACCTTCTTTTCTAAGCTTTACAAGCGCGCTACCCATAGCCTCTTTACCCTGTGTTACAGATTGAATTTGGAAATCGTCCAATTCAAAATGGGTGCCCATAATTTGTTCAAGCGCCAAAAATGCTGCATCAATCGGACCATCTCCAACACTAATGCCCTGCAAATTTTCGCCGTCTTTTTCAAGAGTTATTTGTGCAGAAGAAGTAATTACATTACTACTGTTTACAACATAATTCACCAATTTATAAGTAGGTGTAACCTGCAATGCAACAGTAGCTACTATTGCTTCTAATTCGGTTAAGGTAACCTTTCTCTTTGAAGCTACACGCAAAAATTCTTCATAAACCTTAGCTGAATCCTCTTCAGATAAATCGTAACCGAGTTTCATAACTGCCGCTAAAACAGTATCGCTATCGTCGTTAGAATCTAATTCCATACCGTCTTGGGCAGCTTGTGTATTAACCGCAATTTTTTCGTTTTTAGTATTATCTGTAATCCAACCGATTTGCTTGATAATTCTGTTGAATTCGGTAATCTTAATATCCGATTCAATATCACAGCTGTTACCACAGTTCTTAATAACCATAGCAAAGGTATCAAGCGGAACATTATTGCCGCCTACCGAGGTTTTAATAACCTTAGCGCCATTCTTAATAGCGATAACCGCATCTGCAACAGCTAAACCGTTTTTATTGTCGCACATCACACCCAAGGCAACCTCGTCATTAGTAAAGTTGCCTACAAATTCGCCAAAAGCATCAGGCAACATTTCTGCCGCAGTATCACAAAGAGTAACAATATTAGCGCCCGAAGAATAAGCGGTGCTGATAACCTCTTTTAAGAAATCCTCTTCTGCTCTTGTAGCGTCAATAGCGCAAAATTCTACATCGTCGCACTTTTCCTTAGCATAAGCAACAAGCTCGCTTATAAGCTCAAGCATTTTAGGTGCTTTCTTGTGGCAAGTATATTCCATACCAACCGTAGATACAGGAAGTTCTATACGAAGTCTTGGCTTAGCAGCGGTATTTAAAGCATTTGCCGCATTGTCAATACCTTGCTTTGTGGAACCTACCGCTACCGACAAAACAGCCTTTTTCACAAAGGATGCGATTGTGCGGATTAATAATGTATCGCTCTTAATATTATCAATTTCAGAAATTTCAACAGTATCAATATTTAGCTTTTCAAGCTGTCTTGCAATTTCGATTTTTTCCTTAAAAGAAAAGTTACGGTCGTCTCTGCATAAAGTTCTGTCAAAAATTTTGATTTTCATAAAAATAACCTCACTTAAAAATTAAAAAACCCTGAGACTGCGCATAGCAATCTCAGGGACGAATTTCAAATTCGCGGTACCACCCTGTTTACCGAACAAAACGGTCACTCATAAGGCTCGAACAAGCCCTTTGCTATGATAACGGTGCATGCCGTAGCAGCTTACTTTAATTTCAGCCACTCTGCTCAGGAACGAGACTTGACTTAACCTCATGTATCGGACTTGCACCAACCGCCGACTCTCTTAACAATCCGTTTAAGCAATAATTCCTTCAACGCATTTAACATTTCTAAAATTATATCATTAAAAACTTACCTTGTCAAGCATTTATTCCATTTCGTTAAGCTTTTCTATACACTTTTTGCATACAGTATAACCGTTATAAGGAATACTATCCTCTAACGAGCCGCAGAACACACAGCTTGCTTGATATTTTTTTAATATTACCAAATCGCCGTCGGTATAAATTTCAAAGCTGTCCTTATCGTTTTCAATTTTAAGCCTTTCGCGGATTTCCTTGGGTATAACTACTCTTCCCATTTTATCTACAGGTCTAATAATTCCTGTCGGTACCATAAAATCACTCCTACGCTTTAAATTCTTTAAACATTATACGGTAATTGTCATAAATTGTCAATATTTTATTTCTTAACCAATCTCGACCACAAATAAATAGCGATTTGAAGCGGAATTCCTATAAACAATATCTTCCATATATTAAATGTTAAAAACTGTATAGTGGCAGACACAAGGAAAGACCACAAAAGTACAGTAAGTAAATAAAACAACAATTTGCATTTATTCCATACAGCATCAAAAATAATGCTTACTATACACGATGCAGGAACCGCCCAAGCAAAAATTATAAAATAATCCTTGTGAGCAAAAATATCAAACGAAACAAAAAGCACAAGCGCCACAAACCATACCGCCAAAACGCTTAAAAGCGTAATGTTTAAGTATCTTTTTTTAAGAGCCTCGGTTTCGATTATTTTAGGTTCCTTTTTTTCGTCGCCCACGATATAATCCATACTAACGCCGTAAAGCTTGCATATTGTATGCAACACCTCAACCGACGGAAGCGATTCGCCCTTTTCCCATTTGGAAATAGCCTTGTCCGAATAGTTTAGCTTTTCAGCAAGCTGTAATTGGGTTAATTTATTTTTTCTTCTAAGTGTAGATAAATTTTTTGCAATAATAAAGTTCAAATTTTCCATACTATAATTATACCATTCTTTTAGATTAGGAGTTTTTTATGGGAATTATCCAATGCGCCGAAAACTGCAGACATCAAATAGACGGTTACTGTTCGCTTGATAAGTGCAGTAATATAACATCATTAGAAAATCCGTGTCCATACTTTGTAAAACGATTATTTAATAATAGCAATAGCCTGTGCCAAATTCCTAACCCCTATAAGCTCAATTGAATCGGGACAGTTAGTAATCTGTTTTATGGAAGCACTCGGCAAAATGCACTTTGTAAAGCCAAGTCTTGCCGCCTCGTTTACTCTTGCTTGCGCTCTCGGCACCGTTCTTATTTCACCCGAAAGACCTATCTCACCAAATGCGATTGTATTTGGGTCTATCGGTATATCTCTAAGGCCCGAAACAAGCGCCATAGCCACCGCTAAATCGGCAGCAGGCTCATCAAGTCGCATACCGCCTACAATATTCAAATATGTGTCTAAATTAGAAAAATAAAGACCTATACGCTTTTCCAAAACTGCTAACATAAGGTTTAAGCGGTTGTAATCGTAACCTGTTGCCATTCGTCTTGCATTTCCAAAACCTGTTGTGCTTACAAGACCCTGAACCTCAGCTAAAATCGGTCTTGTACCCTCTATAACACAGGTGATACATCCGCCCGAAACATTAGGAAGTCTGCCTGATAAAAGCATTGCAGAGGGGTTTTCAACCTCACTAAGACCTGTATCATTCATTTCGAACACGCCGATTTCATTAGTAGAGCCAAAACGGTTTTTAATGGCGCGCAAAATACGGTAAGACTGATTTCTCTCACCCTCAAAATAAAGCACCGTATCCACAATATGCTCCATTACCTTAGGTCCTGCAATATCACCGCCCTTATTTACATGGCCAACAATAATTACGGGAATATCTAAGCTTTTGCCTGTTCTAAGAAGTAAATTAGTAGATTCCCTTACCTGAACTATGCTACCTGCCGAAGATGAAAGCTCGGCAATTTGCATTGTTTGAATCGAATCTATCATAACAAGGTCGGGCTTTTGGGATAAAATATATTCACACACCGCTTGAGTATCGGTTTCGGTCATAATAGTAATATTATCACTAACAACACCAAGTCTGTTAGCGCGCATTTTAATTTGAATTGCGGATTCCTCACCCGAAACATAAAGTACATTAAGCTTATTTTGAAAAGCGTTACATATTTGCAAAAGAATTGTAGATTTACCGATACCGGGGTCACCGCTTAAAAGTGTTACCGAGCCCTTTACTATTCCGCCACCAAGCACTCTGTCAAGCTCGCGAATACCTATTATATAGCGCTCTTCGGCTGTTGAATCTATTTGTGAAAGTGGTTTAGCGACAGCAACACCACCGCTAATACCCGCTGTTTTTGTAACGGTTTTAGTTGCTACTCTTACATCCTCTTCCAATGTGCTCCACGCATTACAGGACGGGCATTTACCCATCCATTTAGCCGTTTCGTATCCGCACTCACTGCAAACATATACAACCTTTGACTTATTAGCCATTATTTTTCTCCCTTAAAATATTCAAGTATTCCGCTATATATACAAAATGCCATTTTATTTTGATATTCCGTATTTTTAAGCTTTTCAAGCTCGGCTTTGTTGCTTAAAAACCCACACTCAACAAGCACCGACGGAACAGTTGCGTTATAAAGTAAATACATACTTTTAGTCGCTTGCTTATTAACCCGTACATTTTCGGGCTGTAAATAATTCACGATAGAATTTTGTATGCATTCGCCCAATTTTTCGGATTCGCTACCCTTACTGTAAAAAACCTGTGACCCGCTTGCTGCAGAAGTAGTAAATTTATTAAGATGTACACTTACGAAAACCGCATCAGGATAATCTTTCATTAAATTAAGACGGTTTTTAAGGTCGCTTTTCTTACGAGTGGCAATTTTATCAGTTTCTACATCATCAGTAGAAACATCATTTTGCCGAGTTAAAACAACCTCAAACCCGCTTTGCTTTAAAAAATTAGCAACAGCCAAGGTTATATTTAAATTTATATCCTTTTCAACAGTTCCGTCTTGCGCTACTGCGCCACCGTCAAACCCACCGTGG
>JAZOTR010000047.1:0-14149 GCA_045657745.1 Acutalibacteraceae bacterium
TCACGATATCCCATATGGTTGTCACGCATATCCATTATAACATTAATTTTGAATTCTGGCGAGTACGTTTTGAATTTTTGACCTTTTTTTGACATAAAAATATGCACCTCCAAAAGTGTCTAACTTTTGGGGTGCATATCAAATTGTTCGGGGATTTTTTATTATTTAAGTTCAATTATTGCAGCTAAATTTCCGCGTTTACCGCCTGTTGCACGGTGAGAATGAAGAATATCACTGTTACAGCAGGTGCAAATATCCGAAATATCCATATTTTCGGGAAGTATACCTGCTGAAATTAAAATTTGTCGATTAGCCTCTACTAAATCAAGCATATATTTACCGCCCTCTTTTGTGGTAAATATTTTACTTAAATCAAGGTGTGTTAGTTTTGCAAATTCGTTATAAACGGGCGCATCAACCTCATAACAACAGTTCTTTATGCAAGGTCCAATGCAGGCAATAATATCGCTTGTGTTACAACCGAGTTCATCTACCATTTTTTGAACCGTTTTTTTGCCGATTTCCTTTACTGTTCCGCGCCAACCTGAATGTGATGTGGCAATAACCCTTTTAATAGGGTCGCAAAATAAAAGGGGTGTACAATCGGCATATTGGGTAACTAAGGTGACCTTTGGTTCGTTTGTAATAAGTCCGTCAATATCCGAAAAAGACTCTTTGAAAATGCCTGTTCCTCGGTGTGAAGCATTTACAATTTTAACATTGTCCGTATGTGTTTGGCGACTTAAAACAAGATTACCGGCCTCGGTGCCAAGTTCGTTACATAAAATTTCGTAGTTTTTTAAAACATTTTCGCGCTCGTCGCCGTTTAAAAAGCTTAAATTCATACTTTGGTATTGACCCTTGCTAACTCCGCCAAGGCGGGTAGTAAAAAGATGATTTATAACACCTGCTTTTTCAAGCTTTGGGAAGGTGATATACAAAAGCTCGCCGTTTTGCTTAATGTTAAGTGTGTTAGAAGTCATTGCCATGCTCCTTATTTACAATCGTAAGGTATAACTTATCTGCATTATGAATTAGTCTTTCGCTTACCTCGGTTCCGTATTCTTCGGCAATTTTTTCTAAAGCGCGTTTTAATAGAGGTGGCCTTTTTTGCATAGAGTGGCTATCGGTAGCTATAAGTGATACACAATCTAAAACAAATAATTTTTTCAAGGTTTTAGTATAGTCTTTTGAAAAAAATGAGGTAGCATTAACTTGACAAAGAATATTGTTTTGCTTAATAAAGTCAAGTAGCGCTTTATATTTACGGGATTTGCGATAACGCTCAATATGGGCGATTATCGGTATTATTCCGCGTACATCTCTAAGATATAGCAATTCTTCAAAAACCATTTTATTTATAGAAAAAGTGTTTAGTTCTATAAGTAAATAGTTGGAATTGTTAATGGTAAAGTTTCTAATAGATTGTGCCTTGCTAATTCCGGTGTAGTAGAGTATTTCACAACCTAAATAAATTTCAGGTACAGTCTTATTAACTGTATGTTTTTTTAAATCATTAAACGCAGTTAAGATTTTTTTGTTATAATCTTCAAGATTATCCTCGTGAGGATAAAAATGCGGTGTAGCAACAACGCTTGTTATACCTTGTAAATGCATTGCTTCAAGAATGGCAATAGCTTCATCTATATCTTTAGCACCGTCATCAACAGCGGGTAATATATGAGAATGTATATCAAGCATTAATTTTTCACCTCGTTCTTATAATGATTGTAGTTTGTCGAAACGCTGAAAAGCGCTTCGACAAGCCACTTTTCAAGTGGCTTTGGCAAAATTGAATTTTTAAATTTAATTTTGCACAACACTCATTGCAATGGATAGAACAAATTTCAAAAGAAATTTGTTGCAAAATCAAAGATTTTGTGTCGAAACACGAGTGTTTCGACGAATCATAACCATTATAAAAAAAAGGAGATATATAATCTCCCTTTTAAAATTTTAATAGTATTGTGAATAACCTTTTGATTTATATTTATGTCCGTATTTATAACCATTGTTATAGAAATATCTTCTTGTAGAATCAAATCCGTTAACTATAACACCGGCAAGCTTTATTTCTAAAACATTAAGTGCATTATAGGCTTTTTCAAAGGATTCGAAGGAAGTACCGCCTGCGCGAACAATCATAACAAGTGATTCGCATTTCTGAGCAATAATAAGTGCGTCAGATACGGGGTTAATAGGCGGAGTATCAAGAATAACATAGTCATAATCAGCTTTAAGTTTTTCGAGTAAATTATCAAATTTTTCGTCACTGAAAAGCTCGGTTGGGTTTTTAACCTTAGTGCCTGATGTAATAACATCAAGATACTTGTTATAGTGAATAATTGCATCTTCCAAATCAATGTCGCCACGAAGAATGTTCATACATCCTTTTCGGTTTTCAAGTCTTAATTTTTTATTAATGCTTGGGCGACGGGAATCGGCGTCCAACAATATAACCTTTTTATTTAATTGTGCTAAAGTTACTGCAACATTAACAGCTGTTGTAGATTTACCTTCCGAAGCATTTGGGCTTGTAATTGCCAAAACATTACTTCCGCTTTTAGATAATACGGATATTATGTTTGTTCTTAAATTTTTATAGGATTCAACAACAGAAAAGGGAACCTTTCTATTGCTGTTTGGAATTACTATTCTTTCATTAGGAGTTATCTTTGTATTCACAATAATTACCCCCTCTTATAAGCGTATTTTGTAGCGCTCTTACTGTCAATCTCAGAAAAATCAGGTATATTACCTAAAACAGGAATATCAAAGCGGTCCTTAAAATCACTTTCGTTTTCAATAGTTACATTTGATAATGATAAGAGATATACAACTGCATAGCATGCGATAGCACCTATAATCATAGCAGCAATGGTTGTACTAGTGGTTTTAGGCGCTGTTTTAACTGCGGTATCAGCCATGGTTACAGCAGTAGATGCTGAATGGGGTATAAACTTGCTGATGTAAGCCGGAGCTAATTCCAAAAAAGTATTTGTAATTTTAATTGTTTCTGATTTGCTTGAGGTTTGGAAGCGAACATCGATAAATAATGAATTATCGCCACGCTTTTCTATTTTTACACAACTTCTCAATTGTGTATAGGTGTATTGTCCGCCAAGTTTTTCTGCTAATCTTTTATAAATATCGTTTGTTGAAAGAATATCTTCAACGGTTGTTAAAAGATTTATTGAAGCTGCAATATCAGAGCTTTGTACAGAATTTGATTTATTGTCCTTCTCGTATAAAATAGCACCGTTAGTTACCAAAACTGAGCCGGTTGCTGCATATTTTTCTTGAACAAAATATTGACAGTAAGAAAAGGCTGCAACACCTGAAACTAGGGCAACCAAAATAATAACAAGAATGTTTTTAAATAAAATTCTAGCTAAATGGTAGATAGATAAGTTATTCACAAAATCCTTCTTTCTAAGCGAAAAAATTTATAATACACACATTTCTTTAAATTATACTACATAACTTCAAATAAAGCAACCATTTTATAAAATAATTTTTATTATTTATTTATTGATGTGGGTAAAGTATTCAACAATCCCCTTTACTAAGGCCTCTGCTTTTTTAGTATTAATAGCATCGTCAATTATTTTTGAATAGTCGCTACTGTTAGACATATAACCATTTTCTGTGAGCACAACGGGACATACTGTACTGCGCAGAGTGAAATATTTATGCAACTTTAAGGTTTGTTTAGCATATATTCCTGTATTAAACGAATGATTCCAAATAGATTCGGCAGCCTTTTTAGCAAAGGGCGTGTAGTAATATGCGCCAAAGCCGTTTAAGGATTTTTTGGTATTTGAATCGTGGTGGATTGCAATGCAGTAATCGGGCTTTATTCTTTTTATCATATTCATTTTGTCATCAAAGGTAGAGGTCACATCGGTAGTTCTTGTCATATAAACAGTAGCGCCGATTGAAACAAGCTCTGCCTTGATTTTATTAGCAAGATTAAGATTTCGGTTCGCCTCGCTGAATGCCGCACCCTTAGAGCCTAAAGCGCCGCAGTCCATTCCGCCGTGACCTACATCAATTAAAATATTTACACCGCTTAAATCTGCACCGTATACATTGGTGTTTGTCAATGTTATTTTAGCAGGATTTAAAAATTCGAAGCAAAGGTTACCGTTTGCGTCATAATAAGCGTCCCAACCGTAAAATGCGCCCGGTTTTTTAAGGAATAGGCGTAATGTGTAGTCATTCGTATTTTGTATTACCTTTGCAGAAGAAAAAACAGGGTTATCTTGCGGAATTATAATCTCGCCGTTAAATACGGTAGCATAGCAAAATGTAATATCAACATAATTGTATGAGATATTAGTGACAGTCATATCACTGTTATAGCTTTGTGGTAAAAGTTCGAAATAAAAAGGAGCTTTCCAATTAACCGAAAGATTTAAAACGGTATGGGAACCGTTGTTTTTAATGGTGTTAAATGTTATTTCGTTGTGGTCGGGCAGAGTACCGACATATTGCTTTATAACGGTAGTTCTGTTTTGGGTTGGCTTATCGCGGTAGGATTTATATAAAGTTCTTCCGCAGCGGAGGGTTATAAGCTCGTAAGTATCGCCGTCACGCCTTACGGAAAAGCTGTCCGCCGAGCCATAGTCAAGAGTACCCTTTGGAAGATAATTATTCCAAGGCTTAGATGCGTCTGTTTTTGTTCCCGCATCAAAGGTTTCGGCTTGAAAAGACACAATTTCGGTTATAATTCCCGAGCCAACATCGGTGTATTTACCGCCTTTTGGGGTTGCGTTAGGGTCGCTTGATAATACAATGTCTTCTTTTTTACAGGTAACATTGCCGGATTTAAAGCTTTCGCTGAATGAATTATAAACGCCCTTAAAGGTTACTGTTCCTAAATTTAAATCGCGGAAATGACCCGAAGGCATTGAGAATTTTCCGCTAAAGGTAATAAAGCCGTTAGTGGCGCTGCCTTGGGGCTCAAGGCTTATCGTAGCGCCGTTAAAGGTTGCTGTTATTTGTGAACCCTCTCTTGCAACAACACTTACGGGGAAATACGCGCCCGCTGAATATATTTGGCTTGTAGCGGGTGTATAGGAAGAAATAATAACAAATCTTCGGTATACACTAAAGGTTTTTGTTTGGTCTAAAACGGTAAAGGTAAAGGAATTGTTACCATATTGCAAATCCTTCGTAATAGTGAAATTTCCGTCTTTATTGGTAGTAATAGATTCACTTCCAAGAAAAATTTCGGTATTAGGTGTGTAATTACCTTTAAATGTAATTTTATCCTCGGTGGTGTTTATTCTTTCACTTTTATGTGAGGAAAAGGTTAAAACGGGTATTGCCTCGGGTTCACTCGAAACAGTATCACTTGAAAATATATTAGACGAAGCATCACCATCTGAGGAAAGGTGCGCCATAACCATTTTATCGCCCGATTTTATTATTATTAAAACTGCTATAAGTGCCGCTAAAACGGCAGCTAAAGCAGCAGAAATAATTATCAATGTTTTTTTCATATTAAACTCCGTATATAATAAATCAACAATTATTATACTTTAGATTTAATATTAATGCAACAAAAAATGTCGAAAAAAATCACCCTGTTTTTCAGGGTGATTTTGGTAATTTAGAAACCTAAGAGTTTTGTTCCTGCGTCAACTAAATCGTCACGGCGTTTTTCAGCTTGTGCTTTAGTTTTGGCAGCAGCACAGATATAGGTTTTAATTTTAGGCTCTGTGCCTGACGGGCGAACGATGAATGTGCTTGTATCCTCTAAGAAATAAGAAAGTACATTTGATTTAGGTAAGGTGA
Source organism: Acutalibacteraceae bacterium (assembly GCA_045657745.1). GTDB lineage: Bacteria > Bacillota > Clostridia > Oscillospirales > Acutalibacteraceae > UBA737. The sequence goes on from JAZOTR010000047.1 coordinate 5,803, forward strand.
TTTCGCTTTCGGTGTTTGCAAGTTTGTCATACGAAAGTGATGTACCGTAGTCGTTAATTTTTACAACCTTACTGCCGCAAATTTCCATTGGCGGATTATTGCGAAGAGAGGACATAATTTCTTTAATTTTTTCCATACCGCTTTGACCTTCGCAGGTAAAGCTTTTTTGTGTGCTGTAGCAGTAGCCGTATTTTTGATAGATTTCTTCTAAAACATCTAAAAGCGTTTTGCCGTTGTTCTTGTAAAATACGGTCATTTCGCAAATAAGCATAGATGCCACAACAGCGTCCTTATCGCGCGCATAGTCACCGCATAAATAGCCGTAGCTTTCTTCGTAGCCGAAAATATAGCGGTCTTGCTCGTTCTTTTCGGCAAGAATGGTAATTTGTTCGCCGATGAACTTAAATCCTGTCAAGACATTTATGAGTTCGCAATCGTAGCTGTCAGCAATTTTTTGACAAAGCTCACTTGAAACAATTGTTTTAACTGCAACAGGTCTCTTTGGCAATGTGCCGTTTGCGGTGCGTCTTTCAAGAATATAGTTTAAAAGCAATACGCCCATATCGTTACCGCTTATGAGTACATATTCGCCGTTCTGATTAACGGCAATACCAACACGGTCGCTATCTGGGTCGGTAGCTAAAAGAATATCAGGCTTAACTGTTTCGGCTAATTTTAAAGCACATTCAAACGGTTGACGAATTTCGGGATTGGGGTAGGGGGCGGTTGGGAAATTACCGTCAGGCATTTCCTGTTCGGGAACAACCGTAACATTCTTAACGCCAATTCTTTTGAGAATAGCTCTTACAGGCTTGTTACCTGCGCCGTTAAGAGGGGTGTAAATAACCTTAAGCGCCGAAAAATCAATATCCTTTTCTACACGCTGAGCTTCAACATTATCAAGATACTCTTCAACAATATCGTCTGTAATATACTCGATTTTTTCTTCTTTAAGAGCGGTATCGAAATCCATTGACTTAACACCGTCAAAAATATCAACACTTTCCATTATGGAAAGTACATAATCAGCTGCTTCAGGACCTAACTGACTACCGTCTGGCGCATAAGCCTTGTAGCCATTGTACTTTGCGGGGTTGTGACTTGCAGTAATAACAACACCTGCGTCGCACTTAAGTCTTCTTACAGCGAATGAGAGCATTGGAGTTGGAACAAGTTCAGGGTAGATATATACCTTTATTCCGTTAGCAGCAAAAATTTCTGCAGCGCATTTTGCAAAAACATCAGATTTAATTCTGCTGTCATAAGCGATTGCAATACTGCCGTTTTCGGTAACAGAGTTTACGTAAGCTGCAAGACCTTGGGAGGCTTGACCTACTGTGTAAATGTTCATACGGTTGGTACCTGCACCTATAACGCCGCGAAGACCTGCAGTACCAAATTCAAGATTTTTATAAAAAGCATCCGAAATTATTTCTTCGTTTCCTTCAATTTCTTTTAATTCCTTTATTAAGTCGGGGTCCTTGGTTGCTTTTTGGCACCAAAGAAGATATTTTTCGTTAACCATGGTATATGCCTCCTTAAGATTAATACAATAATACAGTTATATAACTATTTTGTCAATATATTACACTTAATTTATAATATTTAATTAATGTAGCAATGTGCACAATAAACGGCCTTTAAAATCTACTTGACAGACAAAACTTTTTAATGTATTATACATATATTGTTAAGTAATGCTATTTTGGTGTGCAAATGGGTATAAATTTTGTCGAAAATAACAATAAAATGACTGATAACGAAGTGATTTCCCAAATAAATGCGGGCAATTACGAATTGCTTTCGGTTATAATTGAGCGTTATTTACCTCTCATAGTAAAAATTGCAAAGCAGTATTTACCCTCGGCTCAGCTTGAGGATGCTGTACAGGAAGCAACCTTTGCGCTTTATTCTGCAATTAAGAATTACGATGGGCAAAAAGCAACCTTTAAAACCTTTGCAACGGTTTGCATTAAACGCTCGGTTATTTCTTTACTTCGTAAAACCAACGCGTTAAAAAGCGTACCGCAGGAGCTTATAAGTTCTATTGATGAGATTGAGATTACCGATATTAATACACCTGAAGAAATTTTAATTGAAAAAGAAGATTATAAAGCGCTTACTAACAATATTAAGCTTGAGCTTTCGGATATGGAATATAATGTGCTTGAGTTGTTTTTATCAGGCAAGGGTTATTCCGATATTGCAAAGGCTTTAGGCATTACCGAAAAATCGGTAGACAATGCCTTAGCAAGAATAAGAAAGAAAATAAAAAAATAACGGCAAAAAGCCGTTTAATATGCCCATGTAGTTTAAAAGAAGAACGTTGAAAACAAAGATGTCGGTGCAATTCCGTCCGGGGCTAAAAAAACCAAGTGAGGTAGAAGAAATGTTTGAAGACAAGACACTAGTTTGCAAAGACTGCGGCGAAGAATTCGTATTCACTGCAAGAGAGCAGGAATTCTATGAATCAAAGGGCTTTGTAAACGAACCGCAACGCTGCAAACCCTGCCGCGATAAGCGCAAGAACGCAGGTAGAGCACCAAGAGAATTGCATGAAGCAGTTTGTGCCGCTTGCGGAGGTGTTGCAAAGGTTCCTTTCATTCCCCGTGACGATCGTCCGGTATACTGCAGCGAATGCTTTGCAAAGATGAAAGAAGAAGCTACTGCAGAAGAAACCGCCGAATAATAGTTTCTACAAAAACAAAAACTATCCCGTTAAGCGCTCAATAGGGCGTTTAAGAATACGGGGTAGTTTTTTGTTTTAAAATTTTCTTATTTCAAGCGAAGAATCGTCTTCGCCTTTTTCAATTTTACGAATTACTATATAATATCCGTAATCGTCCGATACCTTTATATAAACCCTGTCGCCTTGGAGCTTACCCATAATGGCGCTGCCCATTGGGGACTCCTTGCTAATCAGACCTTGCATAGAATTTTGGCGCAAGGTTGTAACAATTCGCACCTGTTCTTCGCAATCATCATCCTCAACATAATAGGTTACCGTATCAAACAGACCAATTTCGTCGGCTTTGCTTTCGGTATCTATTAAAATAGCGGTTTTAAGCATATTTCTAAGGTAACGAATACGGCTTTCGTTTTTACCGCGTTCGCGTTTTGCGGCGTGGTATTCGGCATTTTCGGATAAGTCGCCAAAACTTCTTGTGAATTTAACCTCTTCAAGTATTTTTGGTCTAACCGTGCCTATGCGGTATTCGAGTTCCTCTTTCATTTTTTCAATATCTACTTTAGTTAATTCGTCGTACATACTTATCACCAAATTTATTTTACCATAAAATAAATTTTTTGCAATAATATTGACAAAACTAATAGTGATGTTAAAATAAATACGAGGTGTTTTTATGGCTTTAATTAAATCCTTTGATGACTTAATTGGCAATACTCCTTTAATGGAACTTGCTAATATGAAAAATGAATATAATCTGAATGCAAATGTTTTTGCAAAGCTTGAATTTTTCAACCCTGCGGGCAGTGTTAAGGATAGAGTAGCCCTTTCTATGATAAATAATGCCGAGCAAAAGGGCACGCTTAAAAAAGGCGGCACGGTTATTGAGCCAACATCGGGCAATACGGGTATTGGTCTTGCGGCTGTTTGCACCGCGCGCGGATATAAAGCAATTATTGTTATGCCTGACACAATGTCGGTTGAACGAATTAAATTAATTAAATCATTTGGCGCCGAAATTGTTCTTACCGATGGCAAAAAGGGAATGAAGGGCGCAATTGAAGAAGCCGAGCGTCTTAATAAAGAAATTAAGGGTAGTATAATTGCAGGGCAGTTTGATAATCCTGCAAATCCAAAGGCTCATTATGAAACCACAGGTCCCGAAATATATGATGATTTGGACGGCAAGGTTGATGTTTTTGTGGCAGGTGTTGGAACAGGCGGCACATTAAGCGGCGTTGGTATATATTTAAAGCAGAAAAACCCCGCTATTAAGGTTATTGCAGTAGAGCCGCAGTCAAGCCCTGTTTTAACAAAAGGGGAGAGCGGCGTTCATAAAATTCAAGGTATAGGCGCGGGCTTTGTGCCGGGCAATCTAGATACTACTGTTTATGATGAGGTTATTGCGGTTAGTGATGACGATGCGTTTGAATACGCGCGAAAAATTTGCAAAACCGAGGGTCTTTCGGTTGGTATTTCTTCGGGCGCAGCGCTTTGCGCGGCTATAAAAATTGCAAAACGCGAAGAAAATAAAGGTAAAAATATTGTTGTATTACTGCCCGATACAGGTAGTAGATATTTATCTACCGAATTAGTTTAAACTTAAGCCCACTTTGTACAAGTGGGCTTTTATTTTATATTTATTTATTAAGTTTTATTAATTCACATTTAAACGAACTGCTTCAAAATCGTCTTCAATTTCTTTAGAAGGCTTCTTAGTGAGTAATGAAACAACTATTATGAATAAGCAAGAGAAGATGAAAGCGGGGAGTAATTCGTAAATTGCGAATATACCACCAAGCTTTGCGATTACAAATTTCCATAGGAAAATCATAATACCGCCTGAAAGCATACCTGCGAATGCGCCCTCTTTTGTGGTACGCTTCCAAAATAGAGCAAACAATACAACAGGACCAAATGCGGCACCAAATCCTGCCCAAGCAAATGATACGATATCGAATACCGAGCTATTGGGGTTAGAAGCTAAGAAAATAGCAATAACAGAAATTAAAACAACGGCAATTCTTGCAAGCCAAACCGACTGTTTTTCAGAAAGCTTAACTTTAAATGTGCCTTGGAAAATGTTTTCTGAAATACTTGAAGCCGCGGCTAAAAGCTGAGAATCAGCGGTAGACATTGTTGAAGCAAGAATACCTGCAAGAATAATACCTGCTGTAAATGCGGGGATAGAACCGAACTTACTTAAATATTTTGCAATATCAACAATAATTGTTTCAGCTTCAGGGGTTGAAGCGTAATTAGGTACAATACCCTTTAACATAAGGTTATATCCTACAACACCAATTAAAACTGCGATTGCCATTGAAATAACAACCCAAACGGAAGCAACACGGCGGGAAAGAGCCAACTTGTTTTTATCCTTAATAGCCATAAATCTTAAAAGAATGTGGGGCATACCGAAGTATCCAAGACCCCAAGCAAGAGTGGATGCGACGGGTAAAGCGCCGTAACTGCCGGTTGTTTTACTTACAACATTGTAGCCTTCAAATAAGTTCAAGTAACCGTCAAGCTGGGCAACATTGCTGAAAATATTTGAGAAGCCGTGCATTAAGCCTTCGCCAAAGCCTACAACAACGAATAATGCAATAGTCATAATAATACTTTGAATAAAGTCGGTTGTTGAAGCGGCGAGGAAGCCACCTAATGTACAGTAAACAACTATAACAATAGCGCTTATAATCATAGCGGTCATATAATCCATACCGAAAAGTGAAGCGAAAAGCTTACCGCAAGCTGCAAAGCCTGAAGCGGTGTAAGGAATAAAGAAAACAATAATTATTAAAGCGGCTAATGTTGAAATGATGTTCTTTTTATCACCAAATCTTTTGCTAAAGAAATCGGGAAGGGTATAAACATCAATTTTTTCGGTGTATACTCTTAATCGTTTAGCAACGATAAGCCAGTTTATATATGTACCGATTGCAAGACCGATAGCAGTCCAAGATGCTTCTGCAAGACCTGTTATTAAAGCAACAGCAGGAAGACCCATTAAAAGCCAACCTGACATATCAGAGGCTTCGGCACTCATTGCGGTAACCCACGGACCCAAAGAACGACCGCCTAAAAAATATTCTTCAGAGTTTTTATTTGCGCGTTTTGCGTAAATAATACCAATTGCTATAACTGCCGCCATATAAATGACCATAGCAATCAAAATTTGAATTGTATTGGAATTCATTATTTATATATCTCCTCATTAAAAATAATTTCCAATATTATATCATAAATTAATGCTAAAATCAACAAAATATTGACATAATATAATAATGGGTGTAAAATTAAGTGTATTAATTTGTGAGGAGGATTATTATGCAAGAAATGATTTTAGAGCTTATAGAAGAAAAGAAGTTTTCTAAACTGCGAAGTATGCTTGATAATATGAATCCTGCGGATATTGCGCTTATATTGGAAGAAGCAGAGGAAAAAGATTTACCTGTTGTTTTTAGAATATTGCCAAAAGAGCTTGCTGCAGAGGTGTTTTCTTATATGGAAAGCGATATGCAGCAATTTTTAATTGAAAAATTCAGCGATACCGAGCTTAAAACGGTGTTAGATGAGCTTTTTATGGACGATACGGTTGACATTATTGAGGAGATGCCCGCTAATATTGCAAAGCGTATTTTAAGGCAGACCGACGCTAATACCCGTAAAAAAATCAACCAAATACTAGCCTATCCCGAGGATAGCGCGGGTAGTATTATGACTACCGAATATATTGACCTTAAGAAAAATATGTCGGTTGAGGATGCGTTTGACAGAATTCGTGCAATCGGTTTTGAAACAGAAACAATTTATACCTGTTATGTAATTGATTCTAGCCGTCATTTGATAGGTATTGTATCCTTAAAGGATTTGCTTTTAAACCCTAAGGACAAAGTTATTGCGGATATAATGGAAGAAAACGTTATATTTGCAAATACGCTTGACGATAAGGAAGACGTTGCGGGGCAGTTTGAAAAGTACGACTTTACTTCACTTCCCGTTGTTGATAAGGAAAACCGCCTTGTAGGTATTGTTACGGTTGACGATGCGATTGACGTTTTGCAAGAAGAAGCAACCGAAGATATTGAAAAAATGGCTGCTATTTTGCCGAGTGATAAAACCTACCTTAAAGCAAGTGTCTTTTCAACATTTAAAGCAAGAATACCTTGGCTTTTACTTTTAATGATTTCAGCTACATTTACAGGCGCTATAATTTCAAGCTTTGAAGAAAAACTCACAATTTTGCCTGCGCTTATTACCTTTATACCAATGCTTATGAATACGGCAGGTAACGGCGGAAGTCAGTCATCTGTTACGGTTATTCGTGCATTATCATTAGGAGATATTGAATTTAAGGACATTTTCCGCGTTATTTGGAAAGAAACAAGAGTAGCCTTTATTTGCAGTATTGTTTTGGCGGCGGTTAATTTCGTTAAAATGATTTTAGTCGACCATTTATTGCTTAACACCTTTGATTCTATGAAGCATTTTGAAGAAATACTCGTTGTTTGTATAACGCTTTTTGTTACGGTATTAATTGCAAAAATTGTTGGTTGTATTTTGCCAATATTCGCAAAAAAATTAGGTCTTGACCCTGCGGTTATGGCAAGTCCGTTTATTACAACTATTGTTGATGCGATTGCATTACTCGTTTATTTCAGTATTGCAGTGGCGGTTTTAGGAATATAAAAAAATCCCGAGGAAATGAAGTGAACCCCAAAGTTTAGACAAAATTAAATATTAAATTGCTTGTGAATGAGTTCGGTATTGCACCGGGCTCATTCCTTTTAGTTTTAAGGAAATTCTTTCGTTGTTGTAGTAATCTATGTAATGTTTCAATTCATCTATGAAAGCGTTAACGCTTTCAAATTTTTCACCGTAGAACATTTCAACCTTTAATCTGCCAAAGAAGTTTTCCATAGCACCGTTATCCATACAGTTACCTTTTCGAGACATACTTTGAGTAATGTTATGTTCGGCGAGTAATCGTTGGTATTCAGCATGTTGGTATTGCCAACCTTGGTCAGAATGAAATATCGGTGTTGCATCGGCAGGAAGTTTTTCAAACAAACCACTAAGCATTTCTCTAATTTGTTCTAAATTAGGACTTGTAGAAATTGAATAAGATACAACTTCGTTATTGAATAAATCTAAAATAGGTGACAGATATACTTTTTCATCACAAACATTGAATTGTGTAACATCTGTTGTTATCTTTTCGAAAGGTTTTTCTGCATAGAAATCTCTTTTCAGCAAATTGTCAGCAACCTTGCCAACAGCACCTTTGTATGAATGGTATTTATCGTTCTTACGCTGCTTACCTTTCAAACCAAGTTGTTTCATCAGTTTTTGTACGGTTTTATGGTTAATTACATAACCTTTGTTACGCATAGCAATAGTCATTCTACGGTATCCGTATCTGCCTTTATTAGCATTGTAGATTTCTTGTATTTCTTGCTTTTCACACTCGTATTTATCTTTGTTTGGTTGTTTTAAATAGTAATAGTATGTGCTGCGAGCAAGACCGGATAGTTTAAGCAATTCTTTTAGCGGATACTTTTGCCTTAGTTCAGAGATTATTTTTGCTTTTTGCCGTTCTCTCGCTCTTCCGCAAGAACTAAGGCACTCAGTTTTTTTAAGTATTCTATCTCCATACGA
>JAZOTR010000048.1:0-13511 GCA_045657745.1 Acutalibacteraceae bacterium
TCTGCCGGCAGCTATAGCTTCTTCTGCAAGAAGCTTAATATTTTTGTCTATTGATTCTATAAGTGCATCTGCATCAGCGTGAGTTTCATTGTTTCCGGCTGCACCTGACATCTTGTTTATAACTAAATTATTATCCATTATTTCTTTTTCGTTTGAAGCAACCTTATCACTAAACTCTGTTGCCATAACGGATAATTCGTCTATGCCGACCTTTGTTCTACCCATATAGTATTTGCCGACTTCATCCCATGTAGGAACAAGAACAACTCTTGTCATTTCCTCTGCATACATATCTATTGCCTGATTGCAAAGGTCAAATGAAGCTGCATTTTTCTGTCTGTCAAAGTCTGTGTTTATATTCTGGTGGGAAAGTCTTTCTATGTACCCTTCCTTATCACGAACAACTCCCTGCTGAAGAACAAGAGACCTTAAGTTTTCATTAATTTGTGTTTCCTTAAACTGAAAAACCTTTCCTGCAATAGAATTAAATGTTGTATCGTTTTCGGTAACAAAACTTGAACCCTTTTCTGCCATTCCGTATAGATAATTCAATACAGAGGTAGTTTCTTTATTGAAGTAAGTCACGATATCCATATATTCCATCTTAGTAAAATCAGGCTTTTCTTCTTGCTCAGTAAGACTAAAGTTATCGGTATATTTTTCTATGTAATAATCCTTATAAGCGCTTGCAATTAAGACAATCACATTTTCAGCGCTTAGGTGTTCGGTATGCTTTGAAGCATAATATTCTACAACAAACTCAGTAGAAATATGATAATTTGACTTGTCGTTTACATCGCCTTGAACATAAGGGTAAACCGATAAACAGTCCTTTAATTCCTTTACAGTAACATCCTCTAACGCGCCTTTTTCAATGGCTCTTTCAACAACCTCATCACAAATAATTTCGGACATATTATATCTTGTTCCGTTTGAATTTTGAGCAAGTGAGGCTTCGGAATAATTAAGAGAAACTACCGCCGAAACAAAGTGCTTTGATTTAATATGATTTAAAACGCCAAATACTCCAGTAAACAGCACCAAAAAAATCAAAATGCCGACCTGCAAAAACTTTGTTGCTTTTAATATTTTAACAAACTCAGCTTTTGTAACATTTTTAGAACGAAAATATATTGTCAAAGCACCAACTATTAGCAATATCCCCACTATTAAAACGGGTATTTTTTGCAAAAGTGATATAAGCATACAATAGTCTCCTTTTAAGATTAGAATTTATTAATGTCTACAATAACAATTTCGGGTTGATTATTAATTCTGAAGAAATTGTTATTTTCAAGACCTGCATTGACAATAAGCGGTCTTCCCTGAACATCGTATCTGCCATAAACATAACAACCTTTTCTTGCAGGTAATATTCCACCCTCGGTTGTATATAAGGGGCCTATGAACGGTATTTTGCACAAACCGCCATGGGTATGTCCCGCAAGCATCAAATCACCCCATGTATCAGGTGTATATTTCTCGAAAACTATCGGTTCGTGAATTGCCATAATTTTAAGATTGTTTACATTCTCGTTAATAAATTTATTATAACTTTCACCCGCATAGGACCAAAAAGACGAGGGATTTGATGTAAGAACACCGTAAATATCAACAGTTGTTGCACATATTGTTATAGTATCTTGACTGTTTTTTAAAACCTTTACTCCCGCATTCTCGAGATTTTTTGCAAAATTATCAGTCATTTCCAAAAGCTTTTTCGGGTCGCGGTTTTCATCATTAAATCCAAATTTTTTATCTAAATTTTCCTGTGTTAGCGGAGCGTCATAATTCTTTTTAACCTCATTATTTCCATATATAAAATATGAGGGCGCTACATTTGCTAATGTTTTGCAAAAATTTACAACAGCATCATCAGAGCTTGTTTGTGAATCTACCATATCGCCCGTATATATGATTACATCGGGTTTAAGCTTTTCAATTCGGTCAACAAGCTTACTGTCGTTCACAAAGGATGCGTTATGTAAATCCGAAATTTGAATAACCCTTATTTCATTATTAACCTTAAGGCTGCTTACACAATAAAAGGTTTCCTTAAAATTTTGATTTTCAAGATAGTTGCAACCAAGTATGGTAATGGAAGCGGCAATCCCTATAAAAATTAAGCTTATTATAAAAAATCGTATAACACGTACGCTTTTTTTAGCTATGCGCTTATTCTTTTTCATACCGTTAATTTCCTTTCCTTTTATTTTCCAAAACTTTTTTATAAAGGTTATGTGTAGCAACCGCAACATCATTCCAATTGTATTTTTCGAGAATGAACTCATCAACACCGCGTTTAATATTCTCTACACACAAACTGTCATCACACATATTTTGAAGTTTATTTTGTAAATCAACCACATTGCTTTTTTTGAAATGGATTGCTTTGTCTTCTGTAACTAATATATTTTCAGGAATATCTGAACACAAAACCGCATTTCCGTACGCTAATGCTTCCAAAAGACTTAAGGACATACCCTCAATATCCGATGGTACAGCAACAATATAAGCATTGCTGTATATTTCCTTAAGCAAATCTCCCGAAATAAATCCTGTAAATATAATATTTGGATTGCCAGATGCCATTTGTTTTAAAGAAGCAACATATTCGTCGGTATCGCTTGTGTCACCCGCTATAACAAGTTTTTTATCTGTTTTTATATTGTTATATGCTTCAATAAGATAGTGAAGTCCCTTTTCAGCAGTAAGTCTTGATACTGTGCAAATATATTCACCTTTTGATAAACCGTATATTTCTGTTATTTTATTCGCCTGTTTTATTGTTGGCTTATCTATTCCGTTATGTATAAGTACGGTTTCGCGATTATAGGTTTCTTTGAAATATGCTTTTGCGCTCTCGCTTAAAACAATAATTTCATCGGCGCATTTTACCATTACTTTTTCACCGAATTTTATGTATTTTGAAGCAAAAGAGCCACTCCATTTTTCTCTTTGCCAATCAAGTCCGTGAACGGTTGCAACACAACGCTTACCAAACATTTTGGGAATCCACATTGCAGCGCAAGGACCTTCAGCGTGAAAATGTAAAACATCAAAACCTGAAAAGGTTGCAATTATTGCCGCTGTAAATGACGAAATCATAGCCGAAACCCCTCGCGCTTCTATTGTCCACGCTTTTTTAAGGGTAACGCCGCGATATTTATTACAGGCTACCATATCGACATATTCGTTTTCAACCTTATCCGATGAACGATTGTAGCAAGTAACATCAACACCTGCTTCAGCTAACAACGGACATAAAGAAGTTAAAACATTTTCTATTCCGCCGCGTCTTGACGGAACAACCTTATGGCCTATCATTGCGACCTTCATTAATTTTTCTCCTCTCTAAAAGAGATTATCTTCCTGTTGCGCTAAGCATAACAATTGGGGTTTTGAGCATTATTAATATATCGCCAGGAAAAGTTCTGTTTTGTATGTAATCTAAATCCATTTCAACCCACTGTTCGAAAGGAATATCATTTCTGTTTTTGCTGATTTGCCAAGTACATGTTATACCCGGTGTAACATGCAGTCTCAATTTTTGATAGTCGGTATAATATTCAACCTCTCGCGGTAGAGGGGGTCTTGGTCCTACCAAGGTCATATCACCCTTAAATACATTGAAAAACTGCATAAGCTCATCTAAAGAAAGTTTTCTTAAAATCTTACCTACCCTCGTAATTCTTGGGTCGTCTTTAATCTTGAAAACAGGGCCTTCCATTTCGTTTTTGTCTTTAAGTTCATCTAAAAGCTTTTCTGCATTCGGGCGCATAGTACGGAATTTATACATATAAAATTCCTTACCGTGACGGCCAACTCTTTTTTGCTTAAAAAACGGTCCTGCGGTTGGGTCATCAATTACAATAACAATGGCTATTATAATCATAAGGGGTAAAAAGCCAAGCAAAATAAGTGTTGCAAAAAATATATCAAAAAGTCTTTTCTTTTTCCAATATGTTGAATAAGATTTTTCAATTAAGGCCTCTAATTTTACTCGGGTTTTTTCGTCAACTTTTTTTGTGTCAAGGTAAGGCATTAATATTCCTTCTTTCAATCTTTCATAAAACTTAAGAGCGTATCGTATTCTTTTCTACGCCATTTTGAATAATAAAATTTATTAAAACTCGGCTTACAACCGTCTATCAGAGTTTCTCCACTCTCCAAATATCCCGGATGAAAGGCTATTTCAATATTTTCGTTTTGTTTTATATATTTTGGGAACAATTTATTAATTTTATCTTCTGTAAGTTGCCCTGAAAACAAAATACCCATAAATTCAGCCGATTTAATATTTGCCTTTTTAAGTTCTTTTCGATTTACTAAATTCAAAAATTTAAGCAACCACTGTTTAACAAGTCCGACAGGACTATATTTTAAATATAACGACGGGGATTTTATATACGGTAAAATCGGTTCGTTTGGAATTCTTAAATATTCCACCGAAACCTCTTCTTCCCTGATTACACGCATCAGCGTTTTGAAGATTAACGGTATCATATGTGTGTGCTGATGACTGTCAATTAAAATCGGAGTTTTTTCGCCCATTTTCGTTTTCCAAAAATCAATTTGCATTTTTAACTCGTTATAGATTTGTTTTTCAAGCAAATTTCTATTGCCGAAAATTGATAAAAAGAAAAGTCCAATAAAGGAATACTTGAAAAAACCTTTATCAGTCACAAGCAGACTGACATCTTCCTTTTTAGATAAAGGATAACCTTCAATTAAATTTAAGTGTAATGATAATTTAACATTTTCGTCCAAGAAACGCTCGGTGAAATCCGAAGCATTACCGTTAGGCAAAATGCTTATTTTGTTTAGAACACCATTTTTAAGACATTCTTCTATGCGGGTATTACTTGAGCCTGATATACCATAATCGTCCGCACAAAAATATATCATTTAAAACTACCTCTAATCTCCCAATTTAATAATAATTACATTGCTGATTATTTGAATTGAATTTTTATCAGGCCAATTGCTTAAATTGTTTTGATCAATTTTATCAAGCAATTCTTGTTTTTCTTCACCCGAAAGGAATTTATATTCTTTACCGCAATAATCGTTTAATGCGCTACACAAAACACTTTGTCCTACAATTTCGTCATCAGCTCTTATGATGAATCCATCGGTAGTGCCTGTCATATCAGGCGGTAAGTTCGAGCTATAAGCCTCACTGTTATCCAATGCGCCTAATACCAAAATACTATCACAAGCATTTGCGCCATCAGTTTGTTCAATTCTGTCAGCAATTCGATTTAAAGTGCCGATAGATTTTTCGTAAGACATATTAAGTTTATGATAACTTACATTAGCAATAACTATGTAATTAAAAATTAAAACTACCGATATAACTAAAACTGACCAAGATTTAATTGCTTGGAAATTTATCTTTTCGAAGTCGATTTTTTCATAAATGAGTATGAAAAGAAGATAAAAAATCAAAAAGCCCATCTTCATTAGGTTATGATAATCAATTGAACTGTTTAAAAAGCTCAACACACTTGCTCCAATAGGCAATAATGCTACAAAAACGGCAACAATAACACTCTTTAATACACCGATTTTATTTTTAATTATATACGCTAAATACAAGATTACAGCAGCTATAACTATTACAATATTTATAAGACTAAAAGCATTTATACCGTTTGAAAAATCAAAGAAATAACCCAAAAACGACTCTTTTATTGTGTAAAGCGAGGCGAAAATATCAATTCCTGAAAGTGAAGCTGCATCGCCAAAGCCTTGATAATCCAAAAGTGTTATTTTTGTAAGCTTTAAAAGCAATGTTAAAGCCAAATAATATAACGCCATTCCCAAAGCGCCTGTAAGCAAAAACTTACCAACCCAAAGAAACAGTTCTTTTATTTTAGTATCCTTTGATAAGGCTTTAACTATCAAGAAACAAAGCAAAAGCATTATTGTAACGGTTATGTATGCTTGATAAATTCCAACAGATAATGCAATTAAAATTACCGAAATTAGATATTTGGGTTTTTCCTTTGTTAAAAACAATGCTGCTAAAACGGCAAACAGAAAAGAAAGCGAATAAGCGTCTGCCACATAGTTATACATCATAACAGATGTAACCGTTGGAAAGGAAACTACCGTAGCGCCAATAAGACAAGCCGTTACAGGTTTCTTTACCTTGAAAATTTCAACTATTGCAACCGCGCCAAGTGCGTGGAAGAATATAGCCATAAGCCCTGTAAGCCAAGGCAAATCGTAAAACGAGCTAATACCGGAAGCTACAGGCAAAAACCATCTTCCCATTGAAAGCATATTTTGCGCGTCATACCTAAATACAAGCGAATCCCAATTTGGAAGCCAGTTTGTAATTTTATAAAGATGAGTAATTAAACCTACTACAACCGCCGATATAAAACAAATTTTCCACTGCGGTAATATATTGTTTTTGAATTTTTCTATTATTTTTTCGGGCAAAATTACCACTCCAACCATTTAAACTTATGCAAAAATTTCCCATAAAGTTTATTATACATTTTAACGCCAATTATTCGCTTTATTCTCGTTGTTCTTTTTGTAACCTTTGAAGTCCACGAAGCTGAATAATGATGTATAGAATAAGTGTTTTTTGTAATCGACTTTTTACCTGTATAATAATCCATCGGACAAAGATACTCGTCCGGCAAAAAGGTTATATCCATAAACGTTTGATTTGTGTTATTTATGTCCATACCAAGTCGTTTTAAAGTTTCCGTATTTCTATCAGGACAAGGGGTTAAGTCATAACTACCGTCAGGTAAAACAAACGGAATATTATCGTAATCTTTCAAAAACTCAGAAACTATCTTATTTCCCTTTTCGGCGCCGAAGCCTAATCCCGTTGCTACAATACCCTTTTCATCAAACCCCATAAAACCGTCAAGTTTTAATAAATCATCAATGGGTTTTATAAGTTCAACATCGGTATCAAGATATATACCGCCGTTTTCATAAATTATTTTAAGCCTTGCATAGTCGCTTACAAAAGCCCACTTCCCTGCTTTATACGCTTCACTAAGATAACGATTTTGAGTTAAATCAAAATTATCTTCCGTGTGTAAAACAAGTTCATAATCAGGACAATATTTTTTCCAACTCTTAATACATTTCTTTGCAAGTTTTGGCATTTCGCCTTTGCCAAACCAACAATAGTGAATTACCTTAGGAATGCTCATTTTTATTCCTCCTAAGCGCAATTAAATTTTTGAAAGCTTCCTTGAAAAATACAAAATTTACTGCTATGTATAAAGGCACAATCCAAAGCGTATGGATAATTCCCTTAATTAAAAGCTTTACAAATGAAAGGCCACTAAAACTATCAACAAAGAAAATAAGCATAATAACGGCAAAAACCGCGCCGTTTACAAGCCATAGTTTGTAGGTGTTAAATACGCTTCGATTAAGCACCTTTTTGTTGGAATAGTAAATCATCATAGTCCCTCTATAAAGTAATGCTACAATTGTTCCGAGAATTGCACCGCAAATACCCCAAATTAGAATTGCAACAACCGAAACGGCAATATTTATTACCATTTCCCATATTGCGTGAGAGCGTGTTTCTTGGAACTTTCCTGAATATTCAAGCACATGGTTTGAAGGGAGCTTTCCGTTTGCTAAAAGGTTCATAATAACAAACAAAATCACAAGATAAACGTTTGTATAATTAGCATCGTCAATTCCGCTTGTGTATATCTGAATTAATGGTAAAAGAAATACAGCCATAAGGGTATAAATTATAAAGGTTGCCATTATGTAAAATGTTTCATAAACATTATAAACCTTCAAAAACTTTTCCCTATCAATATGGAACATTTGACCGAGCGCAAAACTAAATCCCGAAATAATGCTTGTTATAAAGGTCTGCACCTGTGAAAAGAAAATGTTATAAATGGTATAAACACTAACAACCTTAAAGTCGGTAAGGAACGATAAAAGTAAAACATCGGTATTATTAAACACCATACTCGAAACTTGATGTACAAGAACCGATTTTCTTTGGGAAACCGCCTCATAATCGGGTTTTGCTTTAAGGTCGAGCCATTTATATCTTCTCTTTGCATTGATAAACACATACGCTAATTGTAATAGATATAAAATGCAGTAAACCAACTGAATAAGAATAAGACTGTTTGAAAGTACTAAAACAAGTATTTTACCGATATTTGATAAAAGCTGTAAAACTGTTTCAGAGTTTGTTATTACATACTTTCTGCCGTCAACCTCTAAGAGTATTCTGTATTTTGCCTGAACAAAATAACTGAACAAAGCAGGTAAAGCCGTTAGTACAACTATTCCGAAAATTACAGAGGGTTCAATGCTTGTCGGCACTATAAATGTGTAAACTGTTGCTATTATAAGAACGATAGCGGCATATAAAAAGCCTATTTTACAATAATAGCTGTGGGTCGCTGAGATTATCGAACTTACCTTGCTGTAATTTTTTTCAGCAACGGGTTTATAGAGCGCTTGTGTTGTAGCAAGTCCTACCCCCGATTCAAGCAAAAACATATAAACAAATATTTGCTTGATTGTAGAAAGTACACCGTTTACTTCAGAGCCAAAATTTTCCAAATAAAGTCTTGGAAGAAGGAAACTTAAAACGATTAAGACAACCTGATAAACTATACCTGAAAGCAAATTGTATTTAATTCTGTTATCCTTTTTTGCCATTTTAAAGCTCCCTCCCTTTAAAGTTTTTATACCTTGTTTTCTACATAATCCTTTGTAGCGTTTTCTTTATGAATAATTTTTGCAGGGTTTCCAATTACTATGCTATGTGCAGGAACATCGAAATTAACAAAGGTTAAAGGTGCTATAAGCACATCTTCACCTATCTTCACATTGCCAACTATAACCGAGTTGGTACCTACCCAACAATTACCCTCTATCGTTGGTGCGCCTTTTCTTGCGCCACGGTTTTCATAGCCTATTGTTACACCGGTTGAGATGTTAACATTTTTACCAATTTTAGCTTCGGGGTTTATAATTACCCTACCGCTGTGACCAATATAAAAGCCTTCGCCAATCTGCGTCCTTGCAGGTATCTGTATATGCGTCTTATAAGATAAAAGCTTAAGTTTTACTGTATAATAAAGTTTTAACGGCTTAAAACGGGAGGTGCTTGCCTTTCTGAAAAGTGCAATATATTTAAGCTCTATAGGTCTTAATAATCTTTTCGCAAGGCTTTCGCCTTTTTCACCGTAATATCTATATAAATCTTTAGAAAATTTGTTATCCATACTTTTCCCCAACTTTATATAAACTTGTTCATATACCCTCTCGCAAATGCTTCTGCTTTATTTTCCGGCAGTGCTTTGGTATAATACCAACCTTGAATATAGTCACAATCGCTGTTTGAAACAAATTCATTTTGCTCTTTGGTTTCAACACCCTCGCACACAACTGTAAGATTAAGATTGTGCGCCAAAGAAACTAATCCCTTAAAAAGTTTTTTACCTTTTTCCGTACCCGTCAAAAGTAAAATTTCTCTATCAAGTTTAATTACATCAATAGGATATTCACAAAGGCTAATAAAGGAAGTATATCCGCTACCAATATCATCAAGCGCAATACGGAAACCGAGTTCTTTCACCTTAATAATGTTATACATTGCTGTAACCAAGTTTTTCTCTAAAGAATCTTCGGTGATTTCAATTAGCAATTTTTTTCTATCAAAATCATATTTTTCTACTATTTCTTTTATTCTGTGTACGAAATCTTTTTCGGATATTGTAAGTCTTGTAATATTACATGATAAGGTAATGTTAGCAAACTCCGTTCCCTTCCATTCGCTGAGTTTTTTACAAACCTTTTCGAACATATAATAGTCAAACCTTACAATAAGACCTGATTTTTCCATTAATCCTATATATGTTCCCGGAAAAATTGTCTCACCCGCGGAATTCAGCCATCTTGAAAGCGTTTCTGCCGAAACAATTTTTCCGTTTTTATTATCTACAATAAACTGAAGGTGCATTTCGAACTCATTGTCTTCAAAGCCCGTTACAATTTCCTTCAAAAGTTTTCTCTCTTTAATAACTGTACGACTGTGTGATGCACCATTCTTAAATAATTCAGTAAGTTTATTGCTCATAAATTTCTACCCCACTATATAATTCTGGTATTAAACAATATATTCAAATATTTTCGTGTTAAAACAAAAAAACTGCAATAATAGAAAGTCAAAATAAAGACTTTTTATCATTGCAGCTAGACTAGCATAGTATAAACCTTAGCCTCTTTGCTTTGCGTCGCCGATTTTCATCGGTTTTGCTAACATTTACACTAACATTATATTGCAATGATTAGAATTTGTCAATAGCTTTACGCTTTTGCAAACACCCAAAGGGTATTTTCCACCGTATCCGAGTCGCAAAGTCTATAAACACTTAATGTCACGCTTTCGCCATTGTTTTTCTTAAAGGTGATTTTAGGCGTTCTGTTTTCCGATAATTGACGAATAATAGCTTCATAATTCAAAAAGCTCATCACTGATCTATGATAGTCAGGGTGAACCCAATCGGAAACGTATTTTGAAAACAAACCTGAAAAATGTTCTTCGTTTTCATTATATCCCAAATACGCCGGCATTAAAATACGTCTGGCTTTATCAGTGTCCAACGAAACGCGATATATACCGTTATAGTTTTCTTTAAGAACCGAAAGCATCGTGTCAACCTCAAGTATACCGGTTTTTGCCAACACATATTCATTAATAGACTGTTTTTCACTTGGTTGTTTCGCTTTTTGATAATATTCTGCCTTAGACTCATACATTCTGACTTCGGCTTCTCTAACCATTTCTTCAAGATAGATGTTTTGTGTTCTGAAAGACACGCCTATTGCAACATGATATTTTCGCAAACTTAATTCTGCATTTAACTGTTCAATCTTATCTTTTACAATGTCAGGTGTGATATTTTTACAAAATACCAAAAATTCATCGCCACCCATACGGTAAACATTATGACTGTAAAATACATCCTTTAATGTGTTTGCAATGTATATAAGCATTTCGTCGCCAACAGTATGTCCGTACTTGTTATTAATAAGATGTAATTCGTTAACATCAATGTAAAGACACGCAACATTCGTATTTTCTTCTTGTTCTAAAACAATCAAATCATTTTTATAAGCAACACGATTAAAAGCGCCTGTAAGAGAGTCAGTTGTTGCAATAAGTTTTGTTCTGTTAAGGTAATTTTTGTTATACAAAGCCATCGAGAAGCAAGCCGATATTTTTTCGGCGAGAATTCTTACCTCTTTTGAGCGTTTAGCATTAAATACTGCTAAAATCGTAGTATGATTTGCGCTATTTACTGTACCGGAAAGTGAAATATCGTAAATTTTATTTTCTTTTAAAAACCTATAAAAAGTAGGATTGGTTTTGTATAAATGTTTGTTTGGTTTAATTGAGAGAATATTTAGAACTTTTCCCTTTAAAGTGTGCAATTCGGAAACATATTTTAACAATTCTGACCTTATGTATTTTTTACCAGCATCATCCAAAGCGACGCCATAAGCAATATATTGATAATCCTCACCATCGGTATTAAAAAATATCGCTGCCCTTGCCTTTGCAAAAACGCATACCTGTTTTAAGGATTCTATAATATTGTTTTTGTCACCTGCCGTTTCCAAAAGCACCTTTCTAACGTCAGATGCGCAGGATGTTATTTGATTAACCTGTTTTTCGCTTCTCATCAAAACAAGAATATAACCAAAAATAACGACAACCATTGCAAAGAAAACCAATGATAGTATTTTTATTAATCTGCTTACTTTAGCAAATACCTGTGAATCGTATCTTACCAAAGCAATCATCCAACCAATTTCATCTATTGCAGAATAGTGCATATATGCATTTTCGTCCCTGTACGCCGACTCAAATGATAGAAATCCTTTATCATTTTTCAAAAATTCTTCATATGAATAACCGTCGTTATACTTACGGTCTTCCAAAAAAGATATATTTCCAAGGTTATTATGTACGTTATCAATAAGAAGGTCGCCCGATGCTTTATCGTACACAAACAACTGCGCATTAAGCTCTTCAGCCATTTTTTTGTATTTATTACCGATTTTATCAAGTTGAATAACACCGTATAAAATACCAACCGTTTCATCGCCCACCTTAATCGGTACGGCGCTTCTAACTATTTCCTTGCCACGCGTTGTAATATCGCTTACTCTTGAACTTATATAAGAACCTTTTTTAACTTCTTCTTCAAAAGAAAAAGTTTCGCCCATATTAATTGTTCCCGTTTTCGTAATAAAAGTATTATCGCTATTCAATATACCGATATTTTCTATTAAACCAATAGGTTTGAAAGATTCAAACATTATGTCATAACGTTCTTCTTCGCTGTATAGTGTTGCAGCAAAGTTAGCCAATGTAGAAAGATTTTCGCGGTCAGATATTAGCTGTAAAGTGATATCGTCTTTTATTTGCTTTGTTTGGACATGAAGGTTTTCCTCAGCTTCATTCTTGGCATCAACATATAAAAATCCTACCATAGCAAGGAAAATCGAACACAATAATGCAGCAGTAATAACCGTGTAAAATACATAGTGTTGCCTGTTTTTTTTCTTTCTAAACGTTGTCGGCATTATTTCACCTTCTATTTTAATAAAATATATACTTATATATAATATCATAACATCCATAATTTTTCAATATCTTATTTTTTCAACAATTATATATCTTTCTTTGACAAATTATTGCAATTTTCAAGCCACTCTATCAAAGCAGCAAAAAAGACCAAGTTTTAAACTTGGCCTTTTAAATTTTACTAATCAATTTTAATATTTAATAAATGCGATATTCCCGGTATGCTTTCACCTTGGAATGAAGATGTGGGTGACATTAATGCGCCTGTAGACATAAACAAAATGTTTTTAAAATCTCCACTTTCGAAACGGTGCATAATAAACGAAGCTAAAACACTCGCACTACAACCGCAACCCGAACCGCCTGCGTGAACATCCTGTTTTTCGGTATTGAATATAAGATTTCCGCAGTCAGCGTGACGGCACCTTAAATCATAGCCTTGTTTATCGGCAAGCTCGTAAAAAAGCTGTGTTCCTACGGCACCTAAATCGCCTGTATAAATGACATCATAATCTTTAGCAGTTGTCTTTGTGTCCTTAAAATAATGAACCAAGGTTGAGGCTGCAGACGGGGAAAATGTCAAGAGAACACCATAAAATTCTTTGAAAAATTTTTTCAGACCTTCAAATTTGGAAAATTATGGGTGCTGCCATGGGAGCCCATAATGTTTTACACCATAAATAAATGTTGTCGTTGTTTTTGTACTTATTGTTGCCACTGGCTACATTTCTATCATAAAAAAATAACCGCCCTGTCCTGAAAAAACAAGCGGTTATTCGCAAAACTTCAGGCTAACCGTCTATCGGTTTGCCTTATTTCATTTTTATTATAGCATATTATTCACAGTTGTCAAATATAACATAAAAGCTCAGATGCAAACAACAAC
>JAZOTR010000049.1:0-2780 GCA_045657745.1 Acutalibacteraceae bacterium
AACCTCGAATACGTTTTTTCCCATTATACTACTACTTTTAAGGATTGACAAGTTAAATTTAAGTTATATAATAAAATTTGGTGATAAAAATGAAATTAAATATAGTTATGGTTGAGCCTGAAATCCCACAAAACACAGGCAACGTTGCAAGAACCTGTGCCGCAACGGGCGCAAGACTGCACCTTGTAGGACCTATGGGCTTTAAGATTGACGACAAAAAATTAAAACGCGCAGGGCTTGATTATTGGCAGTATCTCGACATTACCTACTACGAGAATATTGACGAGTTTTTCGAGAAGAATGATGGTGTGTTTTTCTACTTTACAACAAAAGGCAGAAAAGCGCATAGTGAAGCGGAATACCCCGATAATTGCTACCTTCTTTTCGGCAAAGAAACTAAAGGTCTTCCCGAAGAATTACTTATTAAAAATCCCGATTCTTGCATAAGAATTCCTATGCAGGGCGAAATACGAAGTCTTAACCTTTCAAACTCGGTTGCAATAGCAACTTATGAGGTTTTACGCCAATGGGAGTACCCTGCTTTGCAAAATTTTGGTCAATTACACAATTACAAGTGGGAAGAAATTTAATTTTTCTACATATAAATAATTAAATAATTGTTGAAAATTGCGAAAATTGTGGTAAAATAATAATTGTAAAAATTTTAACAAACTTTGAAAGGATTGTTTTAAATGAGCGCACTTAACAAAAAAACTGTTGATGACATTAATGTAAAGGGTCAAAAAGTACTTGTTCGTTGTGACTTTAACGTACCGCTTAAGAACGGCGTTATTACCGACGAAAACCGTATAAATGCTGCACTTCCTACTATTGAGAAGTTAATTGCAGACGGTGGCAAGGTTATTCTTTGTTCTCACTTAGGTAAGCCGAAGGGCGAACCAAAGCCTGAACTTTCTTTAGCACCTGTTGCTAAAGCCCTTTCTGAAAAATTAGGTAAAGAAGTTGTTTTTGCGGCTGACGATAATGTTGTTGGCGAAAATGCAAAGGCTGCTGTTGAAGCTATGAAAGACGGCGATGTTGTTCTTTTACAGAACACTCGTTACCGTGCAGAAGAGACCAAGAACGGCGAAGCTTTCTCTGCTGAACTCGGTTCTTTAGCTGATATTTTTGTAAACGATGCATTCGGTACCGCACACAGAGCACACTGCTCTACCGTTGGTGTTGTATCTCATGTTAAAGAAGCTGTTGCAGGTTACCTTATCGGTAAAGAGCTTAAATACCTCGGAAACGCTGTTGAAACCCCTGTTCGTCCATTCGTTTGTATCTTAGGCGGCGCTAAGGTTGACAGTAAGTTACCTGTTATTGAAAATCTTCTTACCAAGGCTGATACTCTTATCATCGGCGGCGGTATGGCATACACCTTCTTAGCTGCTAAGGGCTACGGCGTTGGTACTTCTTTGATTGACGAAACCAAGATTGACTACTGCCGCGAAATGATGGCAAAGGCAGAAGAAAAAGGCGTTAAGATTCTTCTTCCTATCGACTGCACAATCACTAAGAACTTCCCTGACCCAATTGATGCTCCTATCGATATTGAAATCGTTGATGCTGACAAGATTCCTGCTGATATGATGAGCCTTGATATTGGTACAAAAACTGCTGAACTTTATGCTGACGCTGTTAAGAGTGCTAAGACTGTTGTTTGGAACGGACCTATGGGCGTATTCGAAAACCCAATTTTAGCTGCAGGTACTATTGCTGTTGCTAAATCTCTTGCAGAAACTGATGCTGTTACAGTTATCGGTGGTGGCGACTCTGCTGCAGCTGTTAACACCTTAGGCTTTGGCGATAAGATGACTCATATTTCTACCGGTGGCGGCGCTTCTCTTGAATTCCTTGAAGGTAAAGAGCTTCCCGGTATTGCAGCACTTAACGACAAATAATTTAATAACAATTCGTAGGGCGTTAATTCGCCCTACATTTATGTAAAAAGGAGAATAAAAATGGATAAGACAAAAAGAACTGCAGTTATTGCAGGTAACTGGAAAATGAACAACACCCCCGCACAAACTACTGCTTTAATTAACGAAATGAAACCTTTAGTTGCAGGCGCTGACTGCAAGGTTGTACTTTGCGTTCCTTTTATTGATATTCCTGCCGCTGTTGAAGCTGCAAAGGGCTCTAACATTGAAATTGGTGCAGAAAATGTTCACTTCAAGGCTTCAGGTGCTTACACAGGCGAAATTTCTGCTGAAATGCTCGTAGAATCAGGTGTTAAATACGTTGTTATCGGCCACAGCGAAAGAAGACAGTACTTCGGTGAAACCGACCAAACTGTTAACCTTCGTACACTCGCTGCTTTGAATGCAGGTCTTACTGCAATCGTTTGCGTTGGAGAAACCTTAGAACAAAGAGAATTAGGCTACACCGAAACCTTACTTAAATTCCAAACAAAGATGGCTTTAACAAATGTTAGCGCTGAACAACTTAAGAATGTTATCATTGCTTACGAACCCGTTTGGGCTATCGGTACAGGTGTTACCGCTACTGCTGACCAAGCAGACGAAGGTAACGGCTTTGTTCGTGAGGCTATCGCAGAAGTTTACGGCAAAGATGTTGCTGATACTGTTACAATTCAGTATGGTGGTTCTATGAACGCTAAAAATGCTGATGAATTGGTTGCTAAAATCAATGTTGACGGTGGTCTTATCGGCGGCGCTTCATTAAAGGCAGAAGATTTCTCTGTTATAGTAAAGGCTGCAAGCAAATAATCAAAATCTATAGATCGGGTGTCCGCTTGCGGACACCTTTAATTAAGA
>JAZOTR010000050.1:0-15902 GCA_045657745.1 Acutalibacteraceae bacterium
TTTCTGCGCTTTTTATTTTCTTCCATATTGCTTATTGGGTTATATCTTGAAGGATTTTTTGTGATTGCCGCAATTGAAGCGCATTCCAAAATGGTTAAATCTTCAACATTTTTGTTAAAGTAATAGTTAGCCGCAACCTGAACACCGCATATACCGTTGCCCAGAGCAATTGTATTAAGATATGCTTCAAGAATATCTGTTTTAGAAAGCTGTGTTTCAACATAAAGCGCTCTTATAATTTCGCGCATTTTACGTGCATAGTCACGCGATTTATCGGCCGTAATGTTTTTAATTAACTGTTGCGTAATGCTTGAGCCGCCAAACTCGGTTTCGCTGAATTCAAAAAGCTCATTACCTACAGCTGAAATAGTACGCTTCCAGTCAACCCCTATGTGCTTTTCAAAACGCTCATCCTCAATAGCAATAAATGCTTTTTGAAGATTTTCGGGAATTTTTTCTATCGGTACCCAAATTCTGTTTTCGTCGCCGTGTAAACGGTGGTATTCTTCCCACTCACCCTTGGCATTTTTTGTGTATACAATAGATGTCATATCAAGCTCAAGATTTTTGATATTATCTACTATTTTTTGAGATGAGAAAATATCAATTTTACGCTCGCTTTTTTTATATTTCGGTGTTACTACCGTAAGCGATAAAATTGATACAACTAACAGGCAGGATATAACTGCGCTTAAATATTTGAAAAACTTTTCCATATACATCCTCCCACTGCCACATATTTCCTTAATTATACCACTAAGCATTCCATTTATCAACGCTTTTTTAAATTGTAAACAATTTCTAAATATTTACAGTTTTTATTGAAATCATATCATTATATGATATAATTTAATGTAGACTATTTTTTTGAAAGGAAATGAATAATGCTTAAGCTTAAAGGCATAAAAAAGGATTATCTTACAGGTGACCAAAAGGTTGAGGCCTTAAAGGGTATTGATTTAGAGTTCCGCTCTAACGAGTTTGTTTCTATTCTCGGTCAATCAGGTTGCGGAAAAACTACCCTTTTAAACATTATCGGCGGACTTGATAAGTACACCGAGGGCGACCTTTTTATAAACGGCACCTCTACTAAAAATTATAAGGACAGAGATTGGGATAACTACCGCAACCATTCGGTAGGCTTTGTTTTCCAAAGCTATAACCTTATCCCCCACCAAACCGTTTTGCAAAATGTTGAGTTAGCGCTTACTCTTTCGGGTGTTTCCAAAGCAGAAAGACGCCGCCGCGCTAAAGAAGCATTAGCAAAGGTTGGTCTTGAAAATCAATTAAAGAAAAAGCCAAGCGAAATGTCGGGCGGACAAATGCAACGTGTTGCCATTGCCCGCGCTATTGTAAACAATCCCGATATTATTTTAGCTGACGAACCAACAGGCGCGTTAGATACCGAAACCAGTGTTCAGGTTATGGATATTTTAAAGGAAATTTCCAAAGAACGCCTTGTAATAATGGTTACACACAACCCCGAGCTTGCGGAAAAATACTCAACCCGAATTATCCGTATGCTTGACGGATTAATTATTTCGGATTCAAAGCCGTTAACTCAAGAGGAATCGGTAGCAGAAAAGACCGATGAAGAGGTTAAAAAGGAAAAAATTAAAAAACAAAAAATGCCTTCTATGTCGTTTGCGACCTCTTTTGGACTTTCGCTTAAAAACCTTATCACCAAAAAAGGCAGAACCGCACTTACAGGCTTTGCAGGAAGTATTGGTATTATTGGTATTTCGCTGATTTTTGCGGTTTCTCAAGGAACCACAGCATTTATTGATTCTGTGCAGGAAGAAACACTTGCTTCTTATCCGCTAACACTTGAATCACAAAACCTTGAAATCTCCGAGCTTATAGAAACCTTTGTTGGCACGGCAGAATCCTCGAGTGAGCACCGTAACGATGCAGTTTATGAAAAATCTGCAATCTATGAGATGATGAACGCATTAAACTCACTTGAAGCCAACGAAAACGATCTCAAATCCTTTAAGAAATACCTTGAAAAATCACTAAAGGATACCGAAAACAACCAAGCCCTACGCGATGCTGTAAACGGTGTTCAGTACACCTACGATTTTAATATGCTTATCTATACTCAAAATGTTGACGGCGAAATAATCCATTCCGATTCAAGCGAGCTTATGACCGGAATTTTACGCGATTACTTCGGTATGGATTTTTCAGGTCTCGCTTCAAGTATGTCAACTAATTCTATGATGCAAAGTCCTATGATGAGTAGTCCTATGATGGGCGGCGGTATGATGGGCGGCACTACATTGTGGCAAGAAATGCTTACAGGCAGAAACGGTGAGCTTATTAACCCGCTTATTGATAAGCAATACGATTTAATTTACGGTTCTTGGCCTAACGATTATAACGAAATACTTCTTGTTGTTGATGAAAACAACGAAGTTGACGATATGACCCTTTACGCTTTAGGTTTAAAATCTAAAGCCGAAATCGAGGCAATGACCGAAGCAGTTATAAATAAAGAACCGCTTAAGGTAGAGGGCAAAAAATGGAGTTATAAAGAAATCTGCGACATGGAATTTAAAACAATCTTAAATTCCTCTTGCTATACGCTTGACGAAAAAACAGGTCATTATACCGACCTTAGAACCACTGATACAGGTATTAAATATCTTTACTCAAACGGTATACCGCTTAAGGTTACAGGTATTATCCGTCCAAAAGAGGGTAGCTCTTCCCGTTTGCTTACAGGCTCTATTTGCTACACCAAAAAGCTTACCGATTATGTTGTAGAAAAAGCCAAGGAATCTACCGCAATTACAGCGCAGTTAAATGATTCCTCGCTCGATATCTTTACAGGTCTTCCTTTTAAAGAAAACAGTAGCAATTTATCCGAAGAAGAAAAAACAACCGAATTTAAGGAATACATTTCAAAGCTTAATACGCAAGGTAAAGCCGAAACCTATTTGAAAATAATGTCTATTCCTAAAAAGAGCGAGGTTGAAAATATAGTTTCCGCCGCCTTAAAGGCTACCACTCGCGAAAAAATTGAAGCTTCGCTTATCCCCGGAATAGTATCTCAAACAGGTATGAGCGAAAGTGAAATCGAAGGCTATATCAAAGATATGAAGGACCAGGAAATCTTTGATATGTACGCTTCAATAGTTGAAGAACAATACCGCGCTCAGTACGCATCAGGCGTTGCGGGAAACCTTGCTTTAATGCCCAACGAGCAAAAAGCGTTAGCGCTTGACGCGGCAGTTAAGGGCTTTACTCAAGAGCAATTTGCAGAGTACTATGACAAGGTTTTAGAATTTTCCGATTCAACCTATGAAGCAAACCTTTCAAAACTCGGCTATGTTGAGCTTGATACACCTTCTACCATAAATATTTACGCTACTTCCTTTGAAAATAAGGATGTTATAGAAGATGTAATTTACGATTATAATAAATCGGTTGATGAACTTCAAAGAATTTCTTATACCGACTATCTTGGTATAATGATGTCCTCTATTACAACAATCATTAACGCTATAACCTATGTTTTAATGGCATTTGTTGCGGTATCGTTAATTGTTTCATCCATTATGATTGGCGTTATTACACTTATCTCTGTACAAGAGCGTACAAAGGAAATCGGTATTTTACGCGCTATTGGTGCTTCAAAACGAAATGTATCAAGTATGTTTAATGCCGAAACCATTATAATAGGCTTGCTGTCGGGTCTATTAGGCGTTGGCATAACCTACTTGTTATGTATACCGATAAATATTATTTTACAGGCTTTAACGGGACTTTCAAATCTTCGCGCTATTCTACCCGTTGAAGCGGCAATTATATTCGTTTTAATAAGTGTTGTGCTAACTATGTTCTCAGGACTAATTCCTTCACGAAGCGCCGCTAAAAAAGACCCCGTTGTCGCACTTAGAACTGAATAAAATTAAGAACCGACCCACAAAGGTCGGTTCTTTTATATTCTGCTTTTTACAACCGCTTCGGTTATATTTTTTATAACCATATCACCGTTTTGATTAAAAACATTTATTGTAAGCTCAACAATTCCGTTTTTATCGTTACGCTTTGTAAGGTTGGTTATAACCGCTTTACCGTAAAGTGTATCATCTGCAAAAACGGGTCTGAACCATTCCATTTTGCTTGATTTTCCCGCTATTAATTCCCTGCCGATTAAATCCACCTCTAAATACTTTGCCCATACCGACATAAAGGACATAACCCCAGGTGCTATAAGACCGCCGAAATTAGTGCCTTTGGCATACTCCTCATCGGTGTGCAGGGGTATATTATCATACTTTAAAGCAAAATCTACCATATCTTTTTTATTTATTGTAGCAGGCGGGATTTCAACCTGCATACCTACTTTAAACTCGTTAAAAAACATTTGTATTCCCCTTTAAAAAATCTAACTTTATTATACCCCACACACAACAAAAATACAAATAAAAAAGGGAAAGGTTTTACCCTTTCCCAATTTTTTTATTTTTGAAGAACGCTTTGCTTATTTGATTTTGAAGCCTTTACAACAATTGCATAAAGCGGAACTAACGCTAATACGTTAGGAAGAACCATAAGGTAGTTAAAGAAGTCAGTAAGCTCCCAAACTAAATCGTTAGAAAGAAGTGTGCCTAAGAATATAAATACAATAGCAACTACTGAATAAATTGCGCTTGCAACCTTGCTGTTTTTGAAGAGGTACTGAACATTAATCTTACCAAAGAAGTTCCAGCTTAAAATTGTTGAGAAAGCAAAGAACAAAAGACAAATCGCAACGAAAATATTACCTACATTTCCGTTTCCTATAGCATTACCGAAAGCGGTTTGCATAGCGTTTGTTTTGCTAATGCCCGAGTTTGCTAAAACTTCTGCATAGTTTGCGCCGTTTGCAGCTGACAAAGGACCATCACCTGCAAAGAGACAGGAAATAACAACCAAAGCAGTCATAGTAAGAACTACGAAGGTATCGATAAATACACCAATCATAGCAACTACACCTTGGTCGTGCGGCTTCTCAACGTTAGCCTGAGCGTGAGCGTGAGGTGTTGAACCCATACCTGCTTCGTTAGAGAAAAGACCGCGCTTAGCACCCTGGCTTATAGCAGTTTTAATAGCATAACCGATACCGCCACCAATAAGTGCGCTTGGTGTAAATGCATATTTAAATATCATAGCAAATGTTTCAGGAATATTTTCAATTCTTATCACTAAGATTACTAAGCCGCCCAAAAGGAATAAAACAGCCATTAAAGGAACTAATTTTTCTGTTACAGAAGCTAAACGGTCAACACCGCCAATGAAAATAAATGCGGATATAATTGCTAATACAAGACCAACAACCCAACCTTCAACACCGAAAGCAGTGTTGCAGGATTCTGCAATAGAGTTAGACTGTACCATAGAGCCCATAAAGCCTAAAGCCAAAACAGTAGCTATAGCAAAGAAACCTGAAAGGAATTTACCGAAACCGCCTTTATATACTTTTCTTATGTAGTATACAGGACCGCCATGTACTTGGCCGTCTTGGTCGATAACACGGGTTTCTTGAGCTAAAACTGCTTCGGCATAGATTGTAGCCATACCTAAGAAAGCAATAATCCACATCCAGAAAATAGCACCGGGGCCACCAACCAAAATAGCACCTGAAGCACCAACTATGTTACCGGTACCAACCTGAGCCGCAATAGCAGTAGCTAAAGCTTGGAAAGAAGAAAGACCGCCATTGTTCTTTCCACCCTTAAGTGAAAGGTTACCAAAAACCTTTTTCATACCTTCGCCAAAGCATCTAACCTGAACAAACTTGGTTGCAAAGGTGAAAAGAAGACCTGCGCCCACAAGTAAGATTATAAGTATATAATCCGAAAGATAGGCATTTACTTTTTGCACAATAGGCAAAATAAATTCTGTAATTTGATTCATATTCGAATCCTCCTAAAAATAATATAAAAATAAAAAGACTGCCAAAAGCGCAGTCTTCACAAATACAAAAGGACCTATTTATATTAGGTTGGTGTAATTCTTTGTCCTTTTGCCTGAGAGATTGGCTTTCGCTTTGCCCCTTCGGCACCCGCTCGGGCGGGATTCTCCAAAGTTCTATCGGTTCACAGTCGCACTAAAAACTTCTGCAAACGTCACATAGATATTTAATTTGTATACAAGTATAACACATAATTTTTATTTTGCAAGTATTTTTTAAAAATTTTCTAAAAAAATCTACAAAATTTTCAATTTTTTATTGACTGAAAGTCAAAAAAGTAGTATTCTAAAAAGAAGAAATTTAGGAGGTCTTTTAAAATGTTTAAATCTGCATACTTACAAAAAGTATATAATGACGTTGAAGCAAGAAATGCCGGTGAAAAAGAATTTTTACAGGCAGTTAGAGAAGTTCTTGAATCATTGGAGCCTGTAATCGAACAGAATCCAAGCTTCGAAAAATACGGCGTCATTGAAAGAATGGTTGAACCCGAACGCCAAATCAGTTTCCGTGTTTCTTGGGTAGACGATAACGGCAAGGTTCAGGTTAACCGCGGTTACAGAATTCAGTTCAATTCTGCTATCGGTCCTTACAAGGGCGGTATTCGTTTTGCTCCCCACGTTAACTACTCAGTTATGAAGTTCTTAGGCTTCGAGCAAACCTTTAAAAACAGTCTTACCGGTCTTCCTATGGGTGGCGGTAAAGGTGGTAGTGACTTTGACCCCAACGGCAAGAGTGAGGGCGAAGTTATGCGTTTCTGCCAAAGCTTTATGACAGAGCTTTCTAAGCACATCGGCGCAGATACTGACGTTCCTGCAGGTGACATCGGCGTAGGCGCACGTGAAGTTGGCTTTATGTTCGGTCAATACAAGAGATTACGCAACGAATTCACAGGCGTACTTACAGGTAAAGGTCGTTCATACGGCGGTTCTTTAATCCGTCCTGAAGCTACAGGCTTCGGCGCAGTTTACTACACCGTTGAAATGCTCAAGTCCTTCGGCGAAGACATTAAGGGTAAAACCTTTGCTGTATCAGGCTTCGGTAACGTTGCTTGGGGTACCGTTAAGAAGATTAACGAATTAGGCGGTAAGGTAGTTACCATTTCCGGTCCTGACGGTTATATTTACGATCCGGACGGTGTTGCTACCGACGAAAAGATTGACTTTATGCTTGAAATGCGCGCTTCAGGTCGCAACAAGGTTAAGGATTATGCTGATAAGTTCGGCGTTCAATACTTCGAAGGCAAGCGTCCTTGGGAGCAAAAGGTTGACATTGTTATGCCTTGCGCTACTCAGAACGAAGTTAACCTTGAAGACGCTAAGAACATTGTAGCAAATGGTGTTAAGTACTATGTAGAAGTTGCTAATATGCCTACCGAAGAAGAAGCAGTTGCTTACTTCAAAGCAAACAATGTTATTATTGCTCCTTCTAAGGCAGTTAATGCCGGCGGTGTTGCAGTTTCAGGTCTTGAAATGAGCCAGAACTCAATGCGTTACAGCTGGACCAGTGAAGAAGTTGACGCTAAGCTTCATCAGATTATGGCTGACATTTACAAAACTTCTTACGAAGCAGCTAAGAAATACGGCATGGAAGGCGACCTTATTGCAGGTGCTAACATTGCAGGTTTCGAAAAAGTTGCTGACGCTATGATTGCTCAAGGTGTTGCATACTAATACATATAAAATTTTTAAGAGTTATCCCGTTTGGGATAACTCTTTTTTTGTTCTATTTAGGACAACCACCTCATACAATTTATCGAGGTGAAAAAAATGGAAAACGAAAAAAGATTTGAAAGCGTACTTTATGCGCTCCCCGAAAGACTTATTATAGTTTTACAAAATCTTTCAGACTGTGTAAAATCTAACACTTCGGAAATACGGCTTCGCGCAGGGTTGCCGTTAGCACTTACCGTAAAAGGTGAAACAGTTTTTGTAAGACAAAACGGGCAAACACAGTTTTTTATTTCGAGTGACCTTTTAAAAATCACCCAAAGTGATTTAGAGGAAAGCTTTAAAAAACTTTGTAACAATTCGGTTTACGCGCACGAAAAGGAGCTTAAAAACGGATATATTGCTATGAAAAATGGTTGCCGCGCAGGTGTTTGCGGAAACTTGAGTAACGAAGGCTTTTTAACTGATATTTCATCGGTAAATATACGAATTGCAAGAGAGGTTCTCGGTTGCGCTAATGAAATAATTGAAAATTACACCTGTGGCGGACTTTTAATTGCAGGTCCACCCTGCAGCGGTAAAACCACTGTGCTTCGCGACTTAGTCCGTCAGCTTTCGCTTGGAAATTCGGGCAGAATTAAAAAAATAGCCGTAATAGACAGTCGTAGGGAAATTTCGGGTGGCTCGGGCGGTATTTCGCTTAACGATTTAGGCCCTGCTACCGATGTATTAGTTTGTGACGACAAAGCCACAGGCATTGAAATTGCCCTTAGGACTATGTTCCCCGATGTTATAGCCTTTGATGAAATAGGCACAACCGAGGAGCTTAAAAGTGTTAGCGACAGCTTTTGCTCGGGAGTCGATATAATAACCACCGCGCATATTGGCAAGGTTGAAGAGCTTACCCAAAGAAATGTAACATATAATCTTTTAAAAAGCGGTGTTATTTCCTTTGTGGCGCTACTGCCGCGGCTTCACGGAGATAAAATTAAATTTTTTAGTGCAAAGGAGCTTTTGTGTGATATGGCTGTTTAAGCTTTCGGGCTTTGCTTTAATAATAGTTGCCACTTATATTATGGGAAGCTTAAAATCAAATTCACTTAATTTGCGAAGAAAAAAACTTATCGCCATAAAAAATGCCATTAACAATTTAAAACAGCGTATTCGTTTAAGCAACACCGAAATTGATAAATTAATTGCAGTTTCCTTTGAGGGCATCCCTGATATATATAAGGATTTAGAAACTCGCGATTGCGAAATTATAGCAGATTTTTTTAAAGATTTAGGTATGTCGGACAGTAAGGCGGAATACGAACGGTGTGAAGTATATATTCAGCTTTTAACAACTCAAATAACCGAAGCCGAAAAAAATTACACCGAGCTTTCAAAACTTTATAAGAGCATAGGTTTTTTAAGTGGTATATTTATTTGTATTTTCTTTTTGTGAGGGTAAAAAATGGATGTAGATTTTATTTTTAAGATTGCCGCCATAGGTATTATTGTAACGGTTTTAAACCAAGTGCTTATCCGCTCGGGACGTGAAGAACAGGCAATGCTTACAACCCTTGCGGGCCTTGTGGTTGTGCTTTTAATGGTTGTAAATGCCGTAGCCGAGCTTTTTACAACCGTAAAAGATTTATTCGGTCTTTAAAAATGGAAATATTTAAGGTTTTGGCAGTTTGCCTTATAACCGCCGTAATATGTCTTGTTTTAAAGCAACAAAAAAGCGAATTTGCTTTGATGCTCTCTATAATCGGTGGTGTTTTAATACTTATATTTCTAATTAAAAATATAATAGCTCCCATAAGCGTTTTAAAAGAAAAAATTGAAAGCTACGGCATAAATACCGCTTACTTCAAAACGGCTTTAAAGGCGCTTGGTATTGGATATGTCACCACATTTATAGCCGATTCCTGCCGTGATGCAGGACAAGCGAGTCTTGCTTCCCTTGCCGAGCTTGCGGGCAAAATTGCAATTTTTATTTTATCCGTACCGCTTATATTTTCGGTTATGGAAGCTGCTTTAGGTTTTATAAAATGATTAAAAAAATACTCTTAGTTTTATTTTTAATATTTATTTTTTCAATTAATGTAAGCGCCGAAGAAAACGATATATATAAAGAACAGCTTGAAATAAGCAAAGCCGACAAACTTAGCGATACCCTACCCCATAACATACAAGAATATTTAGAACAGTATTCAATAGATTTATCCGACTACAATTGGGTAAACAATATAGGCTATCAAAATGTTTTTTCGCATATTTGGTATTTTTTAAGCGGTGGCGCAAAAACACAGCTTGCAAGTTTCGGGTGTGTTTTGGGGATTATTCTGCTTAGCGCCGCGCTTTTGGGGAATTCGGGTGGCAGTATTAACCAAACCGTAGCCTATGTTACTGTAATTTCGGTTGCTGCACTGCTTGTAGGTCCTTTACTTTCCTCGATTAATTCTTGCGTGGAAGCGCTTAAAGGGTGCGCGGTTTTTATATCGGCTTTTGTGCCGGTTTTTGCCTCTATTTTAGTGGCAGGCGGCAAGGTTGCTACCAGTGTTTCAATGAGCGCGCTATTGCTCGGCGCGGCAAACGGTATGACATATATTGCAAACTATGTTATAGTACCACTTATCAGCGGATATTTAGCGGTAAGCATTTCTTCCTCGGTATCCCCTCTTGTTAACAATTCGGGACTTAGCGAAAGTATTAAAAAAGTTGTTTTTTGGATTATATCACTCACTTCAACAATTTTCGTTGGAATTCTTGGTATACAAACCGCCGTTAATGCCTCTGCTGATAACCTTTCAATGAAGACCGCAAGGTTTATAATCGGCTCGGCAGTACCCGTTACGGGCGGTGTGCTTTCTGAAGCGCTTAGTACCCTTACCGCTTCAATATCGCTTTTAAAATCCTCGGTTGGAATTTACGGAGTAATAGTTTGTTGCTTATTCTTTTTGCCTATTCTTTGCGAGTTGCTTATTTGGCGGTTAGGCTTATTCGGTACAATATTCGTTTCAAATATTTTTTCTTTACCTAAGCTTTCGGGACTTTTAAAAGCAATAGATACCGTTCTTTCGGTGCTTATAGGCATTATTTTAATAAGCTGTGCTATGTTTGTTTTATCTCTTACTGTGGTACTGAATACAGGTGGCTCGATATGACATTTATAAATTCTTTTCTAACCGCATTTTGTGTAGCTTGTATTTTAATGGGGTGTCTTTATATTATTTGTCCCGAGGGGAAACTTTCAAAACCGCTACAATATATTTTAAGCCTTTTGTTTATAGTTATAATTATTTCCTGCGTAAAGTTCCCCTTTTCTAACGAAAAAATTGATTTTGAAGCTCCCGAAATAGCTACTGAAAGCTACGAGGAATTGCAAATATCCTCGGCAAAATATGTTTACACCTACGCATTAAACAGCGCAGGTATAAATTTTAGGGAAATTAATTTTTATACGGATAAATCGGAGGACGGCAGCATAGTAATTAATAAGGTTGTAATAAATTCGGACTGCGAAGAGCAAGAAATACTAAAAGCATTAGGCACGCTTGCTAAAGCAAGAGAGGTTGAAATAATAAATGAATAATTCCCTAAAGAAATATATAGATTTAATTAAAAGCCCAAAGAGGTTAATAATTTTAGGTGCAGTAGGGATATTACTTATATTTTTATCTGGTCTTTCAAGTAATAAATCCGAAAAAATTAAAACCGATACTCTGCCAGAACTTTCGGTAAACGAATACCGCCAAGCACTCGAAAAAGATGTTAGTAAAATCGTAAAAAGTATTACCGGCAGTAATAAGGTTACGGTTGTTATAACCCTTGAAAGCGGAATTTCCTACCAATACGCCGACACAACCGAAGGCTCTAAAGCGGACAAAACCGATAAAGAAACCACCACTTCAAGCAGTGAATCCAAGCAAGGATATATAACAGTTAAAAAGCAGGACGGCAGCGAAGAAGCTTTACTTGTAACCGCCCGAATGCCCGAAGTTAGAGGTGTGGCAATAGTATGCGAAGGGGGCGACAATCAGGTAATAGCCGAAAAAATTCAAAACACCGTTACCGCGGCTTTGAATATTACATCCAAAAGAGTATACATAGCAGGAGGAAATTAAAATGAAAAAAGGCAAAGTCTTCACAAAAAGCCACTTAACCGTAGCGGTTATGCTAATTGCATTGGGCGCGGCAATATGGCTTAACAGTAAATATCTTCCCTCTTCAACCAAATATCTTGGAGAGACATCCTACGTAAGTAATAATAGCAAACCCGAATCTGTACAAACCTCGGCAAAGGTGGAGGAGGATTATTTTACAGCCACCAAAAAAGACCGTGAAAAAAGCTACAAAAAGGCTATTGAAACAATAGAGGAAACCCTTAAATCCGATAAACTAACCGACGCCGATAAAAAAAGCGCCCTATCTAAAATCGAGCAGCTTTCACAGCGTATGAATAAAGAAAACAATATTGAAAGCTTGCTTAAGGCTAAAGGCTTTGAAAAAGCGGTTGCAATAATTAGTGATAACGAAATAAACATTGTAGTTGCTTCAGAGGGTCTTACCACCGCAAACACCCTTCAGATTCAGGATATTGTAACCGCCCAAACCGATATAGACCTTTCAAAAATTAAAATTATTCCCATAAAATAAAAAAAGCGTTGTGTTATTTGAAAATAGGTGGTATAATATTATAAAAGTATTTACTAAACGGAGGTTAAACCTATGACAGATAACAGAACAGAACTTTCCATTAATACTGAAGTTGTAAGAAAAATGGCAGAAATCGCCGCATTAGAAGTTGAAGGCGTAAAAAATATCAGTAAAAAATCTATCGACCTTAAGGGCGCTTTAAAAGCTAAAACCCCATTCCGCGGTGTTTTGGTTGAAAGCATAAACGGAGCTATTGAAATTAACATTAATATTTCAGTAGCTAAGGGCGCTAATATTAAAACCGTTGCCGAAAAGGTACAGGAAAATATTAAGGACAAAGTTCAAACCATGACCGGCGCCGCTGTAACAAAGGTTAATGTAACCATTGCAGATATTACTATTGAAATTGAAGATGCTGAATAATAAATTAAAACACCTTTCCGTCAAGGAAAGGTGTTTTCTTTATAAAAGCAAAATAATTATTCAGGCTTATTAGGAACTATAATTGCTGCAATAATGTAGGCTAAAATACCAATACCTGCAAACAATGTTCCAAAAGCCCAACCCAAACGAACTAAAGTAGCATCTATATTAAAATATTCCGCAATACCCGCACATACTCCTGCAAGCTTTCTATCGCTAACTGATCTGTATAACTTCTTTTCCATAATACATCCTTCTTTCTATTAAGCCTAAGAATATTATAATGGTTATTATTTAAAAATGCAAGAGTTTTGGTTATACGAAAAGGACTATGACATTTCGGTCATAGTCCTTTAATTTTAGTCTAACGGTTTCATCGTGGGGAGTACTTTTGTATTTTCACGAATTGCCACTTATCGTTATAAATCCCCACGGATAAAGGGTTTTCAATATTCTGTTTTCACGAATCGCCACTTATCGCAACTTATTGCCACGGTCAAATGTCGTAAAAATTGTCGTAAATGTCGTAAAGGTTTTTAAAGGAAAACCGAGTGATTTGTGTCACTCGGTTTATGGGTTAGGCAATCTGCAATACACCTTGGAGTTTTTGAGATTTCTGCTCTTTGAGTTCCTTTGTTGCCTCGTTGTATATGTCCATTGTGGTTGTGGCATCACTATGCCCCATAATGACTTGTATATACTTTATATTACTCTCCACTTCGCAAAGTCGGGTGCAGAATGTGTGTCGTAAATTGTGCATAGAGAAGTGCGGTAATAACAAAGGGTCTCTTTCTTCTGCAACTGCCTTTTCAGTTTCCTCTTTGTTATAATCACGGATAATTCGTGCGATTGCTCTGTTGAGAGCCGCAGGCGAATATACCTCGTTATAACGATTGGTGAAAACAAAATCACTCAAACCGTCAACAACAGATTGACAACCACCGTTCTTAATTTGTTGTTCTCTCGTCTGTAATAGGGCTTCACGGACTTCGTCAAACATAGGCACTTCTCTGGTGCCATTTGTCGTTTTAGTCGCATGGATATGAAACTCACATTTTCCGTCCTTGTTCTTGCGATAGAGCATATTGTGGTTTACGAATATTGCTCCACCTTTGAAAAAACAATCAGACCATTGGAGCCCAATTACCTCGCCCACACGACACCCTGTACCCAAGCAAAATGTGAATAGGGGTAACCAATGCTTATACTGTTTGGACTGCCGTACGAAGTCCATAAAAGCCTTCTGTTGCGGTGCAGTAAGGGCATGTCGTTGAACCTTCTCCCATCCGCAATTCTGCTTAATTTCTTTCATAAGACCGTCTATGGGGTTTTTACGGATATAATCATCACGGAATGCCATTGTGAATATCGGGTTCAAAATGGTGTGTATAATTTCCATACTGTTAGGTTTAAACCCAACATCATAGATAAGGTGCATATAAAATGCTTTCACGTCGCTATACTTGATAGCAGTTATTTTTCGTTTGCCCAAATCTTCGCTGACATACTTGGTGTACATATAGATGTAGTTTTCACGGGTTGACGGGCGAAGATTCTTTTTCATCGCCATATACTTCTCAAAGAAATAATTAAGGTCTGTTCTCTCTGCGGTATAGGTATCAAGACCGTCTTCCAAGTCGCGCTTGATTTTTTGTTCCATTTCCCGAAGAGATAAGTCACATTTCTTGCCCATAGGCACTCTATCGGTGGGAACAAGTTTCCAACTGTAAACGGTCCGTCTTTTTCCAAGTCGGTCTTTATATTTATATTCATATCTTCCGTCATCTCGTTGGAACTCACCTTTTTCTAATATCCTATTTTTTGAATCTCGTCTTTTACTTGACATACTTTTTTCTCCTTAAATTATATTTATTTTCTCAATATATTCTTCAAACAATCTTCGTTTGAAGAGGACACGGTTTCCACTCCAAAGCAGAAATTCTTCGTCCTTGTGTTCGTTTGCAAATTGTCGCAGTTTGTTTATTCCAATGTTGAAATAGTCTGCTGCTTCTTCTGCCGTTAAATTGAATTTTTGCCATGTTGGTGTTTTCTCTTTATCCCTTGTCGTATTATTCGTTCTCTTCGGCAAACACTCATTGTAAGTGCCGTCGAACAACTTTCTCAACCTCCTTTACAAAAATGGTGATGGCAAAGAGTAAGATATTTTTTTGATTTTGTCAATACCCCCAAATCGTGCCATTTTACCCCAAACCCAAAAAGCAGGGGTAAAATAGGCCGATTTGATTTTTGAGAGCTCAGATTCGCCTATTTTGGAGAATGTGAACTTTTTGTAAATTATTCAAAATCTCGGGGTTTTAAAGAGTATAGCGCGTATTTTTCTGCTTGTCAGCCTTAATTTGTTGCAGAAAAAGGTAAATCTTCGTCAACGAAATCAAAAGTTAATTGCTCACACTCTTCGGTTTCGTCATAGTCGGTTTGAACTTCGTCATCATCAATAGGGTTGGTATCTTCTTTAAACTCGGTTGGAGCGATAGAAATACCAACTGCCTTATAAGTTGGGGTGCCGTCTGCTTTGTATCGGACCTCGGCAAAGAATGTGACGAATCTGCCCTTGGTGTATCGGGTCAGTTTTTTGTAGTTAATGCCTGTGGTGTTTTCAAAACACATCACCGAAACAAGTGGTGCTTTGGGGTCACGGTTGTTTGAGTCGGCAAGGAACGAGACAGAATTATAACTCCCTCTGTCAGTCACCGAACGGACATACCCTTGTATCATAACGAACTCTTTTTCTGTGCCTGTAAATAGGCGAATTGGATTGAACATTGTTCAACACTCCTTTTATTTAGTATTTTTTAGTGGCTACAACACAAAAAAGAAAATGGAATGCCCCCGAGCAGCCTCGGGGCATTCCACCTTCGTAAATATAATTCCACCAAAAATATGTAAATAAAAGACAAAAGAAAAAGTGTTGTAAATCACTTACATGATAAAGTATAACTACAGTTTTTTAAATTGCAAGTATTTTGACGAATTATTTTTATGACTTTGCACCGAGATAAATATTGACAATATCCACCCGTTTTTCTGCCGTCCCGTGACCGAGTCGAACACAACAGTCGTTCTTTGCCGTTCGGTCTGCTTTATCGGGCGAATATCCCTTGTCAAGATAGTGTTGATACTGCTTGTGGTAATATGCCTGTATAGACGACTTTCTCACCGAGTGGTTACCACTTTTCTGTACT
>JAZOTR010000051.1:0-3108 GCA_045657745.1 Acutalibacteraceae bacterium
AGTTGATTGCGATAAGGTTGCAAGAAAAGCCACCGAAAAGGGAAGTGGCGCTTTAGAAGAATTGACTAAGGCTTTCGGTGCGGATATTCTAAACGGCGACGGCAGTTTAAACCGAAAAGCACTTGCAAGTAAAGCATTTTCTACTAAAGAAAAAACCGAGCTGCTTAATAAAACCATTTTTCCGTTTATTAAAGAACTTGTACTTAGCGAAATAGATTGCGATAAGGTTTTACTTGACGCCCCAACCCTTTTTGAAAGCGGTATTAATAGCATTTGCTTTAAAACTGTGGCGGTGCTTGCTGATGAGGGTGTTCGCTTAAAGAGAATTATAAAGCGTGATAATTTAACCGAAGCGGAAGCAAAACTTAGAATGTCTGCAGGAAAAAGTGATAATTTTTACAAAGAAAATGCAGATTATATAATATATAACAATTCTGACGAGCAAACTTTTTTAAAAAACTTTGAAAACGTTTTGACAGAAATTTTTGGATAAGGAGATAGCTATGAGTGACATTAAGGAATTAAAAGAAAAACTTTTTTTAAACCGTAAAAACGGAAGAACTGTTGTAGATGACGAAACCTTAAAATTGGCAAGTGATTATGCTGAAGGCTATAAAAAGTTTTTGGACAATGCTAAAACCGAGCGTGAAGCAGTTAAAACTGCAATAGAATTAGCAAAAGCTAATGGCTTTGTTCCTTTCGAAATTGGAAAAGCCTATAAAGCGGGGGATAAGGTTTACTTTAATAACCGCGGTAAAACGGTTGCTTTTGCGGTAGTCGGTAAGCAGAATGTAGAAAACGGTGTTAATATTACTGCGGCGCATATTGACTGTCCGCGTCTGGACCTTAAACCAAGTCCGCTTTATGAGGATAGTGAGTTAGCACTTTTCAAAACCCACTATTACGGTGGTATTAAGAAATATCAGTGGACTGCAGTTCCGTTAGCGCTTCACGGCGTGTTTGTTTTAAAGGACGGTACTGTTAAAGAAGTTTCAATAGGCGAGAGTGACGACGAGCCAAAGTTTGTTATTAACGATTTATTGCCCCACTTAGCGCAGGAACAAAGTAAGCGCACTTTAAACGAGGGTATTAAGGGCGAAGAACTTAATGTTTTAATTGGTTCTCATCCTTTTAAAGCAGACGAAGGCAGTGAACTTGTAAAATTAAATATTTTACAGCTTCTTAACGAAAAATACGGTATTTGCGAAGAGGATTTCTTATCGGCAGAGCTTGAAATTGTACCTGCTTACAAGGCTTGTGACATTGGGCTTGACCGTTCACTTATAGGCGCTTACGGTCAGGATGACAGGGTTTGCGCTTATCCTGCTTTAAGCGCAATACTTGAAATTTCGGCTCCCGAAAAAACCGCTATTGCAATTTTGGCCGACAAGGAAGAAATCGGCTCTATGGGTAACACAGGTCTTGAGTCCGACTTTTTGCGTTATGTAGTAGGAGATATTGCCAAAATGCAAAAGGTTGACTATACTGTGGCACTTCGTAACTCAAAATGTCTTTCTGCTGATGTTAGCGCAGGCTTCGACCCCACTTTCCCTGAGGTTATGGATAGAAGAAATGCGGCTTTCTTAAATTATGGCGTTGTTGTTACAAAATACACAGGCGCAAGAGGAAAATCAAGCACATCGGATGCTTCGGCGGAATATATGGCTTATGTTAGAGCTATGCTTGAAAAGGCAGGTATCGTTTGGCAAACCGGTGAGCTTGGCAGGGTTGACTTAGGCGGCGGCGGAACAGTTGCTATGTATATTGCAAATATGGGTGT
The DNA here is from genome assembly GCA_045657745.1 of Acutalibacteraceae bacterium. Classification (GTDB taxonomy): domain Bacteria; phylum Bacillota; class Clostridia; order Oscillospirales; family Acutalibacteraceae; genus UBA737. The sequence continues at coordinate 1,781 of JAZOTR010000051.1, forward strand.
AGATGTTGTTGATTTGGGTGTTCCTGTACTTTCAATGCACGCGCCATTTGAAACTACCTCTAAACTTGATGTTTATATGTGCTACCGCGCGATGTACGAGTTTATGAAATAGTAACGTCTAATATAATTTCACATATAATATTAATGACTTCGGTCAATAATTTTAAGGGTGTGGAAGTATGTTATATAACAGATGTGTAAACGGTAATGCAAGCGAATGCTCCTGCCTTACAAGATTTTGCGTTAGCAGAGTAGTTGCTATATTAGCAATATTTTTGGCTTTAGTGGTAGGCGCAATTATAGGTACAATGTTCGCAAGCACTATAATCGAGGCTATGATTCCTTTGATTATTTTCGCAATAGGCTTGGCACTTGCAATTGTGCTTATTTATGTGTTTTTTGCTTGCAAATGTGAACGCTTTAGTGACGACTAAAATATAAGCCACCCGGTAGGGTGGCTTTTTAAAGGAAATAAAAATGCAAAGAAACATAAGTGAACTACAACATAAAAAAATGACCGAAACGCCAATAAACAGGCTTTTGGTTTCACTTTCATTACCGTCGGTTGTAAATATGCTTTTGTCCTCTATTTACAATATGGCGGATACATATTTTGTAACAAGCCTTGGCGAAAGCGCAATCGGCGGTGTTGGTATAGTTTTTTCTATACAGTCGCTTATTCAGGCGGTTGGCTTTGGTGTTTCAATGGGCGGAAGTAGTATCGTTTCGCGAAGACTTGGCGAAAAGGATAACGCTGCTGCAAATAAATACGCTTCAAGCTCAATTGTTATGGGTCTTACTTTAGGTCTTACAATAGCGGTAATCTGCCTTTCGATTTTAAATCCGCTTTTAAGAATAATAGGTGCTACCGAAACTATTTTGCCTTACGCCCGCGATTATGCAACGGTTATACTTATTGCGGCGCCCTTAATGTGCACCTCGTTTGTATTAGGACCGCTTTTACATGCTGAGGGAAGAGCTACCTTTTCAATGCTTGTAGGTCTTTCGGGCGGACTTATTAATATGGCATTAGACCCGATTTTTATTTTTGTATTTAATTTAGGGGTTAAGGGCGCTGCTATTGCAAGACCTAGGGTGAGTCCCATAACTATCGAACTTGAAGCGTAGCGATTGGCAGAAGCGTTATCCTTTTCGCCTAACTTTCGCGAAACAATACTGCTGCCGCCCATTGAAACACCAAAGCCTACCGCCTGAATAAGCGACTGAATTGAAAAAACTATACCAACACCGCCTATTGCGCTCTCGCCAAGGCTTGTTACAAAATATGTGTCTGCCATATTGTAAATTGAAGACAAAAGCATATTTAT
>JAZOTR010000052.1:0-6037 GCA_045657745.1 Acutalibacteraceae bacterium
TTTTTATCCTAATGAAGCGGCACCAATAATGCCTGCATCGTTTCCGAGTTCTGCAATTTTAAGTTCGGTGTTTCTTTCCTGTCTTTCATAGCCGTAGGTGTTAGCCTTAATTAATTCTTTAAGGGGATTTAAAAGGTAATCACCCTCGCCGCAAACACCGCCGCCAATGCAAAGCACTTCGGGTTGGAAAATGTTAATCATATTAGCAAGACCGCAAGCTAAGTAGCTAATGTACATATCCACTACCTCTTGACCTGCCTTGTCGCCCTTGCGGGAAGCGTCAAAAGCGGTGCGTCCGCTTGTATTATTAATGTCGCCACCTACCATTTCCCACATAACAGTGTCTTTAGTTGCGGCTAATTTTTCTTTAGTCATATTAATAAGACCTGTTGCAGAGCTGTATGCTTCAAAGCAACCCTTTCTTCCGCAAGTGCAAGGTCTGCCGTTTGCTTCTATAACAGTGTGTCCAAGCTCAGCTCCTGCATAGTTAAAGCCGGAATAAAGCTTTCCGCCAATAACAATACCGCCGCCAACGCCTGTACCGAGAGTTATCATAATAACATCGTTGAGTCCTTTGCCTGCGCCTGCTTTTGCTTCTGCTAATGCGGCTGCGTTAGCATCGTTTTCAACGTAAACCTTTTTGAGTGGAATACGTTTTTTAAGTTCTTCGGCTATTGGATAGTCAGACATATTAATATTGTTTGCATATCTTACAACACCGTTTACGGGGTCGATTGAACCGGGGGCTGCAATGCCTGCATAACCGATATCGTCAAAAGTGATGTTAAGGCGTTCTACAAGTGACTTGCAAAGATTTGCCATATCGTCAATAATTTCGCTTGTAGGTCTTTCGGTACGGGTGGGCACCTTATCCTTTAAAACAATTTTATAATTTTCGTCAACTATACCAATGGCGATATTAGTACCGCCAAGGTCTACACCGATATTATACATAATTTTCACCAACCAAAAGTATTTTTATTTATTGTAACAAAATAGAATATAAAAGTAAAGAATTAAATGTTTTTGATTTAATTGAAATATATCCCGAAATGTGGTATTATTTAAGTAACTTTTTATAATCATCACCGAAAAGTTGGTCAGCAAACCAAACCTCGTTTACGGTAAAGGTTTTCCCGTTCAGGTAGTTTAAAATACCTGCATCGGTTGTAAAATCAAAGGTTAATTTATAAGAATAAAGTGCTTGCTTGTTAAAACCTAACTTTTTATCGTTCTTTAATTTTCCGTATTTACCGTCACCTAAAAGAGGGTGACCGATAGAAGACATGTGCGCTCTGATTTGGTGCGTTCTGCCTGTTATTAACTCAATTTCTAAAAGAGAAAGATTGTTTTCAGACTGCAAAACGGTGTATTTAGTTTTAATGGTTCGAGCGTTTTCGGTTTTATTTTTTAAAAGGTAAACCTTGTTTTTATCCTCGTTCTTTTCCAAAAAGCCTTCAAGTGTTGCAGATTTTTGTTTGGGTGTACCGTGCACAACCGTTAAATAACGCTTGTCGATTTCACGGCACTTGATTTTATCGCACAAAATGCGTAAAGCCTCAGCGTTTTTTGCAGCTATTACAATACCGCCTGTGTTACGGTCAATACGGTTTGCAAGTGCAGGGCGGAAGCTGTTTTCGCAAGAGGGATCGTATTCTCCCTTATCGTATAGATAGTGCTGAATACGGGCAATAAGTGTATCGCCGTACTCGTTTTTATCGGGATGAACTAATAGCCCTTGCTTTTTGTTGGCGAGTAATATATTATTGTCTTCATATACAATGTCTATATTTTTAGATGCCGACAAAAAGTCATATTTAGGCTTAACCTCTGTGAAAAACTCGTCGTTAATATAGGCGGAAACAACATCACCTTCGCATAAACGGGTGCTTATTTCTGCACGCTTTGAATTTACTTTAATTCTTTTAGTGCGGATATATTTAAACATAAGAGAGCTAGGCAAGGTAGGGCAATTTTTTTGAATAAATTTATCAAGCCTTAGCGTAGCATCATTTTTAGTTATTATAAATTCTTTCATTATTACACCTTGCAAAGAAAATTTTTAGTAAAGAGGAATACAAATGGCAAACGATTTACACAAAGAACATAGGGAACGAATGCGCAAAGAGTTTTTAGAGCACGGTTTTGCAGACGATGTGCCACCGCATAAAATACTCGAAATGCTTTTATTTTTTGCAATTCCGCGTAAGGATACAAACGAAACTGCACATTTGCTTTTAAAAGAATTTGGCAGTATTTCGGGTGTGCTTGAAGCGGAAATCACCGATTTACAAAGGGTTGAAGGAGTAGGCGAAAATACTGCAATATTAATAAAGCTAATGCTGCCGTTGTTTAAGAAATATCAAAGCGAGAAGGTTGCAACAAAGCTTAAATTCACGAATATGGACGATATATGTAATTTCATTATAAAGAAATATTTCGGATATAAAAATGAAGTGTTTATGGTGACATCGTTTGATAATGACGGAAATTTAATTGCTTGTGATAAGGTTGTAGAGGGCGATGTTTCAAGCGTTGGCGTTTCGGTAAGGGATGTTGTAAAAATAGTGCTTAAAAGAAATGCCGCTTGTGTAATCATATCCCATAATCACATTTCAGGAAATGCACTTCCGAGTGATGCGGATGTTGAAATGACTAAATCAATCAAAATGACGTTGCAACAAATGGGAGTAAAGCTTTTAGACCATATAATTGTAGTGCAAGATGATTGCATTTCAATGTTGCAAAGCCGCAAGTACAGGGAAATATTTATATAAATTATAAGGTGTTATAAAATAACTGTCAAGATATATTATTTTATTGACAAAGACTATAAAATAATATATTATATAAGCAATTATACATTATAAGGAGTTGGTTTTTGTGGACGACAGTCCGGCGGGGAATATTATTCTTTTTGTAATTTTTATTCTCTTAAGTGCCTTTTTTGCAGGCACAGAAATTTCTTTGGCATCGCTTAACAAAATACATATGATAAGCAAGGCTTCAAAAGGGCAGAAAAGCGCTAAACGAGTGCTTTACATACTCGATAATTTTGATGAAGCATTATCTGTTTTGCTTATCGGTAACAATGTGGCGCATATTGGCTGCGCTACGCTTGCAACGGTTATTACAGCCCCGTTAGGTGCGGCTTGGGTAACCCTTTCAACCGTTATTGTTACAATAGTAGTTTTCATTTTCGGCGAAATGATACCTAAGTGTTTTGCGCGTTCATGTAACGAGGCTTTTGCTGAGGTTTCCGCGGTATTTTTAATTAGCTTAATGAAAGTATTAAAACCTTTTTCACTTTTATTTACTGCCATTTCGGCTTTAGCTTCAAAGCCGTTTAAAAAGCATATGGAAAATCAGGTTACAATGACCGAAGAAGAACTTAATGACATTGTTGAAAATATTTCCGAGGAAGAGGATTTTGGCGAAGAACGCGGCGAGCTTATGAAATCGGCTTTGCATTTCTCGGATTTAACCGCAAAAGAAATTATGGTACCTTGGGACGATGTTCTCAAAATATGTACCGCAAGTAAAACAACCCAGATTCTTGAAATTGTTAAAAACTCTGTACATTCCAGAATACCTGTTGTTGACAGAAAGGGTAACATTAAAGGTATTTTGCATATACGCAAATTCCTCAAGTCGTATATGAAGTATAAGAGTAATGTTATTTTAGCAAGTATAATTGACTATCCTTTTTATGTCAACGACGATGTGCCGATTGATGATGTATTAACCCAAATGAGTAACCATCGCAGAAACTTAAGCTTTGTGCGAAACGGCGAAGGGGAAGTAATCGGTATCTTAACTGTTGAGGATATTTTGGAAGAACTTGTTGGCGAAATCTATGACGAGGACGACATAGGAGGTGCCGACAATGAGTAATATAATTAGATACATAGCAATATTCTTATTCCTTTGCGCGTCTGCATTTTTCTCGGGCTCGGAAATAGCCTTTTCGGCTGTGAACCCTGTACGCCTTAAAAGTCGCGGCAAGGACGGAGAAGGCTTTGCTTTAAAAACTGCCCTTAGAATAAGGGAAGATTACGAAAATGTATTAAGCACTATTTTGGTTGGTAATAACATAGTTAATATGGCATCCTCTACGGTAGCAACCTTGATTGTTATTTCATGGTGGGGTGACGACTATGCGTGGGCTTCCACCGTTATTATGACTATTTTAGTATTAACCTTTGGTGAAATTATGCCTAAGGTTATAGCAAAACAAATCCCCGAAAGCTTCTGCGTTATGGCGGCAGTTCCGATTTATGTTTTGTCACTTGTATTAAAGCCGTTAACAGTAATTGTAATGGCGATTGTAAGCCTTGTGTCAAAACTTTGGGAAAAAAGCGTAACCGATAGTGAGGCTGTTTCGGAGGACGACTTTGAAAACATTATTGATATAGTTGAGGAAGAGGGCATTCTTGATGAAGAAGATTGCGATTTGTTGCAGAACGCGCTTGACTTTGATGATGTTTTAGCTTACGAAATTATAACCCACAGGGTTGATATGGAATGCATCGACATTCGCGACCCGTATGAAGTAAATGTTCGAAAGTGCGAGGAATTTATTTATTCAAGAATTCCCGTTTACGAGGATACAACCGATAATATTATAGGTATACTTCATCTTAACCATTTTTATAAAGCTTATGTTAGTGGCAAAAAGGTTAATTTCAGGGATTTATTATTGCCTGTAAATTTTGTTCATAAAACAATGCCTTTGCCCGATGTGCTTGAAAAAATGAAAGAAAATAAGTGCCACATGGTAGTTGTGCTTGATGAGTACGGCGGCACAATGGGTATTCTTACTATGGAAGATGTTTTAGAACAGCTTGTTGGCGAAATTTTTGACGAGTCGGATGAAATTGAACGCGAGTTTGTTTGTATAGACGACACCCACTTTGAAGCTGACGGCGATATGCGTGTTTACGATTTCTTTGATGAATTTGATATTGATATTGATGAAAACGAAGATTTTGAGGGCGATACGGCAACTGTTGGCGGTTGGACTCTTACTATGCTCGAAGGCGAAGTAAGCGAGGGCGATAATTTCACATTTGAAAACTTAGAAATTACTGTTTTAAAGGTTGACGGATACCGCATAGAACGCATAGGTGTTCACGAACTTCCAATTCAAGAGGAAGAATAAAATTAAAGAGCTTATTTTTTGAAAATAAGCTCTTTTTTTGTTGATTTGTGATGAGAAATGTAGTATAGTATATATTGTAGATATATTAACGCATTTTCAGGAGGAGAACACAATGTATAGGAAAATCTTGGCTTTAACTTTAGCGGCTTTAATGCTTTGCTGTGTGGGCTGTAACAAACAAGAAATCACAAGTGATTTAACGGAGGTATCAGCACCGACTGAAAGTGCACCTAAGGTAGTATATTATGCGAATCCCTTAACCGGTATTGAGGATTTAACACTTGAACAATCACAAAACAGACCCGTTGCTGTAATGGTAAATAATATTTCTATTGCTCAAAAGGTTCAAGCAGGTCTTACAAAGGCAGATATAGTTTATGAAACCGAGGTTGAGGGCGGAATCACTCGTTTGATGGCAGTATATCAGGATATTGCAAGCGTTGAAAAAATAGGTACTGTTCGTTCTGCCCGTTATCCATATATTGATTTAGCAATGGGACACAGCGCTATTTATGTTCATCACGGTCAAGACCCAACCTATGCGGCACCTCATCTTAAGGATACTCAAACCTTTGCACTTGGCACAAACAATGCAGGCTACCGCGAAAAGAACGGATTATCAAGTGAGCATACCTTGTATGGCTACGGTGATAAAATTTGGAATTATTTTTTAAACAACAAATATAACACCAAGCTTACAAAAGCAACACCGTGGCAAACCTTTGCGGACAGTGAAACTAATATTACATATACAAACATTGCAAATACTGTTAATGTTCCGTTTTCAAATAGCTATAAATCGGTATTTAAGTATGACGCTGAGAGCGGAAAATATTTGAGATATTTTAAAACTACCGAGCGTAAGGATTATTTTAC
>JAZOTR010000053.1:0-16251 GCA_045657745.1 Acutalibacteraceae bacterium
GGTTATAAATGTCCAACCATTAGTAATAAATAAACTGTGTAGCTCGGAAAGGGAAGAAAGTTCGGTAAGGCTTCCTGTTTGCATATAAGCCATTATTATAATAGGTATTACTATTTCGTTAGCGGGAAAGCCTAAAATAAAGGCGATTAAAATTACGCCATCAAGCCCTATTAATTTGGCAATCGGGTCTAAAAAGTCAGCGCAAATACTTAAAACCGAAATATTGCCGATATGAATATTAGCTAAAAGCCATATTATAAGACCTGCAGGGGCGGCAACCGAAACGGCTCTGCCTAATACAAAAAGCGTTCTATCAAAAACCGAGCGTACAATCACCTTTGCAATTTGCGGTTTTCTATAAGGTGGTAGCTCTAAGGTATAGGACGACGGACTGCCTTTAAGGGCGGTTATAGAGAGTAATTTAGTTACTAAAAAGGTCATACAAAGCCCGAAAATTATAACTAAGGTTAGAATAATAGCCGAAAAAAGCGAAGAATAAATACCGCTTCCCAAACAAAAAAACATTGTTATAATTGTAATGATTGTTGGAAATCTGCCGTTGCAGGGTACAAGGTTGTTAGTAAGTATTGCGAGTAAGCGCTCACGAGGGGAGTCTATAATTCTGCAACCCGAAACACCAACGGCATTACAACCAAATCCCATACATATTGTAAGCGCTTGTTTTCCGCAAGCGTTACATTTTTTAAACGGTTTATCAAGGTTGTAGGCAATTCTCGGTAGATACCCTAAATCTTCAAGCAAGGTAAAAAGCGGAAAAAATATCGCCATAGGCGGTAGCATTACGCTTACTACCCAAGCGAGTGTTCGCCAAATGCCAAAAACCAAGATTTCTTGTAGCCAAATGGGAGCGGTTAGTGTTTTTAAAAGCTTTAAAATACAGTCGCCTATAAAAAACAGAAATTTCGAAAGTAAGGCGGACGGATAATTCGCACCGCTTATGGTTATCCAAAATATTAAAGCAAAGAGTATTATCATAATAGGAAAACCGAATGCCTTGCTTGTTAGTATTTTATCTAATTTTCTATCAAAGTCTGCACCCTTGCATTTTCTTGTTTTTATTACTCCATTTAAAAGAATATCACTGCTTTTTAATATTTCCGATACAAGAATATCTTTAAAAATATCGTCTGTTATATTGTTTTCAAGTAAGTAATTACTTGCTTTTTTAATTGCCGCTTTGATTTCTAAATCCTCGAAAAGGCTTTCGCCTAAATATTCCTTTATTTCCTTTGATAATAAAAAATCGGTTTCTAAAAGCTTTAAGGATAGCCAACGAGAATTAAGCTTTTTATCTAATTTTTCTTTTAATGTATCCTCTAAAATGGTAATGGCGTTCTCTATTATGTCGGGATATTTTACGGTATAACCTACGGAATTTGTATCAATAAGTTCATCAAGAGCATAAAGTAATTGCTTTATGCTTTTTTTACTGCGCGCTACTGTGCCGATTACAGTAACCCCGAGCCGTTTTTCAAGCAGTTTTAAATCTACCTTGATTTTTTTGCGCTTGGCTTCATCAAGCAAATTTACACAAACAATAATATTTTTAGTAATTTCCATTGTTTGCAAAACAAGGTTTAAATTCCGTTCTAAGCAAGTCGCGTCACATACAACTATTACCGCCTTGGGTCTTGAAAAACACAAATAATTTCTTGCAACCTCTTCCTCAAAGGAATGCGCCATTAATGAATAAGTACCGGGTATATCAACAAATTCGTAGGTGTGTTTTTCGCTTTTGCAGTAGCCCTTTGCAGTGCTTACGGTTTTGCCTGTCCAATTGCCTGTGTGTTGCTTCATACCTGTAAGCGCATTAAAAATTGTGCTTTTTCCAACATTGGGATTACCCGCGATTGCTACCGTAATGTTATGTGAAATTGGATTCCCCACTTAAATCACATCCTTAATAAAAATTCTTCGGCAGTCGTCTTCTCTTAGCGCTATAACTGCACCTCTTATTAAAAATGCTTTTGGGTCACCTAACGGACTTTTGCCTACGCACTCAACTTTGGTATCGGGTGCTAACCCCAAATCTAAAAGCCTTCTTCGCATACTGCCCGTAATAGCTATTTTATCAATCAGACATTTTTCGCCCGACTGTAATTCAAATAGATTCATAATAAAAAATCCTCCTATTCACTCTATACTATTCTTAAAAATATAGTTTGTCATAAAAGAAAATTGTGGTGCATAGTATTTTACAAAGAAATGTTGATTTAAAACGGAGGAAAAGCTATGAGTAATACCAATATATATAAGGATATCGCCGACCGTACGGGCGGTGATATTTACATAGGCGTTGTAGGCCCTGTACGAACGGGAAAATCTACCTTTATAAAGCAGTTTATGGATAAATTGGTGTTGCCTAATATGTCGGGCGAATATCAAAAGGAGCGCGCTAATGATGAATTACCGCAATCCTCCTCCGGCAGAACGATAATGACCACCGAGCCTAAATTTATACCCGAAAAATCCGCCGAAATTTCTATCGAGGGTTCGGCAAAAATGAATGTAAGGCTTATTGACTGTGTGGGTTATATTGTACCTAGCGCTTTAGGGTATATTGAAGGCGACGAACCGCGAATGGTTATGACACCGTGGTTTAAGGAAGCCGTGCCTTTTAATATGGCTGCCGAAATAGGCACACAAAAGGTTATTAACGAACATTCAACAATAGGTCTTGTAATTACTACCGACGGCAGTATTAGCGATATTCCGCGCGAGGAATACGCCGAAGCCGAAGAACGCGTTATTGATGAGCTTAAAGCGATAAATAAGCCGTTTATAGTGCTTCTTAACTGTATGTATCCTGAATCTGCAGAAGCAAAATCTACTGCAGAAGAATTATCCGCAAAATACGGTGTGCCTGTAACCCCTATTAACTGTCTTGAATTAGATATGGAGGATATTAAGGGAATTTTATCGCGCGTTTTATTTGAATTTCCTGTAAAAGAAATAGGTGTTTGTTTTCCAAAGTGGGTAAATACTTTGCCGTTTGACCATCCGCTTAGAAGCGAAATCACTTCTAAAATTCGCGAAACGGCAAAGGATATTAAGCATATCAGAGATATTGCGCGTTTTGAAAAGGGCTTCAAAGAAAGCGAAAGCATAGAAAACGCCTTTATTAATGAAATAAATCTTGGTAATGGTAGCGCCGAGGTAACTCTTAATATTAAGCCGTCGCTATTTTATAAAATTTTAGCCCAAACAACAGGACTTGAAATTAGTGACGAGCAGGAATTAATGGAAAATATAAAGGAATTAGCGTCAATGAAGAAGGAATACCAAAAGGTTAAGGGTGCTTTAGACGAGGTTGAGGCAACAGGTTACGGTATTATTATGCCTGATATAGAAGAATTGGCTTTGGAAGAACCCGAAATTGTAAAACAGGGTGGACGCTACGGTGTAAGGCTTCGTGCATCTGCGCCATCAATTCACTTAATGAAAGCAAATATCACTACTGAGGTAAGTCCTATTGTTGGCAGTGAAAAACAGTCGGAAGATTTAATTATGTATTTGCTTTCGGGTTTTGAAGAGGACCCTGTTAAAATTTGGGATTCTAATATATTCGGTAAATCCTTGCACGAGCTTGTAAACGAGGGACTTCATACTAAGCTTGCAAGAATGCCTGTGGATGCGAGAATGCGAGTGCAAGAAACGGTTGAAAGGGTAATAAATGAAGGCTGTAATGGCTTGGTTTGTATATTGCTTTAAAAATTTTAAAATTTTTTTAAAAAAGTGCTTGACAAATGGAATACGGTGTGGTATTATAGCAAAGTCGCCTGAAGGTGACACACAGTTGGTGTTGATTGCGGCGAGGGTCCACCCGTTCCCATACCGAACACGGAAGTTAAGCTCGCTTGCGCCGATGATACTTGGCGGGAGGCTGCCTGGGAAAATAGGTAGATGCCAACACAAAGAGATGTAACTTAAGGTTACATCTCTTTTTCTTTTTATTGAAAAAACGGTGTGCTTGTGGTAGAATGTTTTGGGAGTGAAGAAAATGAGTATGCGTACAATTGCCGCTATCGCTACACCCTTAGGCGAGGGGTCGATAGGCGTTATAAGAATATCGGGCGATAATGCAATAGAAATAGCCGATAAGGTTTTTTGTTCCTTTTCGGGAAAAGCCTTGTGTGAATTAAAGGGGTATTCTGCACTTTACGGCGAAATTAAGGATAACGATACCGTGCTTGACGATGCGGTAGCGCTTGTTTTCCGCGCGCCCAAAAGCTATACGGGTGAAGATGTTGTAGAGATTTCTATCCACGGTGGCAGACTTATGCTCAAGGCGGTTTTGCGTGTTATATTGCAAAACGGCGCTTTTTTGGCAGAGGCGGGCGAATTCACTAAAAGAGCATTCCTAAACGGTAAATTAGATTTAACTAAGGCTGAAAGTGTTATGGGCTTAATTAGCGCAAGGAGTGAGTCTGAGTTAAGGTTATCTCGTGCGGCGCATATCGGCGGCGTAGCTCAAAAGATAGATAAAATTGAAAGTGATTTAGTATCTGCCGATGCTTCAATTGCGGCTTTTTCGGATTATCCCGATGAGGACATTGAGGGACTTAATTACGATAATTTCTTAAGTATGTTAAACTCTGCAAAGAGTGAAATTGAAAATATGCTTTCCACCTACGATGCGGGAAGAATTTTACGCGAGGGTATTGAAACAGTAATTGTAGGCAAGCCAAATGTTGGTAAATCTACCTTAATGAATATGCTAAGCGGTGCTGAGCGCTCTATTGTAACCGATGTTGCAGGTACAACGCGCGATGTTATTGAGGATACCGTAACGGTAGGGGATATTACACTTCGTCTTGCTGATACTGCGGGAATACATAATACTGACGATACGGTTGAAAGTATTGGCGTAGAAAAGGCAAAGGAAAGAATAAACTCTGCCGAATTAGTGCTTGCGGTGTTTGACGGCACAAGTGCGCTTGATAAGGATGATTACGAATTAATCTCAAGCATTAAAAATAAAAACACAATTATAATTATAAATAAAACTGATTTGGAAAATAAAATTGATTTATCGGCTTTCGGCGAATTTTCGGTTGTAGAAATTTCTGCAAAGCTTAAAACAGGATATGAAGAATTATCAAAGGAAATTGCCGAAATTTCCGGCACTGCTAATTTAAGTCCCGATTCTGCAGTGCTTATGGGCGAGCGCCAACGCGCTTGCGCCGAAAGAGCGCTTGACGGGGTTCGGGAAGCAATTTCAGCTTTAGAGTGCGGTCAGACTATGGATGCCGTAGGCGTTTGTGTGGATGATGCGTTGGCGGCGTTATTTGAACTAACAGGTAAGCGGGCAACCAACGAGGTAACCGACGAAATTTTCCGTAAGTTCTGTGTTGGTAAGTAAATATAAGATAAAAAAACAGTCGATTTTTTGGCTGTTTTTTTGTGTTTTTAGGGATAATTTGTAAATAAATTGTTAATAGTCAGGGAAAGTCAAAGAAAATTTTAAAAAACCCTTGACAAATGGAAAAACATACGCTAAAATATAGAAAGTCAATAAAGGTCAGTGAAAGTCAAACGGAAATTTACTATAAATTTCTTAAAGAATATGGAGGATTGATTTCGTGGCAGATACAGATGTTAAACGGCAAGAAGCTTCAAATGAAAAGCCCGAAAAAAAGAAGAATAAAAAGGATTTGGAAATTGAAGCTTTAAAGCAGGAGCTTGAGCAAAAGAATGATTTGCTTTTGCGAACCGCTGCCGAGTTTGATAATTTCAAAAAACGCACCGAGCGCGAAAAAACAACAGTTGCCGAATTTGCAAAAGCAGGTTTAATTAAACAGCTTTTGCCGATACTTGATAATATTGATAGAGCCGCTTCAACAGACAAAACAAATCCCGATTATATTAAGGGAATTGAAATGATTGTAAAGCAGTTCGAAGGTATTGCTTCAAATTTAGGCATTGTAGAAATCGCTGCCGAGGGCGATACATTTAACCCCGAATTGCACGAAGCAGTAATGCATATAGAGGACGAAAGTCTTGGCGAAAACGTTATTGCCCAGGTTTTGCAGAAGGGTTATAAAATAGGCGATACGGTTATCCGTGCCGCTATGGTAAAAGTAGCTAACTAAAACAACATTATATTAAGGAGAATTATTATGGGAAAAATTATTGGTATTGACTTAGGTACAACAAACTCTTGCGTAGCAGTTATGGAAGGCGGCGAGCCGGTTGTAATCGCTAATGCAGAGGGCGGAAGAACAACACCGTCTGTTGTAGCTTTTTCTAAAACAGGTGAAAGAATGGTAGGTCAGGTTGCAAAGCGTCAAGCTATTACTAACCCTGACAGAACAATCAGTTCTATTAAGCGTGATATGGGTACTGCAAACACAGTTGAAATTGACGGTAAAAAATATACACCTCAAGAAATTTCAGCTATCATTTTACAGAAATTAAAAGCAGATGCTGAAAGCTATCTTGGTACAACTGTTACAGAAGCAGTTATTACTGTTCCTGCTTACTTTACCGATGCTCAGCGTCAGGCAACCAAGGATGCAGGTAAAATTGCAGGCCTTGAGGTTAAGAGAATTATAAAGGAGCCTACTGCTGCTGCTTTGGCTTACAGTATTGATAAGGAAGACGACCAAAAGGTTATGGTTTATGACCTTGGCGGCGGTACTTTCGACGTATCTATTATCGAAATGGGCGACGGCGTACAAGAAGTTCTTGCAACTGCAGGTAACAACAAGCTCGGCGGCGACGACTTTGATAAGCGAGTTATGGACTACATCGTAGCAACCTTTAAAGCGGAACAGGGTATTGACCTTGCAAATGACAAAATGGCTATGCAACGCGTTAAGGAAGCTGCAGAAAAGGCAAAGATTGACCTTTCCGGTATGACTACTACCGACATTAATCTTCCTTTCATCACTGCAGACTCAACAGTTCCTATGCACTTTGAAACAACCTTAACTCGCGCTAAGTTTAACGAGCTTACTGCAGACTTAGTAGAGGCTACAATGGCTCCTGTTCGTCAGGCGCTTGCTGACTCAGGACTCCAAAAAGACGAAATTAACAAGGTTCTTATGGTTGGTGGTTCTTCAAGAATCCCTGCTGTTCAAGAAGCAGTTAAGAACTTTATGGGCAAGGAACCATTCAAGGGCATTAACCCCGATGAATGTGTAGCTCTCGGCGCTTCTTTACAAGCAGGTGTGCTTGGTGGCGATGTTAAGGGCTTATTGCTTCTCGACGTTACACCTCTCTCCCTCGGTATTGAAACAATGGGCGGTATTTCTACAAAGGTTATCGACAGAAACACAACCATCCCCGCTAAGAAGAGCCAAATCTTCTCTACCGCAGCTGACGGTCAGACTTCTGTTGAAGTACACGTATTACAAGGTGAACGCGAATTCGCAAGAGATAATAAGACCTTAGGTGTATTCCACCTTGACGGTATTGCATCTGCACCTCGCGGTGTTCCACAAATTGCAGTTACCTTTGATATTGACGCTAACGGTATTGTACACGTTTCTGCTAAGGATTTAGGCACAGGTAAAGAAAATGATATTACAATCACCTCTAACACCAATATGTCTAAAGAAGATATTGATAAGGCAGTTAAGGAAGCTGAAGAATATGCAGCAGAGGACAAGAAGCGTCGCGAAGATGTTGACGTTCGCAACAATGCTGACCAAATGATTTACACAACCGAAAAGACTATTACCGATTTAGGCGACAAGCTTACCGAAGAAGAAAAGGGCAAGCTTGAAGCTGCTAAGGAAGCACTTAAGGAAGCATTAAAGGGCGAGGATATTGACGCTATTAAGGCTAAGCAGGAAGAGCTCCAAAAGGAAATTTTTGCAATAAGCGAAAAGATTTACAAGGCTGCTAATCCTCAAGGTGCTGAGGGTGCTCCTACAGGCGACGCAGGTAATGCAGACCCTAATGTTTACGAAGCAGACTATACCGACGCAGAAGACAAATAAATAATTCGTAATGCGTAATTAGAGCTTCTTCGCAAAACGAAGAAGCTCATACATACATTGAAGTAGGAGAATTGTTTTGGCTGATAAAAGAGATTATTATGAGGTCTTAGGAGTAGATAAATCTGTTTCTGATGATGACCTTAAAAAAGCATACAGAAAAGCAGCAAAAAAATACCATCCTGATTTACATCCCGGAGATGCGGAAGCGGAAAAGAACTTTAAAGAGGTTAACGAGGCTTACGAGGTTTTATCCGACAAAGAAAAGCGTTCAAGGTATGACCAATTCGGTCACGCAGGTGTAGACCCTAACTTTGGCGCAGGCGGCGGATACGGCGGCGGTGGCTTTGGTGGCGGCTTTACAGGTGATTTCGGTGATTTGGGCGATATATTCAGCTCTTTCTTTGGCGGCGGTTTTGGCGGTAATACAAGACGCTCTAATCCTAACGCACCAAGACGCGGTAATGATACAACGGCTTCGGTTACAATTTCGTTTGAAGAAGCTGCAAAGGGTTGTAAAAAGACTGTTAAGGTAACTAAGATTGATAATTGTACCGAATGCGGTGGTAGCGGTGCTAAAAAGGGCACAACTGCTAAAACTTGTCCTGTTTGTCACGGTAGCGGTCATGTAATGGCTACACAGCGTACACCTTTTGGTGTTATGCAGACTCAACAGGTTTGTAATCACTGTAACGGAAGTGGTAAAATTATTGAAAATCCTTGCGATGTTTGTAAGGGTAAGGGCAGAATACGCCATACTGTTGAGCAAACTGTGGAAATCCCTGCAGGTATTGATGACGGTCAGATTATAAGCCTACGCGGTGCGGGAGATAGCGGCATAAACGGTGGACCGAGCGGTGACCTTAGAGTTAATGTTAATGTTCGTCCACACGCTATTTTTGAACGCGACGGATATGATGTATATTGCGAAATTCCGATTACCTTTACACAGGCGGCTTTAGGTGCGGAAATTACGGTTCCAACGCTTGACGGTAAGGTTAAGTTCACTATTCACGAGGGTACTCAACCGGGCGATGAATTCAAGCTTAAGGGTAAGGGTATTCAGCGTTTGCGCTATTCAGGCAGAGGCGACCAATATGTTAAGATAGTGGTTGAAGTACCTCGCGATTTATCCAAAGCACAAAAAGAAAAGCTTAAAGAGTTTGACGGTCTTATGGACGATAAAAACTACAATAAGCGTAAAAGCTTTATGGATAAGGTTAAAGATTTTTTTGATTAAAGTTAAAAGCATAATGCAGTTTTGCATTATGCTTTTTTTGTATAATAAGTTGTTTTGCTTGCAAAAATATTTATTAAATGGGGGAATATTATGTGTACAGCAATAACATATAAAACAAATGATTTTTATTTCGGCAGAACCTTAGATTATGAATTCTCATTTGGCGAAGAAATTACAATTACACCAAGAGCTTATATTTTTAATTTTAGTAACGGCAAAACTTTGAAAAATCATTATGCAATTATCGGTATGGCGCATACAGAAGCAGATTATCCGCTTTATTATGATGCTGTAAACGAAAAGGGTCTATGTATGGCGGCGCTTAATTTCGTAGGCAATGCTTATTATAATGATTTTTTTGGAGGTAAAGATAATATCGCTCATTTTGAGTTTATACCATATATATTAGCTACTTGCCAAAGTGTAAAAGAAGCGAGGTTAAAGCTTACTAATATAAATATTACGAATACTAAATTTAGCGAAAATTTACCTTTGGCGCAGCTTCATTGGATTATTGCGGATAAAAATGAAGCTATAACGGTAGAGGCGGTAAAGGACGGAATAAAGGTTTACGATAATCCTATTGGTGTATTAACTAATAACCCACCGTTTTGTGAGCAAATGTTTAATCTTAATAATTATATGAATTTATCCGCCAAACCACCTAAAAACTTATTTTTAAGAGATATAAAGCTAAAAGAATATAGCAGAGGTTTAGGAGCGATAGGATTACCGGGGGATTGGTCCTCTCAGTCGCGTTTTGTAAGAGCGACATTTGTAAAAGAAAACTCGGTTTCGGGTAAATCCGAAACCGAGAGTGTAGGTCAGTTCTTTCATATTTTGGGCTCAGTAACACAAATAAAAGGTTGCTGTGAGGTTGAAAACGGTAAATACGAAATTACAATTTATTCTTCTTGCTGCAACGCGGATAAAGGAATATATTATTATAAAACCTATCAAAATCATCAAATAGCGGCTATTGATATGAATAAAGAAAACCTTGATTGCGATAAGCTTATAAGTTATCCGCTAATAACCGAAAATCAAATAAAGTTTTTAAATTAAAGGTAGTATATTTTCTATAAAATAGGCTCTTTATTTTCAAAAAGAATTCTTATAATGTTAGGCAAACTTAGATACCTAGGAATGACAGTATTTAACAGTGATACGCATTTGTTAAGTTGTTTTAAAAATTATTTTGGTTATAAAAGTAACTTTAAAAACAGAATTTAAAAAAGTGCGGGAATTCCGCACTTTTTATTTTAAATCCTTTATGGCAGGGTTGTTTATAATTTCGCCATTTTCATCGAAACGTGAGCCGTGACAAGCGCAATCCCAGGTATGCTCGTATTTATTCCATTTTAACGCACAGCCCAAATGGGTACAACGTTTAGGAAAGGGATTTGCAAAATTTATAACAGTTTCACCTAAATTTGCAAAAAGCTGAGGGGTAATCATATTTCTTGAGGGGCTAAATACCTTTTCGTATTTATTAGATTTTCCGCACACCATATCACATAAAATTTGGGCAGATAGCATAGATGTTGTCATACCCCATTCGTTAAAACCGGTTGCAACATAAATATCAGGCGTATTTTTACTGTATTTACCGATGTAGGCAACATTGTCAAGGCTCATACAATCCTGTGTTGACCAAGCATATTTTTCGGTAGCATTAGGGAAATTATTGCTTACAAAATCACGCACGTTTTTAAAGCCGTCTTTAATATGACCTGTTCGGTGGTCGCCGCCGCCCACAAGTAAAAGGTTTTTATAGTTTCTGAAATAAAATCCGTTATCCTTATCTACAAAAGTACCGTGATATTTACCGGCATTTTCAAGCGCTACAACGTAAGATTTTTTTTGGTATAGTTTTGTAAAATATAGACCGTGATTATTTAAAATAGGAAAGTGGCTGCAAATAATAATTCTTTTTGCAAATATTTTATAGCCGTTACAAAAGGCGGTAGTACCTTCAATTTTTTCTATTTTTGAGTTTTCGAATATATTAAGTTTTTCTGAAATGCCGTAAATGAATTTAAGTGGATGAAACTGTGCCCCAATAGGAAAGCAAAGATTCGTTTTTGCTTTCACAGGTAAAGGAATACTTTTTGTTAATTTGGCGTTAAAATTTAATTTTTTAAGTGCGGCTATTTCGTTTTTAAGTTGGCTATCATTTTTTGCGGAATACTGGTAGGTTGGGCATATTTCAAAATCACAGGATATATTATTTGAAATTTTTCTGAAATCGTTTATTGCTTTTAAATTTGCCTCAAGGTAAAGCTTTGCATATTCTTCACCCTTCTTTTTAATTAAGTGATTATATAGAATATCATGTTGTGCGGAAAGTACAGCTGTTGTACGTGCCGTTGTACCGCTGCCAATATTTTTGGCTTCGCAAAGAATGTAATTGACATTTTTTTGTTCTAAATAATAAGCGCAAAGAATACCAGCCATACCACCGCCTATAATTAATACATCTGTTTCAGTATGATTTTGAATTTCAGGGAAATTATTCGGTTTACAGGTGTCTTGCCAAATAGAAATTTGCATTTTATCAGCTCCTATAAATAAAATGCCCAGAAATAACAAAAAACGCAGTTTAAAACTGCGTTTTTAATTATTTTCCGTATTTGCGTGAGGTGTAGTAATACTTGCGGTAAACATCACCCTTAGGAGAGGTTTGGTTGATTATTGCACCTAAAATTTTGCATTTGCTTTTTTCAAGCTGAGTTTTTGCTTTTATAGCGTCACTGGTTTTAGTTTTGTCCTTAGAGAAAACTAAAATTGAACTATCGCAAACGGTTGCAATTATTGCGGCGTCAATGACATAATTAATAGGCGGAGTATCAATAATAATGTAATCGTATTTTTCTTTTAGAGAGAGTATCAAGCTTTTAAATCTGTCAGTACTTAAAAGCTCAACGGGGTTTGGTGGGAAAGCACCGCTGAAGATTACATCAAAATTATCTAATTGGGTGTTGTATAAAACCTCTTTTAGAGTTGCTTGATTTGAAAGATATTCAGAAAGACCGAGTATTGAACTGCGGGCGGTTTTGTTTGTTATCATTACCGATTTACGCAGGTCAGCGTCTATTAGCAGTACCTTTTTGTCTATCTCTGCAAGGCTTTTTGATAATTCTGCCGAAATAGTGCTTTTGCCTTCGTTTGGATTAGCACTGGAAATAAGGAGAACCTTATTATCAACACTGCAAAACAAAAGGTTTGTTCTTAAGGTTTTAAAAGCCTCGTTTGTTGAAAAATCTGTAAAGGTTTTTGCGTTGAAGTTTACTTTACATACATTTGAAGATTTTTCAGGCGAAGAATTTATATTATCTAAGTTCATAAGTATGCCCTTTCGAGATTATTTGGTGTTCTTTTTTGAATAGGGAATAGTCGCTAAAACAGAAAGATTTAGCATATAGTTGACATCCTGTTCGGATTTTATTTTACTGTTTGAAAAACAGAAAAAAGCAATTGCAAGTAATGATGCTGACATACCGATTAGAAAGGCTAATAAAAGTCGGCTTTCAAGATTTGGGGTTGAGGGATTGGTGTTAAGGTCGCCTTCGCCTAATATTGTTACACGGTCTATACCTAAAAGCTCAACTATCTTTTCCTGTGCAACTTGGCATATACAATCTGCGATTTTTTTAGAGTTTTCTGCGTTGCCTGTACGCACTGTGATTTCAAGAATACGGGTGCTTTCAGGATTATTAATGCCAATACATTTTCTAAGTTGTTTTGCCGAATAAACACCGCCAAGCCTTTTAGAAACCTCTTCAAGAATAACCTTATCCTTAATAAGCTCTTCGTAATCCTTTGCGAGATAGGTGGAAATAGAAATATCCGCAGTACTAACACTTTCGCTTTGCTTATTCATTATGTATATTTTTGCGGTTGAGTCATAAGTAGGTGTGGTAAAATATTTTGTGTTAATGAACTGAATGGAAACCGAAATTAATGTTACAAGCAAAATGATATACCATTTGTCTAAAACTTCGGAAAGAAAATATTTAAGATTCACTTGTTGTTCAAGGTTATTTTCACTTCTATATGACATTTTTTTCTCCTAAAAAGATATTTTAACATACCTAAATATAATATCATAGCGCACTGAAATATTCAAGACTTTATTTTGATTTCAAATAAAATATTTATTTATTAAAAGTATCATTGCAAAAGTGAAAAAAATGTGATAAAATGCTTAATATACAATACTGTTTGGGGGTATTAACTTTGAATAAGGATATAACATTGGTTGTAATGGCGGCTGGTATGGGCAGCCGTTTTGGCGGTCTTAAGCAAATTGAACCTGTTGGCCGAAATAATGAGGTATTGCTTGACTTTTCGGTATACGATGCTGTAAAAGCAGGCTTTACAAAGGTTGTATTTGTAATTAAGCACGCTATTGAAGAAGATTTTAAAGCAATGGTTGGCAAACGAATTGAAAAAATAGTAAAAGTAGAATATGTTTTTCAAGAGAATGACATTTTGCCCGAAGGCTTTGTTTGCCCTGCTGACCGTGTTAAACCTTGGGGAACCTCACACGCGATTTTATGCTGCAAGGATGTTGTAAAAGAGCCTTTTGCGGTAGTTAATGCGGATGATTTTTACGGCCGCACTGCTTTCCAAAAAATTGCTGATTTTTTGAAAAGCGGCACAAAGGATTATTGTATGGTAGGGTATAGACTTGCTAATACATTGACCGAAAATGGCCATGTTTCGCGCGGTGTTTGTGAAATTTCAGAAAATAAGTTAGCTGCTATTACAGAGCGCACTAAAATTATTGACTGTAAGTATACTGAGGATGACGGCGCTACTTGGACTCCACTTTCTCCCGATACAATAGTTTCAATGAACCTTTGGGGATTTATGCCTGATATTTTTGATTATATTGAAGAAGGCTTTATAGAGTTTTTAAAAGCAAATATAGATGTTCCTAAATCTGAGTATTACTTACCTTTGACAGTTGCTTCGCTTATTGAATCAGGTGAAAAGCAGATTGAAGTACTTATAGCTGAGGATAAATGGTACGGTGTTACTTATAAAGAAGACAAGCAAAATGTTGTAGATGCAATCGGCGCAATGATTGATGCCGGTTTGTATGAAGGAATATAAAAATTAAGGAGAATAAAAAATGAAGTTAAAAAAGAGTAAATTTGTTGAAGAATTCAAGGCATTTATTACCCGCGGTAATGTAATTGATATGGCAATCGGTGTTATCATAGGCGGTGCTTTCGGTAAAATCACTACAAGCCTTGTAAATGATGTATTTATGCCTTTTATCGGTTGGATTATCGGTGATATTGATTTGAGCCAAATTAATATTACTTTAGCTCCTGCTGTAGACGGCAAAGAAGCGGTTGTAATCGGAATTGGTACATTGTTAGTAACAATCATAGACTTCCTTTTAATTGCTTTTGTTATTTTCCTTATGATAAAGGGTATGGCTAAGGCAAGAGAAATTACCGAGAAGGCAATGAAAAAGGAAGAAGTTATAGAAGAAACAGTTGAAGAACCAAAGGGTCCTACAACCGAAGAATTATTAGCACAAATCCTTGAAGAAATCAAAAAAAAGAAATAATGAAAAAAATGACCGCAATTCGCGGTCATTTTTTTCGCAAAATACTTGAAACAGATATCTGTTTATGATAGAATAACCCTGAAGGAGTGGTAAAATGAAGTACTGTCTTGCAGTAGATATCGGTGCTTCAAGCGGTAGGCATATTTTAGGTCACCTTGAAGACGGTATTTTAAAACTTGAAGAAATTTACCGTTTTGAAAATAACATAAAAGAAGAAAACGGTAATATTATATGGGATATAGCTCACCTTGTAGATGAAGTTAAGCAGGGTATAAAGCAGTGTGGCGTAATCGGTAAAATTCCCGAGACAGTTGCTATTGATACTTGGGGTGTTGACTATCTTCTTTTAGATGAAAACAAAAAAGAAATATTACCCGCAGTAGCTTACAGAGATAGCCGTACAAACGGTATTCCTGAGGAAATTGATAAAATTATTCCTCGCGTAGAACTTTACAAGAGAAACGGTATTCAGCCAATTAATTTCAATACAATTTATCAGCTTTACTGTGATAAAAAGTCGGGCAAGTTAGAAAACGCTAAGCACTTTTTAATGATTCCTGAATATCTTTCATTTAAGCTTACAGGTGTTTTAAGAAATGAATACACCAACGCTACAACAGGCGCACTTGTTAATGCCGAAACTAAACAGCGTGATGATGAATTACTTGAAATGCTTGGTATAAAAACCGAAATTTTTGAGGATTTATCCTTGCCGGGAACAGTTGTAGGTGGCTTCAGCGAAGAAATGAAGGAATTTGCAGGCTTTGATGCTACAGTTATTCTTTGTCCTTCCCACGATACGGCTTCGGCAGTTGCGGCTTGTCCTGTTGGCGATAACGGCGTTTATATATCATCAGGTACTTGGAGTCTTATCGGTACAGAAAATATGTATCCTGTGCTTTCTGAAGAAGCAATGAACGGCGGCTTTACTAACGAGGGCGGTATTAATTACCGTTACCGTTTCCTTGAAAATATTATGGGTATGTGGCTTTTCCAGAATATTAGACGCAATCTCGATAAAAAGTATACATACGATGAAATGATGAATATGGCAATGGAAAGTGATTTTACAGAACAAATCAATCCTAATGCTAAGGAATTCGTAGCGCCTGAAAATATGATAGAAGCTATAAGAACATATTTGGGTAAGCCTGAGCTTCCTATAGGCGATGTTTTAAATTCTGTTTATCACTCACTCGCTAATTCTTATAAAGAAGCAGTTGAAATTATTGAACGCGTAAGCGGAAAGAAAATTGATTTAATCAATATTATCGGCGGCGGTAGTAAGGACCAATATCTTAACAAGCTTACTAAAGAGTATACAGGTAAAAAGGTTCTTGCAGGTCCTACCGAGGCTACCGCAACAGGTAACCTTATAGCGCAGTTAATGTATTTGGATAATGCTTATACATTAGAAGCTGCTCGTGAAACAGTTAAAAAATCATTTGATATTTTGGAGG
>JAZOTR010000054.1:0-40225 GCA_045657745.1 Acutalibacteraceae bacterium
TGAAAAATGAAAGACTACAAAACAATCCTAGAAGAAATCCTAGAAATGCTAGAAGGTGATTTAAAAACACTTAAAACAGATGAGGCTAAAAACTATGTTTCAAATGTAATTGAAGAAATCAAAGATAGCATTAAATAAAAAAAGAGGGATAAGGCTTAATTGCCCTATCCCTTTTTAATTTGCTCTGCATTTAATTTTAAGGTTTACCCTAGATGTTACTAGATTATAAAAACTTAATGTGGCTTAAATCTCGGCAAGGTAGCACTACTTTACAATAACAGTAAAGCCTTTTTTGGTTAAATCGGCTTTTAAAGTGTTCGCATTTGCCAAAGTTAAGTTTGTTGCGGTTGCAGTTAAGGTGTATTTTTTCTCTGCTACCCACTTAATACCTAAAGTTTTTAAAACACCTTTTGCAATAGCAATACCAAATTTCTTTTGCTCGGCAGCAGTATCAATAATTGCAATGTCCTTTTTGTTATCCACAAAGGCACACTCGATTAAACAAGCAGGTGCATTTGTATCACGAATCCAACCGAAGTAATCTTTACCCGATGAATTCTTTTTGGTTTTTAAACCTCGGCTATTCTGCCCAATGGCAACAATCTCGTTTAAAACATTCTGTGCAAGGGTCTTGCCTTTGCCACCGCCAAAATGGTGGTAAATTTCAACACCATCACCGCCACCTGCGTTGTTGTGGATTTCCACCGCATAATCGGGTGCGTATGTATTGCACTCTTTTACCTCATTTGCAAGGGGGTCATTTTCTTCCTTTGTTCGGCTCATACCCACCTTTACACCGTGTCGCACAAGTTCATCCCGACAAGCAAGAGCAATTGCAAGATTTAAATTGCTTTCTTTTAATCCGTTTGCAACTGCACCGGGGTCACTTCCACCGTGTCCTACACCAATAAATACTTTTGCCATTATTCATCAATTCCTTTCAGTTCGGGTAAACCTTTAATGCAAGTTAAAACAGTAATTACACCCGATAATGCACAAGCACTTAAAACACCTACCCAATTTACCTCGGTGATGCCGATTGTGTTTGTGCCGATGAGTGCAAGGGCGGTTTCTGCCATTGTCTTTACAGTTCGCACCCCTACGGCCTTAATCCAAAGTTTCCAATTTGACATAAAAATCTTCCTTTCTATTTATGAAAATTTTCAAGGTCAGCAATCCTGTGATTGATAACCTTAATTTCTTCCTCTTCAACCGCATCTGCTTGTTCGAGCTTATAAACTCTTTCAATAACCGAATTGTGCTTTTCAACCTTTTTTTCTAATTGCTCAATTCGATAATTTGATAGTTTGTTAGCGGTCAAAATGCCGCACAAAGAACCAAAAAGAGTTCCCATTAAAGATAAAAATGCAATAATTATTGTTTCGCTCATTTTTTCACCCCTTTAATCTGTGTAATAGGTTATTGTTCCGCTTAATGTGATTTCGCCACCGCCTTCACGGAAATTACAACTGACTGACGAGGTTGTTAAATTGGTTGCCGATGTATTATTACAAGCCTGTATTCTCGTTGTTATATTACCGTTTGTTTCGGCAACATAGCATTGGAAGTTAAAACCTGCGGCAACATATGCACCCGAACACATACCGCCACCTGCCGTTGGTAATAAAGGGGTATAAGGCAATCCATAAATTACAATATTTGTGTTTGTGTTATATCCCGAATAGCAAGTTGCTTTTATATAAAATCCAACTGTAACAACATTTCCCACCTTGCTATAAGTTCCTAACCTTGTTGTATATGAGGAAATAGCATCTGCCAAAAGATAAGGTTTCCAAGTTCCATTGTTAATATCGGGTAAATCGTCTATTGATAAACCAATTACACCGCCCCTAAATTCTACAGGCACTTCAAAAACAAAATCGTCCTCGCCCCAATGGAACAAAGGGGTACTCTTAATTGGTAGTGTTGATTTTGTGAGGTTTTCAATTTTATCCGCTAAACTAACCTCAAACACATAAGATTTTTTTTGGTCGAAGTCGGCAATAACAAAATCGGCAGATGCGTAATAAGTATTGTCACTAAAACTAGTAACACGCATTGTTATCCAATCACTATACATACCGCCATACTCTGCATACCTGCACTTAACATCTAATGTGTTTGAAACTTTGCCAAAACTGCCGTTAAAACTGTCACCATAACAAAATACCGTCATATTCCCTAATGCATCGGGTTTGTTGTTGGCAATGTTACAAGTCGGCTGTATATAATCAATCATTGTCGGTCTGATTATGGCAGAACCGATATTACCACGGCTATCCTCAGCAGAAAAAGTAAAAATATTATCCTCTGTATATTCAAAGGTATGTGATGTGTCATAAGCAATAATGTCATTATTGGTAATTTTATAAAAACTTTCGTTTATTACCGCTTCTTTTTGTGGTGTAACGGTCATTGTTGCGTATGCGTTACTATATCCTTTTACTAACTTTTTATTATCACCTGTCAAAGCTACCATTTTACTGTTTGTATCTTCAACCTCTGCCGTGATAATCGGGTTAGCATTAATAACGCTAAATCCCCTTGTTAAAAAACTATAATATTTATTACTGCCTATGGTAGTTCTAATATAAAACCGAATAAAAAGTATTTGGGAAAATTGGGCGGCTCGTCTTAAATTTCGTCTTTCGTCCTCGGTCAAATTAAAGGTATAACTCGTTTTAGTCTTGTCTATTGCTCTGTACGGAACATAAGATTGATTACCTTCATCATTAAATATACCAACTTCATAAACCGCATTTGCGGTATTTGTCGGTAGTTCATAGGTAATTGTCGGGTTGCCCTCATCATTAAGTCCCGGTGCCGTTAATAATTTTGCATAAACTAAATTCGATAAAGCCATATTAACCACCTATCCAAAAGCAAGCTGTTCGTTTTTCGCCATTTGGGGTGTAGTCCTCAAAACGGCTTCTGCCCTCTGCTTCGCCTATAATCAAGTAAGTATTTGCGTGTAAGTCGGTAGCCTTAACACCATCTGCATTTGCAATTAAAACATCGTTACCGCTTTTTCTAACATACATACCTGTGTTATCAATTCTGTTTGATACTTCGCTACCCGATTTAGAAACATTTAAGCCATTTTCGTCAAAACTATACCCTGTTTTGGTATATACTCGGTTAACACCTTCTTGCATTG
The DNA here is from genome assembly GCA_045657745.1 of Acutalibacteraceae bacterium. GTDB lineage: Bacteria > Bacillota > Clostridia > Oscillospirales > Acutalibacteraceae > UBA737. The sequence goes on from JAZOTR010000054.1 coordinate 3,158, forward strand.
CTTTTTCAATTGCTATGTTTACGGAATTTGAATCCATTTTAAGTTCAACATTTCGGCTTATTTCGCTTACCCTGCCGTCTATTTCCTCTTGGATTTCCGTTCTTGCCATTGCAACAATTTCAGCGGTATCCCTTTTTAACGAAGTTTCTTGCTTTGTGATTTTGTCACTTAACGAGGATTCAACCGAATCAACCTTATCTCGGTTATCGTTTATAAGTCCCAACAATTCCGCAAACGATTTTCCAAACTTCCATTTTCGCTCTAGGTCTTGTGCGGTTCTTACATATGTGCGGTCTTGCTTTACACCCATAAAACCACTTCCTTTCCATTAGAAAAGGGGAGCATTCGCCCCCCTTGACTAATAATAAATTTGTCCGTCTATTACCTTAAAGCCTAATTCCTCAAAAACACTAACTCTTTCCTCATAGGTTAAATCCCCAAGATTATTTATGTAGTTAATTATTTCTGCATCATAGGTTTTATCTGAAGGATATTCGCTCTTAAACAAAATTAGCTTTGTTTCATAATCGGCATCAAGATTATTGATGTATTCAAGCACCTTTTGTTTTCGGCTACCGCTTATAGACTTGCCGTTTATATCTTTATCTGCCTTAATATCGTATAAATCTTCAGAATATATCTTGTAGGCTTTATATCCACCAACAGATTTTGAAAAGGCATATTTTTCGGGGTTTTTCTGTGCGTAGTCAAATTCTTCCCAATCGGCAAAATCATCATAATTTGACATATCAACATCCTCTTTTCGGTCAAGGATATTGTTTATCAATAGATTTTTCTGCCAATCCTCAATATCAAGGCTGTTAATATAATCGGCTTTTTCCTCGTTCTTTTTAAGACCCTTTAATCCGTCACGATATTTCCAATAGTCGGCTATCGGCATCTCAACATCAATAAATTCTTGCGTTTGCTTTTCATTTAGCGGTTTTCTGCCGTTTTCGATATAATCCCTTGCGTTTTCGTTTGCCCATTGACCAAAAATAGCCGCTTGTGTTCTGTTTGCGGTTGTATCTTCAACAGGGAAACGCAAATCACCACTATCGGTATAAGAACCTGCAATTGGGTGTTCCTCATCGGTATTAAACATTCCAAGTCCTTGTACTGTCTTTTTTAATTGACCGCCACCAACAGGCATAGCAATGTTTAATAAAGGATTCATCATTTCTTTGCCGATGTTTCCCCAATTACCTTCGCTTACATCTTCGGTGAATTGTTCTAAACCGCCTATCAATCCTTCATCTTTATAAGGTAGTATAGAGTTAATAGGAATTCGACCACCGCCAAACAAACCACCTACAAAGGGTAATTCCTCAACAACGTTTTCGGCTAGATTTCCAACAATCTCACTCGGCTCTTTTTCTTCCTCGTCATCGTCAAACAAGCCTAGGTCTTTTAACAAATCTTCAATAATGCCTATTGGGTCAAGTGCGGCACCGCTACCTGCAAGCTGCTCCAATAATGCGTTATACGCATAAGCACCGAGAAAAGCCGTTGTGTAACCTTTAGCCATATTTAATTTCCAATGGTTTGTTTCGGTTTTTAAATCTGTCGGTACATCTTTAAGAAAATATCCGTATTGGTTATTAACTTCTAATTGGAACAACGTAAACATCTTAACAAAAGGACTTTTGGCATTGAATAAAGTAGGCTCGTTACCTTTACTGCGGCCTGCCATTACATTTTCCGCAAATTGGTCTGCGTTTGCTATGGCTTGTGCCTCGGTCATACCTTTAGCAAGGTTATCTTTGTACTTTGACCGCCAAATAACTTGTGATGCAAAATTATCAACTACCTCAAACATAATGCCCGATTTATCAAGCACCTTATCCCAATTACTCATATATAGGTTGTCGGTTTCTCTTAATCTATTTGTTAAAAATGTAGATTTTTCGATTAAACCATCATCTTTAAAAGCATTTGCGATTGTGTCTTTTGTAGCCTCTAAAGAACGCAACGGTGAAACCTGTGCCCAAGATTGCGTTATCGGGATAAAGTTTGTTAATGCAGAGCGAACATTAGCCAACACCATATTAGCAGACATACGATTTTGAACATTCGTCATTGTTGAGTAAATCTTTCGGTTAAATGCCTGTTCTGTTGTTCTATCGTAAGAGTTCTTTTTATTCGTCAAAATATTGGTGTGGGTCATAAAATCTTGCACAAAATTATTAAGGGGGTTTTTAGCCTCACCTAAAATTTGCTCAATTTTAGCCTGTGCCTCATCTGCATCTAGGGTTTCATCTGCATAGACTTCTTTAATTTTCGCCTTAATACCCTCATCACTATGAGTAAAGCGGATATGGTTTTCAACGGCTCTGCGTTTTTGAATATCCTCTAGGTGATAAATCCAATCATAAGCACCCTCTAAATAACTATCCAAGCCTTTAAGGAAGTTATAATCGGTTTCGTCACTATACCTTGTTTTATCAAACGATTGCCAACTTTTATTTGGTTTAAAATCTTCGGTTAAGCCTGCAATAGATGTAGGTATTTCGGTATCTTGCGTTTTCCAATTAAACAGTTTTTGTATAAAATTCTGTTTCGGCTCGGTAAAGTGTGGAAAATAACCTTGTCTGTGTGGAATTTCCCTCATTCCCTGTTCCCTTAACTTTGCATTTAATTCATTTAAAGCATTGTCATAGGTTTGCCTTGCAAGTTCTATTGCATTATCAACCTTTGCGGCATCAATCTTCTTCTTATGTTTTTCGTAATATTCATTAACTTCTTCACTAGTCAATGTGGTATCGGGGTTATATTTAAGTTCACCCAACATTTGAATGTAGGTTGATTCTGCCTTTGTAATTTTCATTTCGGCAAACTTCTGTTTAATGGCGGTTACTGCACGATTTTTTCGAGCTTGATTTCGATTATATTCGCCCATTGTCGCATCATAAATCTCATCGGCTCTAGCTGTATCTCTATTTCCGTTTGCATCACGCACAATATCCCTTAAATTTCGGTGTTCGGTATTTGTGGCATATTGTAAACCTGTTTTCTTATCTCGCCAAGTTGTGGTATCACCCAAAATGTTGGCCGCCCAATCTGCGTAACCTTGCATTTTATCTTTCTTATACATTGCTCGGTGATATTCATCGGTGTTCATCTTTTCGAGTCTTGCCTCAAGGTCACTTATGCGTTTAGCAAATCTCGCATCGGCACTTGCCTTTAATCTTTCAATCCTACTTATGCTTTGCAATATGTTATATGCAGTTTTTGTATTCTTGTTCTTTTTCGCATTATATTGTTTTTGTAGGTTGGCAATTTGCTCGTTGTAATTGGCTTCTGCCTCTCTTCGCAAATCTCTATTGTCGGCAAGTTCACCCTCAATGGCTCTTATGTTTTCCGCAATCTTTTGCTCAATAGTTTGCATTGGGTAATTATCAAGGCTTTCGTTTAATAAAACATCTCCCCTTGTACCATCCGCAATCTGTGCGGATTTGGGTTTTGCGTTCGTTGGCATCGGTGCATCTTCGGGTAAAGGTGCTAAATCAATGCTCGATGTTTCCTCTGTGGGTGTTGCATTATTTGCAATATCCTCTTGGGTAGGTGCAAGGGCGAGTTCGTTCATCGGTGTACTGTAATCCCCGGTTAGAGCAAATTCCTCACCTTCATTTGAAAGGCTATTCTTAACAGGGGCAACATTTTCGGGCATAATAAAACCGTTGCGATATGCAACGGCTTCATCGTATTGGTCTTTATTAAATGACTTTGTTTCAATCTCGCTCTCGGTATTAACCATAAACGCAATTTTAGGCTTATTGTGATTCTCGGCTATATTATCGTGGTCGAACTTCATATTGTAGTCCATAACCGATGCGGCTTTAAAACCGAATATAGCAGAGTACATACCCATTAGATTTTGATTTTCAGAAGCATAACAATCCAAAGTTTTTGCTTTTTCTTTTATTATTGGTGCTATTGCTCGCAAAAAACCACTTTTGCCACTTGAATTAAATACACTTATAAGGTCGCCATCGGGAGTAATAGAAAAACCACTTAATCCGTCATCAGATAAATAATTGTAACAATCATTATACCCAATTCCGTCTTCGGTGGTTTCGATTTCGTGAAGGTCAACTAACTCACCGTATTTTAAATGGTTTCTTGCCATTTCAAATACATCGTGGAACAATGAGCCGTTTACACCTTCGTGCATATTAAAATTATTGTTTTTAGCGGTTAAATTTAATATCCCTTTATCATAGCTAATGCCATTGTTTTTGGATTCCAAGAAAATTGATTTAATGCCTCTTGAAAATCGCTCTCGTAATCCATCATCAATTTGTTTGTTTCCTGAATGGTACAGTTGTATGTCTTCATCAGACATTCCTTTACATTTTGCTTGTAAACTTCTAAATTCATCTGTTGTGACATATTCCTCACCTCGTTTGTCATTATATACCAAATCTTGTTCATTGTCAAGAGTATTATTACTCAAAGAAAAACGAATATCGGGGTCGGCTGTTGGGGTTTTGTTGGTAGTGAGTTTAACTTGGTCGGCTGATTGAATAACACACCAAGTTTCTCTGCCTTTCTCCGTTGCTTTAAGTCCGTCAAATCCTTTGCTTTCTGCAAGGTCTAAAAACTCTGTTGAGCGAGTCAACATATAGGTCGGCTCTTCCATATAATTATCGGCAATAGCCTTTAATTCAGAATACCTAACACCTAATGCTCTTGCTAATGCACCAACCTTGCCATCAGATAAATAATCATCTATTTCCCCAATGTCTAACGGATTTTGAATATCTGCATACACCTTGTATACCCTATAATCGGGGTCGGTATATACTTCGGGTTCAAGTCCGTTTAAATCCGTTCTTCGACTTGCAAATTCGGGGTCATCATCTCGCCAACTATGCCATTGTCCTGCGTATACTTCGCTATATCTCGGGTCTGTGGCTAACCAAACACCCTTTTCCATATCGAATACAGAAAAAGCCTCGCTTCTGCTACCGTGATATAAAGGTAATAATCTACCCTTGGCATCTCGCACCTTGCTTTTGGCAAATTTGTTTTGTTGTTCGGCAGTAAGATTATTTCCCTCGCTATCTTCGCTTACGGAATACTTAACATTATCAGCAAACACAACATTATCCCTGTCAATATCGGGGCGAGTATTCCTTCTTTCCTCGGCATTAAGATTTAAGCGATTTTCGGTATCTCTTGCCTCGATTTCCCCTGCTGTGTTTTCGTATTGTTCATAAGCAGTCATACCATTTGTTATTTCATCATACTGCTGTTGAAATTCTGCAAGTTCGGCTTCACAATTAGCGATTTGCTCGGCATATTTTGAATTTGCTTTAAACTCTTTGCAATCTTCAAAGTGCTGCTCTATTGTTTTTTCTTTATTAACAACCTCTTGCATTGAGGATTTAACAAAATCGTTATATCCTATATCGTCAAGCCATAAATTGAGGTTTTGCCTTGCACCGCTTATTGTGTCAACAATATCTTGTCTTTTTGCTTTCCAATACTCAACACTTGAACCATTTGCAAACCCTTCAATTTCTTGTATTGCGTGTTGTATTTCGTGTATAAGGGTAGATTTAATTCTTTCGTTATCGTCCCTAATACTGTTATCAAGTACAATTTCATTTTTGCCGAAGCGATATTTACCCAATGCCCCGGTATCAATCTTATCAAAAGTAAGTTTAATATCCCTTAATTCGGGGTATGCCTCAAAAAGTTCATCGTGTTTAAGATAATCGCCAAGTGTTGTGGGGCTTTTTCTAACACCTTCTAATGCCTTAGACAAAGACTGCAATTCTTTAATTTCAGCATCAGTCATATTTTCGGTGTCGGTTAAAAACTTATATTCAAGTTCTCTGTGACGAATAACATCGGGATTTGTAAAATGACCATTAATATTAAAATCCATTTTACTATCATCAATCTCATATCGCCATTTGCCGTCATATCCCTTGTACCAACCTGTTTCTTGGCGAATGGTTTCGCTGTCCACACCTTTACTAAGTGATTCTTCCGCTTGTGACAATAACGAAATATCAGAAGTCTTGGAGTTTTTGCCCGAAATAGAATACTTCACCTTTCCGTTTTCGAAATACTCTTTGATATCATAAATTACTTGTTCGGCACTAAAATCATCACTATACTCTAACGAATCAACATATTTTCCGTTTGAATCGGTAATATCAACATAAAATCTTCCTTTGCCTCTAGATTGAGAAATTAAACGAGCGATAACATTGTATTGGCTTACAGTCGGTGCAATATTTGAGTTGATTTCAATACCCGGTGCTTTTTCGTTAAGTCGCACATTTCCGTCACTCATAAATTGTGCGACTGCTAAATCACCTTTGGTATCACCATCATATAATGTTTCAACTTGATTATGCTGTATACCCGAGCCGTATTTGCTCAAATTAAGCATTTTGCCATTAGGCAGCACAAAACCTGCTTGTTTAAAATCATTGGTTAAACCAAAAGTTTCGACCGCAGTATTCGCTCTATTGTCAATTTGAGCCTGTTGTTCTGCCGAAACAGAATAATTAACACCCTCATTTGTCGCAACACCTTTTTTGCCTAACTCATTCCAAGCCTTATCAAACTCTCTTCTAACCTTTTCAATCTCGGTAAGTTCCTTGCCTGTTGCAACCTTGCACAAGTATTTGATTTCATCATAAACCTTTTGGAATAGGTTTCTATCGGTGGTTAAATTCTTAATGAAGTTTTTATCATTAAAAAGATAATCACCGACTAAATCTGCGGTTAATTCGCTGTCTATATCAGCATCAATGCCGTTGTAAACTTCGGTTAAGTTCGCCCTACGGCTATCTAATTCACCTTTGCTTTTGGCATAAGCAAACAAAGATTTCTGCAATACTCCGTAGGCATCCGTTCCCTCTAAAATATGGGTGATTTCGTGTCCTACTGTAGATTGCCAAGCCTTGGGGGAATTGATGTTTAGGGTAATTGCTCCATTCTTAACAAATCCGTTTACGATTTTACCCTCAACAGCAAATCCCGATTCTTTAAGTTTTGCGTTGTTAACGTAATCAAAAACAATGCCCTTGTCGGCTTCAATCTTTGAAAGAATGTCTACTAATTCGTGCGACCTAAATGTATTATTTAACACACCGCTTTTTACTGCTCTTTCAACTGCTTCTCTTTGTTTACCCTTATATCGGGATAAATCAACAGAAAATGCCTCACTTCGTCTTGCCCTTTCGTTATAAGCCTCGGCAAGTTTGCCCTTTCTTGCAAGTGCTTCAACCTCTTGGGACATTTGCATTTTCAAAGCATCGGTATTGGAATCAAACTTAAATCCGTCAAGTTTTTCCTTTAATGCTTTTTGGCGGTCTATCTGTTCGTCAGACTTCTCCATATTTTTCATTTTGTAAAGGGTGTCATACTCATCTTTAATGGTTTCAAACTCTTTTTTATTTTTGGCATCTTTTTTATTCGATTCAATAAATGCCGTGTATGAATCACCGCCCAAAACTTCCTCTATGGTATCAATACCAATATCACCTTTTTCAAATCTTTCTAAAATTGATTCTTTAAGTTTATTCTTTTCCCTAGAGCTTAAACTTTCGCCCTTTTCGGCTTCGGCATCCTTTAAAGCATCGTTATATAACTTATCGTATACCTTTTCATCGTTTGCGTTTAAGCCTGTGCGGTAATCTGTTTTATTTTTAAGAGATTGATATACATTCACCGAGTTAGAACCACCGCTCAAAACCATACCGCCAAAATATGATTCTAAATATTCGTCCAAAGTGTTTTCGTTCCACATTACTTCGCTGAAACTTTCATCTTTGTACAAATTACTTCCTAAATCGGTAAAAAATTTGGCGGCAACTTCTTCCATACCCTCTGCGGTTAAATCAATACCAAAATCAAATAAGGTTTTTACCACTTTGTTTGAAATCTTGCTAGTAATTGAGCTTAAATCAATTAAACCCTTTTCGCCAAGTCCACTACCTTTAAATAGGCTTTCTGTTAAGATGTCCGAACCTGCTTGTATAACACCTTGTAAACCTGCTTCGCCATAGGTAGCACCATCGTTTAAGGTTTGCTCTACACCGCTACCAAAACTAGTAACACCTGTTGTTACTTGCCACGGAACACCAACGTATTGTAAACCTATTTGTCCACCTAATTGACCGCCTGATTTTATAAGGTCTTTTGACTTTTCGCCTAATATTGAATCTTCTTCATCTTCCCCGAAAACCGCATCTAAAGGATTTGCACCGAGTACAGTTTGTGCTATACCGGGTTTTTTAAGAAAATCCTTTGCGGCTTGCTTTTCGTTAATAATATCATCGGCTATAAACTTTGAAACATCGTCTTGAAAATCATCAGAGAAAAGACCGCCAACACCACCAACAAAATACGCACCTGTATCTATTGCACTTTCCGCTATTCCCATTGCACCTGCAACAAGATTTTCGCTTATGGATTTTTTTGTGGCAATAATAGCATCAAAAACATCACCAACCGAGTCGATATTAGAAAACGCACTTGTATTAAACCAAGTACGCTCTTTCTCTTTTTCTTCTTCTTTAACAGGGGCAAGTTCATCTTTTCGCCAAGCCAAAGCAGATTCTTTTTCTTCCTCGGTAATGCCTTGCTTTGCATTGCTCCAATCAGCAAAAGAATTATATTGTTGGTTCTCTTTATCTTCTTTCTTTTTCTTTTTGTTACTCCATTCTGCAAAAGACATATTCTGCCTCCTTATTTACCACCTGTTTTGTAGGCTACATAATCTTTTATATAAGCCGAGTAACTACTGTAATTTTTAACTTCGGCTGCTGTAGAATTAGCATTTTTTCTTCTGCTCCATTCACTTTCGGTCATTGCACCGCTACCATCAATACCTTTTTGTTTTAAATAAGCAACGGCATCCTTATAAGATGAACCTGTAAAAGTGTTTGTAGTTTTGGATATAGGTATAGATGTCGCAACATATTTTGCGGCACCGCCAACACTCGATGAACCTTTAACTCCGCTCACACTACTGTTTGCCAAATCGTTTTTATATTTAAGTATTGCTTTTTCATTTGCAAGTTGCTTATTAAGCTGTGCCATTTGGTATTCCTGTTGCTTTTTAAGTTTTGCCAAATCGTTTTGATGTTGGATTTTAAGCAATTCTTTTTCTTTAGCAGTTTGAGCCTCAAGCATTGCCTTATCGTGTTTGCGGTCAAGTTCTGCCTGTTGTGCCTTGAAGTTTCGCTCAATTTCTGCTTGTTTTGCTTGGAATGTGCGGTCAAGTTCTGCCTCTTGTGCCTTGAAATCACGGTCTTTTTGATTTTCTGCGGTCTGCCAAGCTTGATTTTCGTTAAACTGTCTAACTTCTTCAGCAAGGGCATTTTCGGTGTTAATCTGCTGTAAAATATCTTGGTAACGATTCCACTTGGTATTCTCAAATTCAATCTTCTTATTGGCTTGGTCGATAATAAGCTGATTTTTATACTGAAATCCTTCAAGGGCAAGTGTTAACTGTTCCTTATAAGCATTTGCGTAAATTTCGGCTAAAGCGGCATTGTTCTGCAACATTGCTTCTTTCATATTGTTGTCATAGTTCAGTTTGGCTTGTGCCATAACCTCACGTGCCGTTGCCACTCGGTTTTGGTATGTGTTGTACATACTAACTTGTGAGCTTTCGCTAAAGCCTGTGTTTTTAAGACCTGCCGAAGCCATTTTCTCGGCTTCTACACCATATTGATTGCTCTGCTTCTGCCAATCTACATAAGCACCCGATTGTTCCTTTAAATAATCCTTGTGTGCTTGGTCTTTCTGCTGCTCAATCTTTTCAATGGCAAAATCGGTATTATCCTGTTGTATCTGTGCTTGTTTATCTGCCCACTCTTGGGATTGATTTTTTAAATCGGTGTAGTATTGGTCTACATTGTTAATCATTCCGTCAATCTTGGCATTATATTCGTTTGCCATTTTGTCTACGGGATTTGTAACCGCTTGTACCCTTTCATCCTCATAATCGGGTACAGTATAGTTTGGTGTGGTTGCCATTTAATCACCTCTTAATGTAACCACCGATAAAGCACTCTAACGTTACTGTTTCAAGGCTAAATCGGGTTTTAGAATAAAATTTTAACTGTATATCTTTAAATTTCTTTCGCTTAATTCGGCTTACAAAAGAATCGGTTATATCCTTGTATTCGCCTATAAGTTCAAAATCGGTATCTTCCAATTTTGCGTATACGGAAACATCCCCGGTTGCTTCGCCTACGCATCCTCTTTTATTGGTTGTTTTCAATTTGTGAGGATGGTTGAATTTATCCAAAGGTGTTACCCAATAACTTTCCATATTTGCGGTTTTGTCCGTTAATGTGTAAATGCCGTTACTTGTGCCGATATATAAAATTCCGTTTTTAACTGATGTGCAAATAACATCTTGCTCTAGTTCCCAATAAAACCACTCATACTCATAATGATTTTCGTTTTGGAACATTGCCCTAGAATCGGCTAAATACACCTTGTTACCAATAAACACAAGCAAATAGCCTTCCCACTCGGCAAACACCATATTTTTATAGTTAGATTCTGCGGTTAATTTGCGGTCTACCAACGTGCTTCTGTGTGCCACTACCTGCTCGGTGGTAATATCACCGCTTATACCTTCCATTCCTCGTTCACTAAAAAATACAATATCGTCATTAAAGTTAACCGCCTTGCCTATGCACCCTGTTGTGATGCTAGAATGTGCAGAAGGATAAATTTTTCCGTATTCATCGTCAATTGATGGTGTATGATAAAAAACTGTTGTGTTGGCATCATTAGGTTCTCTGAATACCCACAACGCATTGTTACCTGCCACCATACCCTTTACGGCCGCTAAATCCATACCTTCTTTGTAATAATCCAAGTCACTACAGTACGAAGGGTCATCAAGACTACTGTGCCAAATCATATTGGGGTGGTCTGCGTTTCCACTAAAAAATACTCGGTTGTCAAACACTTGGAGCATATTGCATTTTGCTATGCAGTTTCGGTATTCGGGAATTGCCTTTTTAAACAACACAAAAACATTGTCCTGTCCGTCCGTTAAAGGTGCATCGGGAGCATAGTTAGTAAATGTTATCGAACCTTCTTTATAATCAACCGTGTATTCTTCGGGTGATACTGTTATATCTTCATAACCGCCAACGCAACAAAACAAATTTTGGTATTTGCCGTAACAATAAACCGCTTCACCTGTGGTTGTTTCGGCATATTCTTCGTCATTTTTTATTAAACCCATACTTTTTAAATCGTCAAAATTTAGGTTTAATGCTGTATCTGTTTTTGTGTATCTCGGTATTGTTTGGTCGGCATCTTCATAAGCTAGAGTTACCGCATAATAAATCCTTTTGTTGTTTAGTGTTACTTCGGGTACAAAATCATCATCAATGTTCATCACATCAAGAAAAAAGCTAAATGATGCACCATCTGCCAAAAAACTGTTTTTGCGGTAGTCAGATAGCATATTCACATCTTCGTACTTTGTACCACCGCCCATAGGCTTTCTTGCAATGGTGGTTGTGGGAATATATCCAACTACATCACCTATTGTTTTGCCGTCATACTTTAAATAATGTTGTCCGTCCTTAAAGTAAAATACGTTCTCATAAACAAAACCATTGCTTACAGCTTCGTTTAATCCTGTATACAGTTCGGTTTTAATTCCGTCAACAATCTTGTATAACTTATTGCCACTATGTACAAGCATTTCACCGCAATAAAAAAAGATGCCGTATATAGCATCTGTAAATGTTTTATTAAGTTCTAATCCCGGTCTTGTGCGTATGCTCTCGGTTTCCTTATAATCCTTCCACACGTTTAAACTATCGGGACTTCTTATGAGGTTGATTTCATCCCCACGAAAATCAACCCCACGAAAACTAGAGTAAATTCTGTTTATTGTATCTGCCATTAGATATTAACACCGCCCACAATAGTAATATTTGATGTTTGATATCTTGGGTCTAGTAACTGTTTCATTGCCTCATATCGTTGTGCGTATACGTTGCCATACTCGGCAGAAACATCACTTTTAAGCAAATCGGCAGCAACACCATAAGGCATAATCTCTAAAGCATCATCACTTAACTCAAATTCATAATTGCCTTTGGTCTTATCGGTAATTCGCTCGGGATATACAAAACAATCTACTTCCATTGTGCCACTTTCAAGCACCTTAAATACTGTGTTGTTTGCCTTGCGTGTAACCTTAACACCGCCTAAAGTGTTTAATTGGTAAACCACGTATCCACATTCGCTTTCCAAATCGGCAAGAGTAACCAAATCACCCTCATTAACTTCCATTTCAAAGTATTTGGGGATTTTCTTCATTCGTGCCAATTCATAAAGCACTTGGTTTATAACATCATTTATTTTTGTTGCTATATCGGGGTCATCGGTTAAAACTTCGCTATTGGGGTTTAATTCCTCAATAAGTCCTAACACTTTTCTTTTCATTTCATTTAAGGTCATTTAATTTCACTTTCTTCCTCGGTGTACTCAACTTTCGGCATAAGCTCGTTATATTCTTCTTCTGTGATTTCAATTCCATCACAAGAGTTAAACTCACAAGCATCTAACCTTTGAAGTGTGCCATCTTCATTTAGTTTTTTAAAATATCTCATATTACCACTCCTTAAAAAGTTGCTATCCATTTGTAGGTGAAATTTTCACCATAATACTGGGTGCTATCTTCACGCACTTTAATGGTAAATGTTCCGTCATTAAAAGTGATAAGGTTTAGCTGGTTATTATTTCGTTCACTTATTGAACCATTAGAACTACCACCGTTGCCGATATAATTTCTTGTCGTTGCTAACCATGTACAAGCTAGTATTTTCACAGTAGAAGTACCAAAACTAAAACCATCTGCTATGTAATCTAACCCTCTAATCCATTGAATGTCATCATTAGGCGGAGTGTTTGCGTTATAAGCAATTAAGTTAAGTGTTTTAGGTGCTTTTGGTAAGCCTTCAATTTTTAGTTCTTTAGTGTTTTCTAAAATTGTTATAGTTCCTTCTTTAACGGCACTGTTATATCCTGCATCAAATACCTCTTCCACCTTGTCGGCAAAGTCTTGTGCATTAATTTTATCCGTTGTTCCAAGAATTTCCCTAAACTTATTAGCAAGGTTGCTTAAAAATTCTCTTAACATCAATAATCACCTTCCAATGCTTGACCGATTGCTTCGGCTAATTCTTCTTTGGTTGCGTAGGCTTTATCAGCCATATTTATAGGTTCCCATTCAACTGCGTACATATGTTGGTCATACACAGAAGTACCTGTGTCATATTTGTCTATACAAACATAACTACGCTTTGCATCCGTATTCACATAAACATCGTTAATATTGTACAGTGCTGCCTTGTCTTCGGACATAACCAAGGTATACCTTTCAATATTATCAAGGTCAGATGTACCAAATTCAGTACCATAATGTACTTTTTGTAGCATTCTACTATACGTAACAAGTTCTTCTTTGGTTGCGTAGTGTTCAGGAATTAAATTGCCCAAATAGTCACGATAACTGTGTTCTGCCCACACATCTTTCTTTTGTTCCCATTTTAAGTCACCTAAATAATCTTGGCTAAAATAATCAGACGAGGTGTGGTTTTCAACGCATCGCAAAACTCCAGTTCTAGGATAGCCCATATAACCATTGCCGAAATTTTCGATTACCACATCCCCAACCTTATACTCGGTGTTTGGTTGCCAAAATCCTATTTTGCTTTGAACCTTTGTTTTAATCCTCTGCACCATATCACCATTGGGTTCAATGATTATAAGCACTCGGTTTTCATCAATGCGGTTTACCACTTGATAACCCATACTGTTGCTTGAAGGAACAGCACAGCCATTATCATCAGGCATACACCTACCGCCTACAGTACAAGTGCCGTTATCCCTTACAGGCACAAAGCCTATGATTGCAACATAACTATATTTGGGCAACAGATTGCCATTGCCATCAAGTTTGTCTTTGGTATAGTTACCTGCAAAGGCAGGTGCAGAAATGGTAACACCCTTAACATCATCTGTGCTTTTGGCTTTTTTCATTACAATGCCATTAAGCGGAACGTTTGCACATACAAAAAAGCCTGTTCTATCCTCGTTGTTAGGGTTGCCATCCCACCATTCTGCCACTTCCGCAAAGTCTGCATTTTGTGAAACTATAGTTCCTTCCGGGGTTTGTATAGTGCCTACTTCCTTGGTTAAATCTAATTTATCAATGTATTTCTTTGTTTCTACATAATATTCAACGATACAATCTGCACCATAAATTGTTGTGATTGGGGAATGCACCACAACCTTTGAGCAATCTTCACCAACTGCAAGTGTTTGTTTCCCCTTATATGGCTCATACTCCGTTGCTTCGCCAACCTCAACTTGCACCCATTCTATATCGGTTGTAGTCCAAAAGTTAATACCCATATAAACCGCATTTTCGGGGCGGTTATTAAGTGTGTTTGGCATACCTCTGCCAAGCCAATTTCCGTCTTTATCCCAATAGTGAATACTGTTTATTACTTGATTTATTCCGTTAGATACTACTAACTTTACATCTTGGGGAATAAGAAATTTTTCTGTACGAAAATATGAATCCATTTCCATAGGTTCGCCATTTGAATTAGAATACGCACCCTTAACGTAACCGGGGCAAATGTTCTTACCCTCTATAATTACAGTTCCGTTTGCAGTTAAACTGCGTAAAGGCATTAGTGAAGCATCTTTTAAAATAACGGTTTTGCCTTCTGTTTTTTCAATGATATACAAAGAGTTAACCCATTCTTGCTCCGTTCCCTTAAAGCCATTTTTAACCGCTACTTCATAGGCTGAAAGTCCATCCTTACCGTAAACACCACTTATATCACCTTTTACAGTTCTAGGTGTCGCAACAGTTCCTTTAATCGTATTACTCATTTGCTACACCACCCTCGGGATATAATTTAAATATCTTCGCTCCGTTATCGTCATAACCAATAATCGTCTGCGGTTTGGTTTCGGGGTTTAATTCAACCTCATACCAATAGTCGGTTGGTTTGCTTATATAACCACCAAACTTTGTATCTTCGCTTTCAAGAGCAACTTCTACAGCACTTGTCGGCTCGGTTACTTCTATATCTTTCTGCAGCATAACATCGGCACAGTTCTTTTTCGCCATTACCTTAAATCGCACCACATCACCGCTTTTAAACTCATAATTAGTTTCGCCTGTGCCTGCGGTTACGGATAATAAGCCTGTATCACCTCTAGTAATATGTATGGTTAAATCACTATCAACAACAAACATCTAGTCACCTTCTTTTTTGTTCTTATTTGCATTGCTTTCCTCTTGCTTTTTAAATTCTGCCTCACATTCTTTATTGTTCGGGCAACGTTTGCAAGTGTCATATTTCATACACAACGCAATATTATATTTCCTACCCATTTGGGTTTATATCCGTATTATCTTTATAAATTTCTTTAACTGCCTTGATTTCTTCTTCAAGGTCTTTAAGTTTGTACATAGGCACGTTTGGTACAATATATCCTTCTTCTTCGCTCCAAATAATAATAGTACCTTCGGGCAATTCTTCTGTTTGTACACTATGAAAAGTGTTTTTAATATCTCCCTGTTCCCACACTTTGTTGATTTCTGTTGTCAACACACAATTTTTTAATATTTGATGGACTTCCCCATTTTCGTTCTTTTCATCAAATTCCATCTCTTTTGTTACAGTTCGTCCATAATACTGTTTTAAGCTAGGTTTAATTGTAAATAATTCGTTACTCATAAAATCGCTCCTTTACCAAAAAAGAGGGGGTGCTTGACCCCCTCAAATTTTCTGCAACTATTTTGCAGTTTTCATTACATAGATTTCTTTAGGACGAACAACTTTAGCACCGAATACATACAATGCCTTAATAGCATCGGTAAATGCATCATCGGGGCGGTATTTTTCAACCTTGTTAATCTGCTCGGCAAAGGCTACTGCCTTGCTTGTGCGTAAAATGTTGTAACGTGCGTTATCGTCCTCGGGTAAACAGTTCTCAATGCAAACATAAGCATTGTTGTATTTACCAATAGCACCTTTTTTAAGAAGTTCGGGGTTGTTGGTAGAAGTTTCGGTTAAATTCTGCTTGAAAAGAGAATATACTTTAGGTGCAAGTTCAAGATAGAATGTATCGTTAATCTTGCAATCGTTCTCATACAAAGCAACAAAGCCGTCCTCTACTTTTTCAATAGAGTTTGTTTTGGTTAAACTGATAACTTCAGATGCTTCAACCTCACCTGCTTCTACTGCGGCCTTAATTACAGATGCAACATACTCATCACCTTTAAGGGAAAGACCCTGTGCGGCTTCATCGGTGGTTGCTTCCATAAGACCGGGTACAGATTGTGCCTTGTCAATATCTTCAACTTCATAATTGTAGTAGAAGAATTGGTCGAGCTTTAAGGTCTGTTCGCCATCAGATACGCTCTCTCTCAAAAGAGCAGCACCGGGAACGTAACGGTTAATAGTAGGACGGTTCACGTTAAGGATTTTTACTTCCTTTGCGTTTTTGGTGTCCTTTTCATACTGAAAATCGCAATGGTTACGAAGTGAGGTAATCTTTTCTAATGATTTAAGAATAGATTTACTCCAAATAACCTGTTTAAAACTGCTTACGGTAGGCTGTACTGCCATATAAATTACTTCCTTTCTTTCGGGAAGTTATTATTTACCGCCTGTCATACTTCGTCTTACCGCTTCCCACACCTTTGGATTATCTAGGTCTGCTTCCGTCATTCTGTCGATTTCTTCAGGTGTGTAAAAGTCTTTAACTCTGTTATCGGCAGTATTCTTCATACTTCCCATTGTTTTAAATTCTTTTCGGGGTTGCATTTGCTTATACATATTGTAAATGTTAGCAATGGGTGTTTTAGAATTAAACTGCTTTTTAAATTCTTGAAATTCCTTGCTGTTGTAAACTTCTTCGGTAACACCGATTTGTTCAAGCTCGTTTAAATGTTTGATTGATTGTGAATGCTCCATAAGTTTTTGAAAACAAGACTTTTCTCTTGCAGTCATATTTTCAACACCCAAATTACTTAATCGCTCCAATTCTTCCTCAACATCTTCAGAGCCATAACTAATAATTTCGTTTGCATCAGCCGTTGCAAGGGTTTCAATATCATTAGCAGAATATTTGGGCTTCTGCGGAATGTCTATGCCCTTGCTTTGATAGAATTTAGTTAAGCTGTCTGTAACTTCTTCAACACTTTCTTTTCCTGTGCCTGCTTTAAGCACATTTTCCAAATTGCCGTACTTTTGTTCATATTCTTTACGAATTTTAGTTTCTTTTCGGGCAATCTTCTTTGCTAAAAGTTCATCAAGTTTACTGTTAAATTCTTCTTGGGTGAATATTTTAGCAGGTGTTTCTTCTGCGGTTTCTTCGGTGTCTACATCTTCGTAAACACTTTCAATAACCTCTTCCTCGTTCATAAGGGTTTTGTTTTCTTCCATAACAAATTTCCTTCCTATTTTTTAATCGTGGTTTGACTTCCACATATTCCATTTGCTTTTTATGACTTCAATGCTCGGTCACTTTTTTATTTCCTCTTTAGGTAGGGAATCACCATATAAAAAAGCACCTTGCCTTTGCAAAATGCTTTTATTCACTATCTTCAGTTTGGTTTTCAAAGCTTTTAATAAGCTTCGTTTGTTCTTTTAATGATTTTGCTTCGGTTTTGGTTTTTTCGGCATTTTTTTTAATTTCGCCTCTTGCTACCTTTGCACTATATGTATTTTTAAATAGTCCACAAATACCGCTACTCATTATCGTTCAACTCCTTCCGCTTCGGGTAAATCCTCTTCTTCGGCTATAACCTCTGCTTCGCCCTCTAATGGCTGTTCCATCTGCTGCCTTTGTAATCGCAACTGTGCATTTGCCATCTGCTTGGATTGTGCATCAGGGCCGCCCATTAAAAATTGCTCTGCCCTTTGTGTCATAAGTTGTGTTTGGGCTTGTATCTGTGCAATCTTGCGTTGTTCTTCCTCAATGCCCTCTATGATTTCAAGTATTCGCATTTTCGGTGCTACTGAATCATCATCAAGAGCATTTGCATAAGCCTTTAACTCACTTATTCGTTGTGCGTGGAATAAACCATTTTGTAATAGGTTTTCTATGGTCTGTTCCTGTGCAAAGCGGTCATAAGGCGATTTTGGGGTAATATCTATCTTTACTGTTGCTTGTAACTGCTCTAATACCTCTTGCGGCACCCTAACAAGTTGTGTGATTTCTTCGCCTGTTTCGGTTGTTACCTTTTCTTCAAGGTTTACACCATCTACTGCGTGGATAATAAGATATTCAAGGCAAATTTTCGCCCATTCTTCAAGCGTTGCCTTAAATCCGTCTTTCTGTTCGGTTACAGGTGCTTGTGAGGCTTGTTGTACTGCAAGGATTGCACGACCTGATGCGTTTTCGGGGTCTACATCACCTGTTGCCGTATCACCTGCACCTGCCAACTCACGTGACATATTAATTAAATCCTCTTGCAACTTAACAACATCACTTGACATTTGAGCAGGGGGAACTGTACCCACAATTTTATGCACATCTTCCACAGGGTTTCCGTTTGTGTAGATAATGCCACCCACTTGATTTAATGCTTGTGGGTTATCCACTTTGCTTTTATCCACAACCTTATGTGGATATGCCTGCATTTTAACGGTTAACACCCTTCGCATTTCGGTGCGGTTTACTTCAATTTGGTTTGGTATAAGGTATCTAACCTCGCCCTCACCACGTGCCGAACCTTTTTTCTCTTGCCATATAAAATGTGCTACCGGGTAATTTTCAAGACCTGTGTCAACATCTTCGGCTATATCGCAATACCTTGTTGCTATTGAAAAATGCACAGTTCCATTCTTGCGGTATAATTTATATACAATCGTTGTTTGGTCATCAACCTCAATTTTTGCGGCATCACCGCTTTCCTCAAATGTTTCATTATCACCAACAATTAAATCTGCCTTGCTTTCGCTCATACCTGCGTTTAATGCAAACTCAACTGCATTTGATACAGGCATACGCTTTCTAATTAAGATATAAGGCTGTGATTGTATATCATCATCGTTCTCATTGCCATAGTAAACATCGTTTTTATCTATTACCTCTGTAACAGGCATCATTTTTTCATCATCAAAGTCTACATAAAAAATACCCTCATCATTTACTGCTGCATCTTTTGTAACTCTGCGACATTTTTTATCCATTTTGTCTTGTTCCCACACTCGCAAAGCATAGCCATTTAACATTTCGCATACCTTTTCGGCTTGTTTATGCTTTTCGTGGCTTTCAAAATTAAGTGAGGAAAACTTCGGTGCATATAAGTTAGCGTGGATTACTGCTAATTTATAATTAACAATGGGTCTGATAAAGTTCTTTTGTACAGGCTCAACATCACCAAATTTTGCTCCTTCCCATTGATTGCCGTTATAAAAACGATAATTTCTGTCGGTATCGGTATATATGTTAGTTCTTCGGTGGTAGTTTTGCCCTATTTCATATAACTGCCATACTTCTGTTTCAATTATTTCTTCTTTTCTCATATCTCACCTTTTAACCCTTTGGCACATCAATTTGACCTATGCCTGTTCCGTCATAGTTATCAATGTTCTGCATAATTGCATCGTATTGTTCTTGCTCTATTCGTGCCGTTTTTTTGCTTTGCTTTGATTGTTTGGTTATCTTCGGTGTAATTGTCGGTAATACAACGTTTTCACCCTTTACAACCGCTTGACCAATTTTAAACCAAATAAAATAGCACACCATATTAAGTGTGCTTATTAATGCTATGAGTAATAACGTTTCCATAACATCCCCCTATATAATTGTTATTGTTTCGCCATAATCATATTTATTGGCTAACTCTCGTTCTATATCAAAACCATTTTTCGGTTGTACTACAATCGGTTGTTTACTAAACACAACTTGACTCACCGCTTGATGTGCTATAGCAATAGACATTACCTTGTCATCGTGGTAGCCTTCTTCAGCCTCTTGTTTTCCACCATCTTTTTTTACAAAGGTTAGCATTTCCCTTAATGTGCGGTTATCGTTAAACGTTTCGGGGAAATCTCTCACCAATTCAACTAATCCGCCTAAAATTAAAGGTTTAGTTTTTCGGTTAGTATTAAAGCCAAATTGTTTTGAAACTTTTTTTCTGTAATCATCTACAACCTCACGCACATAGAAGTTTGTGTAATCTAATTCTTCAAGTTTTTTCTGTGGGTATGTACTAAAGTTTGTTTCTACGGCTATTTTGGCATCACAATAATACTTACCTAAACAGTATAATTGCCTTGCATATAATCCCTCGTCTGTCTGCAAGGTTAATGTTGCGACCTGTTCAAGACTCTTTGCATCTATAACATCGGCAGAGAAGAAGTCACCTTCCGTTTCACCTGCCGTATCACCGCCAATAACATACTTTGTAAATGCAGGTTGATTTGGCACTTTGTATATCTTAATGCAACCTCTTTTATCGTTCACCCATCGAATATTTTTCATTATGTTTCGCTTGGCCGCTTCTTCATCATAAATAAAATATCCTTGCTTTATAGGTTGCGGCACCCTTTGTAATCGTTCTATGATTTTTCCCTTATCAAAAATACAACTACCTGTGCTTATAAACGCTTCTTCGGGGTTGCTTGGGTATTCTTGTTTAAACTGCTCTATATCGTTTTGGCAGTTATTCCTTATACACCATCTTCGCCACTCTAACTGTTCATTAGTTAGGTTGTATAACTCTTTTATGTTTTCTTCTTCTGCCGTTAGTTTAAAGCCACTATAAGGCATCGAATACTCGGGTAACTCATACCACGCAACAAACAAAGGTACAAAATCACTCTCGCCATTTACCGCCTGTTCCCACAGTTCCTTAAACTTCTCATAGCCATTTGCCGTACTTTCAATAATAATCATTGTATCGGGCAAATTAGGAACGGCTTGAAAAAGACCTGTTAATGTTGCGGTTACATCACCTTCCCAAAAGGCTAACTCTGAAAGATGTAACATATCAAACGTATCAGAACGTCCTACACCGCTTGTTCCTGCGGTCATACACTTAATTTTGCTTTTAAGACCTGTCCCGGTATCGTTATCAAAAATAAGTTCTTGTGCATTACTCTTTTTAACACTTGGCTTTATTTCTTCGGGTAAATTATCCAACATCAGTTTTGACATATTAAAAAGGTTTGTTGTTGCTGATGCTAAATGCGTTATAATGCCTGTTCTTCGGTGAAATTTCGTTACTGTTTCCTTAAACAATATACTTTCCGTTAAGGTGCTAAATCCCATTTGTCGAGCCTTTAATATAATAACTCGCACAGGCTTTTTCGCTTGTTTCTGTTCCTTGATAATATCGTATAACCTTTGTTGTGGGTTATTTAACTTGAAATTAATTATCTTGCCCTCTTTGGTGCGTATCTTAATAAAGTTTTCAATGTATCGTTTGGTGTTAATATTCATCTGAATCAACTACATTTTTTAATTTATCCTCATAAGTGACGTTTGCTTCAACCTTTTGTACATATTCGCCCTGCATTTTGTTCATTTGGTCACTTGCTGAAAGTTTATCCCTTGTTGTTTCATAATCACTTTTAATTAAATCAGATAACCATTTTAAACGCTCTTTAGCGGTCATAATCTGCGGTTCCAATAAACTATCTCGCAGTTCTTGTATTCTTTGGGCTACCTTTGGGTTATCTTTTAGCAAACTAGCCTCTGTATATATAGTGCCATCTTGCATATTTTCAGCATTATAGGCGGCTCGATATGCATCGGCTTGGTTCATACCCTCTAACGCTATGTTTTTTGCAAATTCCTCTTGCTGTGCTGTCAGCATATCTCTCAACACCTTTCTGTATATTTATAATAGCCATAGGCGGCTGCCGACCAACCGCCCCGGAGGTTTTGGTATTTGACTCTGCACCTCTGAAAAACTATAAAAGAAGATGCAAAGCTGGCTATTTTTGGTATAAAAAAAGACACCGCCCCCGGTTCGGGCGATGCCTTAAGTTTTTTGACATTATACATTATATGAGATTGATTAGTCACATTCAACCATTTTAAGTCACACAAAGTCACAAACTTTTTTTATTTTTCAATTCGTTCAACTTCTGCAAATACTACACGGTTAATTAATGCGTTTACACTTTCGCCATTCTTTTCTGCTACCTTTCGTATTCGCTCTTTTTCGCCTTTGGGAACAATTAAATTAATGCGGTCATATGCTTTATCATTCCATTTGTTTTTAGCTGCTGCTGATGTTTTACCCATTTTTTACCCCCCCTTTTCAACTACTAATATTATAACACATACCAAATACTTACGCAAGTATGCAAAATACACAAATAATCCACTTTAACTTTGTGCAACATTGCGGCTTGAAATACTTGCACAAGTATGTTATAATATAATCACAGTCAAGGGAACGAAATCCCACATCAAAACAAAAAAAGGAGTTAATCAAAATGAGAAAAGAAATGATTTACAAAAACGGAAGGTTCTACAACGTACTTATTCAACCTGCTAAAAAGAGAGTTCAGTTTTACGGTGCTGCAGGACAGAAACACATTAGTGAGCTTTTCGTAGATTGCAACGGTAACGAATATGTATACTGCAACTTCACCTGCATCCCCTTACATTAATAAATAAAGGAGCGAATTAAAATGACAATCACCACAGAAATGTATTTAGACCACATCCGTGAGTCAATTCAAACAGAAGGCATCCACACCACCGACATCGCGAATAAAATGGCACTTGAGATTAAAGCCATTACACTTGACCAATATCTTCAAGCGGCACACATTCTTGTAGAAGCTTATCTCAATCAATAGTCGAAACCCCTTGAGGGTCTACAGAGGATTAGCCACCCTGTACTGATGATGACAGGCTACACATAACGAAAGGAAGTATAAAAATGACTTACACAATCAACACTAATCAACAGTTCAATTCAATCGAAATCACTTTTGAGGGCAAACCTTCTGAAGCAATCCGCACCGCTTTAAAAGATTTACGTTTTCGTTGGCACAATGTAAAAAAAGTATGGTACGGCTACAAAGACGAATCCACCGTTAAGGAAGCAATTGAAGCTGCCGAGAACGGCAAGCAAAAAGCAACCGTAAAACCCGAAAAGAAAAATATATTCGGTGTACAGGTTGGCGACATCTTTTCGGCATCGTGGGGTTATGACCAAACACAGGTTGACTTTTTCCAAGTAATCGCCCTTGTTGGTGAAAAATCCGTTAGAGTTCGTGAAGTTGTCCCCCAAATGATAGACGAGCAACCCACCTGCAGTATGGCGGCCGACCGAACCTATAAAATCACCCGAGATTTACTCCCTGCATCCGCTTATTCAGTATTCATTAATGACCAAGAAAAAGGCGACCTTAAACAACTTAAAGCAGGTTATTGTCAAGACCCCAACCAAGCAAACGCAAACTGCTATTTTAAATTATCTAGTTTCGCATCAGCTCACAAATGCAATGGCGATACCGCAACAGTTTATGAAAGTTGGTACAGATAATCAAAATACACCGGGCGGAGCGGTTAAACTCCGCACTAAATTTGAAAGGAAAATGAAAAATGAAAATTTTAGAATATATAAAGAATACAACACCCGCTACCGCTTACACAAACAACAGCGAAAGCGGTAGAAAAATGATTTTTGAAGAATTAAAAAAATAAGTTATTTCTATAAAATCCGCAAAAGAAAGTTTTGAAATGCTAGGAATGAAAGAAGAATCTAGCAAACTATCTAAAGATTTTAATTTTGCTGTAACTTGGCTTGCTAAATTCTTTAAAATAACAACCGCCCATACTATATAACAAAAATTTGACATTATCACCCAATTGTGATATAATACCCAAAAAATTCAAGGAGTACAAACTATGAAAGAACAGAGCGGTCTTAATGGCCGCCCTTTTTTTACATTCAAAAGAACATTTGTTCTTAAAGTCCGTTTTTTGGGACAATGGATTTGATATTATTAGATTATACCAAGGGCAGGGTTAAGTTTTTCAAGCACCTTTTTATACTCTTGCAATCTTGTTTCATTGTTCTGTTTAAGGTCTGCAATACGCAGTTCGCAACATTTAATAATATCTTCAACTCTTAATTCGCACGAATCCTTAATATCCTCAATTCTTTTTTCGTATGAGTTTATAATATCAGCAATTCGCATCTCATAAGTTTCCTTCATTGAAACAGTGCTGTTTACTTCAATTTCTTTCTTCTTTTCATAGTCTACCAACTCATTTAAATCACCGCCTAAAGATAATACTAACTTTGCAACAGTACCAAAACGAGCATCGGGGGTTTTGCCTGAATATATATTTCTTACAGTTTGAAGCGGTATGCCACTTAAATTGGCTATATCCTCAAAAGTAAACTTTCCTGCTTCTTTAAGGGCAATTAAATATTCCCTTACTTTTTCAATTACAATTTCCATTTTTAATCACCTTAAAATAAAATTTGATACTTTTAAAATCAAATTTGATACATTAAGACCAAATTTGGATAATTAAAAATCATTTTTGGACATTGATTTTTAACTTACATTATTTTACAATTTTATCAACGAAAAGTCAAATGTTTTTTTAAAATCCTATTGACAAACAAAAATAAATATGAAGGGCGATATAAAATGACAAACACCGTGCCAAAAACCTCAAAAGAAAAACTAATTGAATTTATTAAAAATTTAACCGATGAAGAATGCAAAATAATAATATCGGGTTTAAATAAAAAGGAGCAACCTTAATTGGCTGCTCTCTTTTTTATTTGTTTAAAATGTTTTGCAGGTTCTTCAAAGCTCTGCCGTGTGTGGTAGTCACCCAAGTATATTCTTTTTGCAGTTCATCCGCTATGTCAGAAAGACTAATCCCCTGCACATACCGCATATGTAATAGGTTATATTCTGTTGGACTATCTAACTTTTCAATGGTGCTAACTATATTCTTTTTTTCGTCAAGGTATTTTTCAATTATAGCGGTTATTTCCGCCTCAATATCAACACACCTGTCAATGGCTTCTGCCATCCTCGATTGACTCCCGGTGCCTTGTACCTTTTCGCTACCTATGTTAGCCGTTATGCTTAACGCAAGGTCTTTAAGCTGTTGATGTTCTATAAGTTTGTTTCTTATAAGAATGTTATAGCTTTCAATCTTTTCAAGAAATATTTGTGCTTTGCTTTTATTTCGCATCCCCATCACCCACCAATTCATTTAAGAGGTTGTCAATGTTTTCCTCACTCACGAAATTTTCTTTCTCTAACGGAAAATGCTCTAACTTTTCTTTTAGTTTTTTAACAAGTTCCTTGTATGCGTTTGGCTTGATAGTTCCCAATGCAGTTTGGTAAAGGCTCTCATAATGATTGCTCCATAACTCGCTTTGAATTCCACATTCTTCCCTTAACCTCTCAACCTCTGCCTTTAGGCTTTGGTTCTCTGCATTAAGTGTTGCAATAGTTTTATCTGCAATCCTTATGATGTTTTCGTTTTTCTCGTTCTCACCCTCTAGGCGGTTGATTAGGTCAAGGGCATCTTTTGCAAGTGAAATATTGTCACACATATCACCATTATCCATATAATATGGACACATTTCACTTTCGGGGCATTCTTTATGATATGCAAGGCACTCCAAAGCCTTTTTAATCTCGGTATCTGTTAGTTTATTGGGCATTGTTGTCACGCTCCTTTAACTTTGTTTCTAGCCATATAACTTTTTCGTTCAATTTATCGTACTCAATCAATGCCTTACCCATTGCCGAAATAACAAGAAGCAAGCACGTAATATTTTCGCTTAAAATATAAGCAAGCAACCCTAGAACCGCCAACAAATAAGCAAATATCATTACCCCTCACGCTCCTTCAACTTCTGTTCCGCTTCCTCTTTGGTGAGGAATACTTTATCCCAATTCCAATGTGGCTCACCCAAATGATTATCAAAACACATAACCCTATAACCCATGTTGATTTGATAAGCCGTTATTGTGTCCTCAAAAATGTAAAGTTTTTTGCCGTTACTTGTCGCTGAAGTTATTACATAAACCTTTGTGCCAATCTCAAAAGGCGGAACTATAACACCGTTCGCTAGAAGGTAGTCTGCAAAAAGCATTTCCCTTTCCAAGTCGCAATTTGCCCCTTTTGTTTTTTTCTTTGCTTGTCTAATTAACTCTATCAGCCTATCTCTATTGGTCATTGTTTACACCCCCTGCTATACAGAACTCATAAGCCTTAATTTGCCCCTCTAAAAAAGCAAATTTCTTCTCGTTTTCGGTTAATTGCACCTCATAATGTTGATTTAACATTTCAAGTTTAGAGCAATCCTCTCGGCACTCTTCTAATGCTCGTTTCAATTCCTTAATTTGAGCTTCATAATCTCTGTCGGTCATTTGTATCACTCCTTTTATCCGCTTCAACTTGCTTATCATACATTTCCTGCAACTCTGCATCTGTGTATAAACCGCTTTTCCTTATTTCGTTAATTGCTTCAAGGTTTTCTTTAAGGTGTTTATCGTTTAAATCTACTGTTATCATTCGCTATCACTCCAATCTAATGCTTGACCGCAATGCTCACAGTATGTAGTTTCCTCGTTGCCGATATGCTCTTGTATATGCTTTAAATACACCGAGCCGTTACAGTTAGGGCAAATACTCCACGGAAAGCGGTAATCAATAGGCTTCTTCGGTATCTGCTTTTCAACTGCTTCTTTTAAAGTCATACCGATAGTTAATTCATACTGTTCCATTGCTCGTTCACAACCGATTTTAATGACTTGTTCAAGGTCAAGCTTCATTCCCCCTGCACCTCGCTTTCTAACAATTCGGGGTTATCGTGTATGTTGCCGATTACTTCTATTGTGTCGCCATCCCAAGGTTTTCTTAAATTGCACACCTTATCAAGGCAAAACCCACATTCTTTGTTAGAATACGAAACAACACCAATTTGTGTTTCTCTTGTTCTTTTGGTTTCGCTGTGCCATAAGGTGTACTCTCTTTTTACAATATCCCCCTCAAAAATCTTCGTGCCGTTCTTGTCGGTCAAGCCTGTGTATTGTCCTACGGTTTCGGGGTCAACCTCGTAAAAATCGGGGTAATAATCTCCACAATCAGTTTCTGCATATCCTGTATAAATGCGGTGCGACTTTTCATTAAGGCATACATAATAGCCATACACCCACTCGCCATTGTCTTTTCGCTTACCCCTAAACAATATCTCACGCATTATTTTTCTTCCTTTCCGTCCATTTTTGCACCGCACCGAGGGCAGTAATCAAATTTACATTCACAAGAATATGTGTAATCTCCGTCCTCGTCATATTTAGTTTCGGTATAGTCGGCACAACAAAAGCCACATTCCGAACACCAAAACTCGTCAACGGGGTGCATACTCGTTTTGTTATATCCGTGCTTAACCTCAACATAATCGGCTTTGGGTTTGAATTCATTACAACTGATAATTGAGTCTTTGTCATATATTGCATAATCTTTACACACTCTTTCGTGCAAACAATCCTTACAAGTTGACATTTTTACCCCTCACTTCTTTAATCTTATTTCTAACCATCGTTTGGATTGTTCGCCATAACACCAACTTCTTATTGCGATGGTCACAAGTTCCAAAACCTAACGAGCCACAGTATTTACAAGGCACTTTTTTTCGTTCTTTCATTTTCTTCACCTACATACACGCATCGTAAACCTTGCCATAAAGCCTTTCGACTTTTTCTTTACGGATTTTCGCAACCTCATCTGCACATCCGTTAATTATCTTTAACTGTTCTAGCACTATTTCCACATCGGCTATCTCTTCGGGAATGTTATGTTCCCTGCCTCTGTGCTTGTGGGTGATGGCTTGTATAAGTTCGCTACATTCCTCTATAGCAACTTCTTCTTGTGCGGCACCGCCAAACACACGAATGGCGGCATTAAATATTTCCTTTTCGGTCATCGTCATCTTTCCTTTCAAATGTTTTACACAAGAAATCATTCCAAAAAATTGGCTTTTTCCGTTTTCTGCAATAATTTTTTGGTTTCTCAAAATGTTGGCAATACGCACATTGCCTATAATTGATATGCATTAAATCACTCCAACCCTAAAAGATTTTTCATTTTGCCTATATCTTCTTTCAAAGCCTGTTGCCGTCTATCCTTACCTGCAACCTCTATTGGTGTACACATTTCAAATAATCGGCTAAAAATACGTTGGTATGTTAAACTAGCAGGGTGCATAAGTTCTTCCCTTGTTAAATTTGTGGTAACAATAATCGGCAGATTCGCCCTGTACCGGGCATCAATGACGTTAAACACAATCTCTTGCATATACTCCGTTTTTCGCTCTGCCGATAAATCATCAATCACCAATAGCGGAAAAGAATTTAAACTATCGTAATACTGTTGCTTACCCTCAAACATTCCCTGTACCTCGTTTGCGATTCGGGCAAAGTTAGTAACTAGGCAGGGTATACCTTTGCTTATAAGCTCGTTAGCAACCGAGGCCGCTAAATAGGTTTTGCCTGTTCCCACCGAACCGAACAGAAGCAAACCTTTACCTTCATCTCTAAAGGTTTTAAAATGCTCAACAAAGTTCTTCATTGCATTTGTCAGCTTTGGATTGCTCCCATCATCATTTGCAAAAGTCCACTCTTGCATTGCTTTTTCGGGGAAACCTACTTTTTTAAGCCTCATAACCTTTTCAAAAAATTCTCGCTGTTTTATTGCTTCTTCTTCGGCTTTAATTTCGGCTGCCCTGCATTCACAAATACAAGGCACTACCTTTATTTCGCCCAAAAACTCTATTACAGTTTGTTTCCGGGTGCCGCATTTACCGCAGTAATAAAGGTTATCTTCCCCTAAAAAATCGCCCTCAACAATATTGCTAGTTTCTTTTGCCTTTTCTATAAACTTCTCAAAAAACTCTTTCAATTAAAACACTCCTTCTAATTCTGATTTTTGACCGCTTATAGCAATGCCGTTTGCACCGACTTTTTGTTTGTTGTCATAATTGCCATCAAGCACCTTTGCGAAATTTCCGTCTTTCATAAACCAATCAAAATTTGCCTGCCAATCTCGGTTATTTTTGCCCTTTAGAAAATCACTTGCTTCTGCCTTAACAAAAACCTCTTTGAATTGGTCTAGCGAATATGTTTTTAACCTTGCCTTAATAGCCTGTTTTCTTCTGTCAGAAAGAACAGTTAAACGAGGAAACGAAACGCAGATTTCGTTGTATATATCTTTGATATATATATAATTGTTTTCATTGTTATAATTGTTATCATTGTTGTTTGTATGTTTCCGTATCGTTTCCGTATCGTTATCGCATCGTTTTGGCATCGTTTTTGTTTTTTCGTAAACTGCGTAATTGCCGTAATTTACTATGGTTATAACCGTCTTTTTTGTATCGCTTTTTTTAATCACCATTTCATCGTTTTCTAACAGTTTTAAAAAACTCATTACTTTGGTATTGCTCCACCCCCAACGATTTTTCAATTTTTCAATTGACGATATAAAACTTCCGCATTTAACCTCAACTAACTCATTACCAAAAAGGAATTTGTTATCATCGTGATTTGCTAATAACAACATATCAATCCAAGCAGCCTGTTTTGAAAAAGGTTTATCTTGCCATAGCCAATGGTCTTGTAATTGTCGGTATATTGCTACCCACCCTTTTTGTGTCATTCGCTATCACTCCAATTTAAAAAATCCTTAAATTTCTGTTCTGCCTTGTCTTGCAGTTTATTCGGCTTTTCAGATTTCTTTGAATATTGCAAATGTTTTTCAAACAGATTCGCCACAAACTTTTGAGCATTCTTATAACCCTGCTTTAAGCCGTCATAATAGCCTTTAGACGGCTTGTTATCATTAATACCTACTTTACCCTTACCTTGACTTCCACTCGTTTTATTGCGAAGCTGATAGCCTAAATTAGCCACCTTAATTATGTATTCTTGCTCTTTCTCGTCAAGTTCGGTTTGGTGGCAGGTAACAAACGATATTTTATAACCGCAGGGGTTATCTTCACTATATAAACCGTGTTTTTTAATGGATAAATCAATGTGCTGATAACCGCTTAAATGTTGTGCAAGTCTTGTTAAAAGATGTTTAGCCTGTCCTACATAGGCAAATTTAAGTTTATGTTCCTCTCTGTAAAAAACATAAATGCCCGGTTTCTCGGTGGCATCGGGGCAAACTTTTAAAATTCGCCCCTTGTTCGCCTTTTCTATTGCTTTAATTTGTCGGTAATTCATTGATAAAATACCTCTTCCATCTTTTAGTGATGCCGTGCTTGGTCTTGGTTTCTTCAATACTTCTAACTTCATATTTGCCCGAATTTCGTAGTTCGCTAATGCGTTTTGATGGACTATTAATATTAAGTTTGGTAAATGCTTCACGAATGGTAATGCTGCCGTGTTTTTTGCAATACGAAACTATCTGCATTTTTTGTGTTTCTGCATTCATCGTTATTCCCCCTTAAAAAGGTATATCCCCATCAAAATCGTTATCTTCAATAAAATTCTTCAAAGGGTCATTGTTCGGGTCAACGTTTACATCTGCACTCGGCTTACTTTCGCCCTTGTCACCGCCAAAATAAATATTGTTTGCAACTACCTCTGTTGCATAGCGGTTATTTCCGTCTTTATCTTGGTACTTTCGCACCTGCATTCTGCCGTTTACAAGCATTAACTTTCCTTTGCCAAAATACTTACTCGCAAACTCTGCCGAACCGCCCCAAACTACAACAGGGATAAAGTCGGTTTCCTTTTCGCCATTTACTGCGAAATCTCTCTCAACCGCAAGGGTAAACTGTGCTACCGACTTACCTGTGTTTGTGGTTTTAAGCTCAATATCCTGTACTAATCTTCCACATAAAGAAATATTATTTAACATTTTTCAAAACTCCTTATAAATAATTTTTACCAAAGATTTGTCTAAATTCGTCTTTGCTCCATCCGTAATAAAGCATTGCGGCCTCTTGTGCTTCCGCTTTTAAATTTCGGTCAACCTGTGCATTATGGTGTACACCGTGTGGCGGTTCGTTGTGGCAGTAATGGCAAAGCCAAACTTTTAAGCCATTTTTTTCGCTTAATTTTCGGTTTGGATTACCACCGAAAACGTGATGTTCCTCTAGCCATTGTTCACTACCGCAGATGTAACACCTTTTGTCTTTTTGCATTATGCTTTTAGCCATTAACCTTCACACTCCCATAAACTCAACATTTCTGCGATTTTGTCCGGGGTTTCCGTTTGGATTCCTAAATCCTTTGCCTCATTCACAACACCTTCAATAAAAATGCTCATTTCCTTGGTGTTGTAATGGCTTGACCCCACCCAAAAGCGAAAATATTTTGCGTTTTCCTCATCGGGTAGCCTTTCGTGTTCCTCGCAGTATTTATTAGTTCGCTTGAAATGGTCTATAAATTTGTGGGGGATTTTAACTACCGCCCCTTGTCCGTACCGCTTGAGCATCATCAGATAAACATCATCTTTGCTTATGCGTAGCACATCGGCAATCTTGCCTATAAGCACCCAAGCATAAGCATTTGAATTTAAACTCCGTTTTTCTCGGTGCTTACAAATCTTAAAATCTAGTTTTTCCATAAGGTGCAATTCGTCATAACAGTTCAAGGCCTGTTGCTTTTGGGCTATCTGCAAAGTAAGTAATGCTTTGCCTGTTTGGTAATCAACCGATACACCTTGTATAGTTCCTTGTAGCTCATACATCACACATTACCTCTTGACAATTTTTACAGAGTCCACCATCAAACTCTTTCACCGAAACCCACTCATAACATTCCTCGCATTGTTCGGCTTCGTCTATATCCGTACTGTTGCAATATGGACAAACGGCAAATACTTCAACTGCACTTCCCATTCCGTAAGGGTGGTGTTCTTTATGAATTTTCGGTTCTTCAAAATGATTACCGCAATCGTTACAAATAATCATAGGGTAGCACTCCTTTAACTAAACAATCTCTTAAAATTAAATGCTTCGGCAGATATATTCCGTTAACCCATTTTTCGTCATAGGCAACATCGAAAATTTTTCGCCTTGCAGGGTCAATCGGTCTTAAAAAGTTTTCGTAATCTTCGGGCAATAATTGATAAACAACTACCTTTGTTTTTCTAAATCCCGAGCCGAACATCTGCACCTGCGTTTGGTTTATATACTTCTTCGGCATTTTAAAAGTGTGTATATCCTCTTTTGTGGTCTTGCACTCTATGTTTGTGTCCTCGGTGTTTGCATCAAGGTTCACACGAAGCCTTAATTCCTCGTTTATAAACTGCTTGTCAAACTCCAAAGGGATTCCCAAACTTTCTAAAATCCTATGCTCAAAGTGAGTTCCTGCGAGGGTATACACGTTGCTAAAATGTTGTTGGTTTACATCTAACTTCTGCATCCACCATTTAAGCCACGTTTCGGTTTTCCAATTTCCTATAACCTTGTCATTGTCACTTGCACCGATATAGTATGAGCGGTCTTGATTTGCTATCATTGTCCGTTCAACTTTCTCTCAAAGCGGTCAAGCATATCAAAATAAGTAAAATATGCCTTAACCTCGTCCTCGGTCATTTCAAGCCACTCGGCAATTTCCTTTGTAGACATTTTCTCTTTCAGCTTTCGGGTATAGGCTTCTTGGCATCTTTGTTTAATTACAAAAATAGAATGTTTGGATTTTTCAAGTTCCTCTGCATCCGTTCCCTCGTCAACATCTTCACCTGTTGAAACCTTGTAGGCTTTCATAAGAGCATATTTATCCGCATAGGTCATTGCCTTACCGCTCCCCTTGTCTTGGCTATCAATACCCTCTGAAAAAGATGTAGTTTCAACAAATTCCTCGGGTTTATCAATATTTACAAATCGGTAAACTGTTTTAATTCGGGTCATATATGTAGTTTTGGGTGTTACCTTTTTGTTGCCTTTGGTATCCTCATAAACCTGCTCACTTTGAATTGTGTTGCTTTCCAAAACTTCTCTTGATACAGGGTAACTGTACACACCATATTTTTCCTCTAAAGGCTTAACCGCATCAATAATGTTTCGCTCTGAAACCGCCTTGTAGGATGATGTGCTTGTTGTCTTAACAGTTAATTCTTTTTCAACTGTCTTTAATTCTGCGGTTATGGCCGCCATTCTTTGATAAATATTCATTGTTTTAGTTTCCATCCTTTTCTACCTCCATCTTTATTTCTTCGTAACTTAAAGAAACGCTATATTTCTTTCCGTCATTTTCAAATTCAACCGATGCGAAATCACCGCCATAAAAATTGGCTTTGGTAAGTTCGCCCCATTGCAATACATTGCTCACTAAAAATATAAAATACTCTTTCATAGTTTTTACTCCTTATTTTCTAATTCATTTTTATAAAACTGATTTTGTGCTTGTAGCCTTTTGCACTCTTTCACAAGAGCATTGTTATCTTGCTTTAAAATCGCAGTTTCGCTTTTACGCCGTTTCTCTGATTCCAACCAACCAAAGCCTAAATAGATACAGGCAAAACCGAGAAACACAAAACAAACTGCCGCTATAATTACTTCAATCATTTTTTAACTCCTTTCAAAAGGTCTGCCGTTGCTTTTTGTATATTTTTCATCTGTCTTGTTTTTTCACTTTTAGTCAATACAGGTCTATAAACGTTTGCTTTAAAGTTCGGCAATTCAATTGTTCTTTCAAGCAAATATTGCATTCAGCCAACCCCTTTCTGTGTTACTACAGTGTATGTAAACACCGTTTGTCCCGATATCGTTGCTCCTTTTACTCCTCTTTTTTTAGAGGATTTTCAATGTTCAAAATTTCGCAAATTGCTGAAACTACTTTTGGTGCGTTTCGCTGTCCTGTTAGAATTTTGTACATATAACCACTATCTACGAATAAGCCTGTTTTTTCTGTAACAGTTTCTTCAAGCCATTTTTGCGTTTTGCCAATTCGTAAAAGTTCGGTCTTTATGCACAAACCTAAACTAGAAAATTTGGATAATTCGCTCAAAATAACACTCCTTCCGTACTTTTCGTTGACAAGTACGGATTTAAGTACTATAATGAAAGTACCACCAATCAAGATAAATACGGAACTCCGTACTTGCTACGATGCAATTATAGTACCGAGAGCCGTACTTTGTCAAGCATAAATTTACGGGTTTCCGTATTTTTGTGGGAATAACCAAAAAAGGAGGTACGGAATTGGGTACTTTGTACGAAACCATTATTGCTTTATGTAACGAAAAAGGAATTAAAGGGGGGAAGATGTGTACTGATATTGGAATGAGTAAAGGTATACTGACAGATTTAAAAATGGGTAGACAATCGGGTATATCAACAGCCAACGCACAAAAAATCGCAAATTACTTTGGTGTGTCTGTTGGTTATCTTTTAGGCGAAGAAGAAAAAAAAGAAACCGCTACCGAGAACGGCAACGGTTTAAGTAAGGCTAAACAACAACTTCTTGCTTTCGCAGAGAACTGTACTGAAGAAGAAGCGGAGAAATATCTTCAATTGATGCAGATTCTTTTAGATAAGAAATAATATAATCTGCTTCATCGTTAGATAAATTGTGTATGTATTGGATAAGTTTTTCTTTGTTAGTCATATAATGTACAGCTCCTTTCAAAATGGGAACATCCATTCCTACAAAGGATTATACTCTATGTCTGAAATCTAAAAAAGCAGAAAAATTTACCTTCACAAAAATAACAAAATTGTGTTAAAAAATAGGAAGTATTAAAAATGAAAGATTTATCAAGAGAGGAAATGGCACAGCAGCATATTGCTAGATTGGATAAACGAATATCAGAAATGGCAGTAGATTGCAGAAAAGAAAAGTGGTTACGCACCAAAATAACATTTTTTATTTTAAGTCCTTTAGTATATTTTATAGCACTTGCTATAGCAAATGGATTAGATATAAAATTCAACCTTTTAGGTTGGCTCTTTTTATCACCACTTATTGCTATTGGTGTTATGCTAATATCCTATTTAGTTTTAGCCTACATTTTTGATGGTGTAATGAAAGATAAATTCGCCATCGGTGAATTGATAGGCAGACAAAATGCAATCAAATTTAGTAAACACGATAACCGATTAGACGAAAAAACAAAAGAATTAAAATAACGATGAGGAATAGAAATAAAGGGGCTGAAAAACATTGTATAATCAATTACCACCCGATATAACACCCGAAGAAATACTAGAATACTTGCGTAAATCCCGTAGTGATGATGCAACATTAACTGTAGAGGAAGTTTTAGAAAAGCACGAAAGACAACTCGATGAATGGGCAGAGCGAAATCTAGGCAGAGCCATACCCGAAAAAAATAAATATCGTGAAATCGGTTCGGGTGAATCCATCGAGTCAAGAACAGAAATTAAAAAGATATTACAACTTATTGAATCACCAAAAATCAAAGGTGTTTTAATAAAAGAAGTTTCTCGTTTAGGTAGACCGAGCCTAAAAGAAATCGGTATACTTTCAGAGCTTTTTCAGTATTCAAATACTTTAATCATTACACCCGAGCGAATTTTTGATTTACGTAATAAGTATGATAAAGATGCCTTTGAACGTGAAATGATGCGAGGGCAAGAATATCTAGAATATTTTAAAAATATTCAACAAAATGGCCGCCTTGCTTCTGTTTCGCAAGGTAACTTCATCGGCTCAATCGCACCTTATGGCTATGAAAAAATTTGGGTAACGGAAGGTAAGAAAAAATGCCCCACTCTCAAAATTAAAGAGAATGAGGCAAACGTTGTACGAATGATTTTTGATATGTATGTTAATCAAAATATGGGTATTAACATTATCACAAAAAAACTAGATGAAATGAAAATTAAACCGCCAAAGGGGAAATATTGGTCACCCGAAGCTTTGCGTGACTTAATTCAGAACATACACTATATCGGCAAGGTTCGGTGGAATTGGCGAAAAACAGTTACCATTGCCCAAAATGGCGAAATCGTTAAAACAAGACCGAAAACAAAAATTGGTGAATACCTAGTGTACGATGGTAAGCACGAAGCAATTGTTACCGAGGAAATTTTTAACGCAGCAATCGAAAAAATGGGTAAAAACCCACGGAATAAGCCATCAACTAAATTAAGAAATCCGTTAGCAGGTCTTTTATTCTGCCAATGTGGTAGAGCAATGACAATGCGAACATACAAAGATAAAAACGGAAATGAACGGTCTGCACCTAGATATTTATGTGTCGGTCAAACGCATTGCCACACAGGTTCTTGTCTATGTAGCGAAATATTAGACCGCATTTGCTATATCCTTAAAGAATGTATTGAAGATTTTGAAATCCGTTTAACAAATGATACCGGGGATTCCGTAAAACTGCACAACAACCTTATTAAAAGCCTTGAAAAGCAAATGGAAGATATTAAGGCAAGGGAATTGTCACAATGGGAACAACAAAGCCACCCCGACCCATCACAACGAATGCCTGTAGAAATCTTTAAAATGCTAAATGAAAAACTGTTAAAAGAAAAAGAGGAAGTACAACAGGCACTATGCAAAGCCTACGAATCTATGCCCGAACCTGTTGACTACGAAGAAAAAATAGTAAAGTTCCGTGATGCCCTTGAAGCATTGCAAAATCCCGATAT
The DNA here is from genome assembly GCA_045657745.1 of Acutalibacteraceae bacterium. Taxonomy (GTDB): domain Bacteria; phylum Bacillota; class Clostridia; order Oscillospirales; family Acutalibacteraceae; genus UBA737. The sequence goes on from JAZOTR010000054.1 coordinate 39,804, forward strand.
AGATGCAGAATTAAAAAACAATCTGCTAAAAGCCTGTATTGAACGCATTGAATACAAACGAGAAAAACCACAAAGAACAAAAAGCCAAGCAGTTCAATACTATGACAAGGAAGCAAAGAGAACCAAACGCAAATCACCGCTACCTGTTGGCGGTAATTGGTCTAACCCACCAATCGAAATTGATGTTAAATTAAAGGTGTAGATTTTTCTATACCTTTGATGTACATCATCTATGTGCAAGTTCATTTGCTCCCCAATGATGTATATGGTATAATAATAGTGAAGAAAGGGGGATATGAAAAATGAAAGACTACAAAACAATCCTAGAAGAAATCCTAGAAATGCTAGAAGGTGATTTAAAAACACTTAAAACAGATGAGGCTAAAAACTATGTTTCAAATGTAATTGAAGAAATCAAAGAT
>JAZOTR010000055.1:0-8171 GCA_045657745.1 Acutalibacteraceae bacterium
TGTATACCCGAAAAAACCTGTAGAAACTCAAGCGCAGAGCCTTGCGATACCTTTAGCAAAATCAAATTCCCGATTGACGATTTCTTCCCGCCAAGACCCTGTAAGGTTGAAAACGGACCTTCTTGCAGCTGTCAGTCCGACGACGAAGACGAATAACAATAAAAAAGAGAGTCAAAATTTAAAATTTCGACTCTCTTTTAATTTTAATCTAATACATCAGCATTAATTTTATCGAACTGCATAAAGAATTCTTTAATACCCTTAATATCTTCTTTAATGCCGCCTTCAACATTACTTTCAAAGTTCATCGGCATAACAGGGTCGTGTACCGAAAGACGAAGCAAGAACCAACCGTTTTCGGTAGAAATACGAATACCCTCGCGGTTATCGTCCGCGATTTTATACTGTGGCTTATCCTTTGCGAATTCATAAAGCTTATCTATAACCATTTGACCGTATGCCTTAAAATCAGGCTCGGTAATATTGAAACGAACTTCTTTTTCTTCGTAAGGCATTTCGAGTGGCTTTAATATTTTTTCAATATCATTACCCTTTGCAAGCTCAATTACAATTTTAGTTACAAGGTAAGCGCCGTCATCAAGGAAATAGTTTTCTTTAAGCGCAGCGTGGCCCGAGGTTTCAATAGCAAGTGGGCTTTCGGTTCCGTTTTCGCACAATTCAATAGCCTTGTTTATAACATTTTTATAACCTCTGCGGTAGCGGTAATGCTTACAGCCAAGGTTTTGTTCAATAAACTTTTTAAGACCGTCACTTGTAACCGAGTCGGTAACAAAGGTAAGTCCCTTTTGGCCGTTTGCAGCAATATAAGAAGCCAACGCAATGAGGCGGTTGCGGTTAATTTCCTTACCGTCAGATCCAACACAACCCGCTCTGTCAACGTCGGTATCAAAAATAATACCTAAATCGGCTTTATTTTCGATAACTGCATTACAAATGCTATCCATAGCCTCTTTGTTTTCGGGGTTTGGAATATGATTCGGGAACATACCGTCAGGATTTAAGAACTGACTTCCCTTTACATCCGCGCCAAGCTTTTCAAGTACCTCGCTTGCATAAAATCCGCCTGCGCCGTTACCTGCGTCTACAATAATTTTATAGTTCTTTAAAGGCTTGTCCTCTTCGGTTTTGCCTACTGCATCGCAAATGATTTTACGAAGATTTGAAGCGTACTGTGTCATATAATCAGTCGGAACTACGCTTCCCTTTTCTTCGCTTATTATTTCTTCTTTGCGGTTAGCAATTTCAATTATCTCGCTAATATCGCTCGAATCAAGTCCGCCCGAAGCCACAAAGAACTTAAGACCGTTTCTGTCAAACGGATGATGGCTTGCGGTAATTTGAATTGCGGCATCGGTTTTTAAATCAACCGTAGTCATAAACATTGCGGGGGTTGAAGCCAAACCGCAGTCAAGCACGGTTATACCTGCTTTTGTTAAAGCGTTTTTAACGGTATCAGCTATGCTTTCGCCTGTTATTCTCGAATCGTGACCGAGCGCTATTTTAAGTTCCTTCGAATCCTTTTCGTACTTATTTACAAACCATACTGCAAAGGCTGAGGAAATATCATAAACCGCTTCTAATGTAAGATTTACGGTTTTCCCGCCCAAATCACTTGCTACACCGCGTATATCGGTACCGCTTTTAAGTTCATTATAATTCATTTTTATACTCCTTTAATTCCCAAACAGGAGGTTTTTATGACTGTTACTGATTTAGAAAAAGGTAAGATTAAAATAACCCTTACCGATAAAGAAATTATTACTATTTTCGGCACATATCAAAGACTTTATACTATGAACGAAGCCGTAAAGCCAACCTTTGAAAGGATTTTAGAAAAGGTTTTACTTTCGCGCGGTCTTTCGTTAAAGGAAGAACTATTAATACAAATAAAAGCCAAGCAAAACATGGGCTGTGTTATACTAATTTCTAAAACAGCAGAAAACAACCGCAAAAAAGAATATGTATTTATTTTCGAAAACAGTCATACCCTAACTGATGGGATGTTATTTTTATTTCGCAACAAAGCTACACGCACTTTACAAAGTAAGCTTTATAAAACGAATAGCGATTACAGGCTTATCATATATTCCAAAAGCGAAAACCCGTACTTTCTAACCCTTAAGGAATATTGCAAACAAAGCCTTAATTCACCATTTCAAAGTGAATACACAAAAGAACACGGCAAGCTGCTTATAAACAAAAATGCCATTTCGACCTTTGGTAAATATTTTTTTAAAGAGACTTAAGATAAGCGTATCTTTCTTCCATTTGGTCGCAGAAAAGATAGCTTCCCGCAACCAACACATCAACACCCGCTTCAATTGCAAGGGGTGCGGTTTCGCCGTTTATTCCGCCGTCAATTTCAATATCGCACTTAAGGCCCTGTCTTTCAATTTCCTTTTTCAAAGCGGAAACCTTAGGCAAGGAATTAGGCATAAAGGATTGACCGCCAAAGCCCGGTTCTACCGACATTACAAGCACCATATCGCAAAGCGGTAAAAATTCAAAAATTTCTTCCGCGCTTGTTTTTGGCTTTATAGTAAGGCAAGATTTACAGCCAAGACTTCTTATTTCCTTTAAGGTTTCTTGGGCATCACTGCCTGCTTCATAATGAAAGCCCAAAATATCGGCATATTTCGCAAATTCCTTAATGTATCTATGAGGCTTGTCAATCATAAGATGAACATCAAGCACCAAATTGGAATTTTCTTTAATTTTCTTAATAATTGGATTTCCAAAAGATATGTTAGGTACAAATATACCGTCCATAACATCTAAATGGAGCATATCTGTTTTTAAATCCTCAAGTCTTTTTAAATCCGATTTTAAATCGAAAAAATTTGCCGACAAAAGTGACGGTGAAATTTTAACTGACATAGTAATCCTCCACTAAATAAACATATATATTAATTTTATACTTAAACTATTGTTTTGTCAATCTAAAAGGCGATGTAATTTGAAATTACATCGCCTTTTTTCTTATCTGTTTCTTATAGCGTCTATCGGTTTTTTGGAAGCAATCTTTTTAACAGGGAAAAAGCTTGCAAGGAATGCCACAAAAATGCTTACTGCCAAAAGCAGAACAATCTGACGGGGTGTAAAGCTTAAAACGGTAATTAAAATACCAAGCTCGTGCCTTACAAGACCGTTAATAACACTTGTTGCCACTAAAACTCCTGCTGCAGACAAAACAAAGTTTATCATAGCAATAATAAAGCTTTCCGAGAAGAAAATTCTGAATACATCGTTAGATCGCGAGCCGATTGCACGAAGAATACCGATTTCTTGCTTTTTGTAGGAAATGCTCATTGCAATAAAGTTAGAAAGCATAAGAGCTGCAAACAAGGCAAAGCCTAAGCCGATATAAATAAATATCTTTGCGCCCTCCTCTAAGAATTCGTTAACCGAATCAAGTTCAAAGGTAATAGCATTTTGAATTTGATATCTAATATTAGTATCCTCTTTATAGCAGAACGAAACCAAATCTTTAAGCGATTCTCTATCACTCGGCATACTGCCTACCGCAAAATCGTAAAGCTTATCTACACCGTCGGTCATTCTTTCAACCATTTTATCGTCACAAATAACCGCATTTGGATTGGTATTGCTTTCATAATCCGCAGGAATAAAGCCTACTATTTTACACTTGCTTTCGGTACCCTTACCGTTATACGGATATTCCCATTTGGTATATTCATTATTGTCTTTAAAATATGCCTTATAATCAAATTCGCCCATTTCGTTAAGGTATTTATCGGGCATTTCATTAAGTCCTATATATTCTAACGAAACAATTATTTCATTTTCCGCAAGTGCGGTCTTTGGCTCGTTTACCCAAACAATTTTCTGATTCCTCATATCCGATAGCTTTGCAACATATGAAACATCAATATAACAATTGTCTGAATAAATATCTATATGGCCCTCATTAACTCGTGATATCGGCAAACGAGACTGTAAAATACGGTCAAGATGTCCGTCACCAAGCATAATTACGCCGGCATAGCTATAATCTCTGGCATAGCTGAATTCACTATAAAGCACGTAATCTATAATTTGGTCAGCGTTAGTTTGCTCGTCCTTTTCCTCTGCCAAAGAAGCGTATCTTTCTATATCAAGATGTGTGTCGACAACCGCAGTTACAATATATTCCGTATTGTTAATATTAATTGTTTTCCCTATAATATCATTATAATTTGTAATTGTTGTATAGGTTAATCTGCCTGTTTTACTATCGGACATTTTGCCATCGGTATATTTAGCCTTTTTGAAAACTTCAAATATATATTCGCTTATCGCAATTTCATTTTTACTACCGTTAGGTAAAGTGCCCGCAAGAACCGTAAGACCTAAATCATTAACAATTTGGTTGTTAATAGTGCCGTAGCCTGAAAATTGCGAAGAATAAATATCAAAATCCCCGTTAATATCTGCAGACGAATCAATATTAGTTCTGAACGAAAGGTCTGTATCATACGGATTATATACCCCGTAAACCGAACTTTTTGTATTATTTTTAAACTCCTCTAAATCCTTTTCGGAAAATCTGTAGCCGTAGGTGCGCCAATAGTCACTACCCTCAGGTTTTTTGGATTTAGCAACAGAGAGATAATTCACCTTACTGTCCACAAGCGAATTGGTGCAGGTTTCTATATGGTTATAAGCTGCAAAGGTATCTGCAAGGCCAAAAAGTCCAAAGGCTATACAAGAAAGAATAATTGTAATAACTAAACGGAATTTCTTATATTTAAGACCGTTAGCACCAATTTTAAAAGCATTTTTCAGTGGTAATTTAGATTTTATAAGCTTAAATTTACTGCCGTCATGCTGTACAATTTTGCTTTGGTCGGTATTTTTAAATAACTTATTCGATTTTGCGCTGTTAACCGAAATAGAAACCGAGGTCTTCAGCTTATCAATATACTCGTTTATTGCAATTCTGTCCTGCTCAGTTAAATGATAACCGCAAGGCACCTCGACAACATTTTGATTAAAGGAAAGGCCGTCTGTATCTTTAGCAGAGCCACTTGTATCAAGCTCAACATCGCTGATAACTTTGCCGTCTGCAAGCTCTATAATACGGTCGGCATAAATTTCGGCAAACTCGCGGTCATGCGATACAACAATTACAAGCTTATTTTTAGAAAGCTTTTTGAGTGTTTCAAAAATTTGCTTACCTGTATTAGAGTCAAGCGCGCCCGAGGGCTCATCCGCCATAATTATTTCAGGATTTTTAACAAGTGCGCGCGCGATAGCAACCCTTTGCTTTTGTCCGCCCGAAAGCTCGTTAGGCTTGCGGTCGCCAAAGCCCTCTAAATCAACCTCTTTTAAAATAGCGTTAATTTCTTCATCGGTTGCTTTGCGGTTTTGAAGCTCAATAGCTAAGGCAATATTTGCGCCAACCGTAAACTCATCAAGCACATTGTATTCTTGGAAAATAAATCCAACATAGGTATTGCGGTAGGAATCGAAATGGCTTTGCCTAAAATCCTTAGACGAAACGCCCTTAATAATTATTTCGCCGCTGTTATAGCTATCAAGTCCGCCAAGCAAATTTAAAAGGGTTGACTTACCACTACCCGATTTGCCCAAAAGGAAAACCATTCCTTTATCGGGGAATTTTAGGTTTACCTTGTCAAGCGCGGTTACAGGTACACCCTTTTTGGGTTTGTAAATTTTTACAAGTTCTTTTGTTTCTAACATATAAGCACCCCTTTTAATTGTTTTTTAAATTTTTTATCGCCTTTTTAACATCACTTTTAAAATTTTCCCATTCTTCCTCGTTTTCAACATAGTACTTAGGGCAAAATTTTCCCGTAACGTCATAATGTCTTATAACATCATCTTCCGAAAGGTTAAATTCATAGCATAAATAAGCTGTTAACTTAACAAGCGAATTATATGTATTTTGATTAAATTTACCGCTTTCGTCAGGATGGCAGGTTTCTATTGAAATAGTATCTTTATTGCGGTTGTTACTCGCAGCAGAGCGTTCATAAATCGGTACGCATTGTATTACCTCGCCGTCAAGCCCTACAATAAAATGGGAACTAACGGTAGTTGTAGGCTTATCAAAATAAGCGCGGTTATTTTTAGCAGAGGTATTCGGATTACCGACATAATGGATTACAATATTATTTATATCTTCGAGCAAAATGCCTGTTCTTGCAGTAGTATGCTTATGAATAAGCTGTTCGTCAACCCATTCGGGTAAAACTAGCTCCTGCGCTTTTTCAACATTTTTAGTATCGGGCACAAAAAGATTATAAAAAACAGCAACCGTAACAGATATAATTAAAGCAAAAATCAAAAAAGGCAATATTCTTCTTTTCTTTTTCAATTATTTCACCTCAATATCGAATTCAAGCGTTACTTTAAACAGGTCGCCGTCTACCTCGATTTTCATATTTCCGTTTTGAAGCTCGGTTAAGCTTTTGGCAATGGAAAGACCAAGCCCGCTTCCTTCGGTATGGCGGGATTTATCTCCCCTTACAAAGCGTTCCATTAATTCTTTTGACGAAATGTTAAGCTCGTACCTTGAAATATTTTTAAAGGTTATTAAAGCTTTATTATTCATAACCTCAACATCAATATATGCTCTTGTACCGGTTTGAGAATATTTGCAAATGTTATTAAGCAAATTATCAACCACTCGCCAAAGATGCCTTGCATCCGCTTTTATAATAACATTTTCTTTAGATTTTTTCAATACCGGTATTATTTGTGAATTTTTAAATTTCTCATCAAATTCACCTATTGTTTGTGAAAGCAGTACACCTATATTACAGGGTGCAAGGTTAACCGATAAATTTCCCGTAGACGCTTTAGAGGCTTCAACTAAATCCTCTACCAATTTTTTAAGCCGTCCGGATTGACGGTCTAAAACACTAATATACTCATTTGCATTATCATTTTGTATTTCTTCTTTTTTAAGCAAATCCACATAATTAATAATAGATGTAAGCGGAGTTTTAATATCGTGCGAAACATTTGTAATAAGCTCGGTTTTAAAAAGCTCACTCTTCATTTTTTCATTAAGCGCTATTTGAAGACCGTCGTTAATGCTATTTAAATTTTCCGAAAACTCTTTAAAATCAAGCACCATATATTTTGTATCAATTTTATGCTCAAGGTCGCCTTTTGCTATTTTTTCTCCTCCCTGTTTAATATTTTGAAGCGTTATTGCTACATATAAAACTGCAATTGCAATAAAGAAATTAAAGATTATAAACCCTAAGATGAGTTGCTCGGCATAATATAAATTAAATGCTAAATAAATTGCTTCAAAAAATAATATTACTGCAATAGCCAATACTGTTTTCCAAATAAAAGGCAACTTATTTATAAAATAAACAACAGATTTTCCAAGTGCTTTAAACATTTTAATTACAAGATTTAATAATTTAAAAACCACCGTATTGGCAAAAAGCGTACGGGTTTTAATACGCGTTGCAACCGACATTGTAAAGCCCAATAGCAGAAAATACAATACCGTACCTAAAGCAAATATAACAATTACTACTTCAAGCCCCTCGTAAAAAATACCGCTTGTTATAAGAAACGATACCACAAAGGCGGCAACCGTAAATGCGGCATAAATATCGGTAGGTATTAAATCAAAATAATTAAGCCTTATTCCCTTAAAGCCTGATTTGTGTCCTGCCGAGCAATACAGGTAACACATTATAACAATAAATGCGACTAATGAAAAAAACGCAAAAAAACCAAATGCATATCTTAATGTGTAGCCGATTTTTATAAAATTCCTTATTACCGAAAACTTATCGGTTTTGGTCATTTCATCTTTTACATATACTGTGTAAATATAGTCTTCACCGTAAAACTGCTCTGCCGCTACTATATTCTCGCCTTTATAATTTGAAGCAACGGTTTCTCCGTTCGACTTTTCAATAGTATAAAAAATATTACTTCCCGCATAATTATATTCAAGATCACGCTCCAAATCGTAAAGAACTGCAAGATGGTGCGCTTCACTTAGTGCCATATCCCCTAACAAATCCTGTTCTATGCTTTCCCTTGAAGTGAAATAAAAATTAAAATATCCCATTACTGCTACTGCCGCAACAGAAATAATAAGAACTATAACCATTACATAAGAAAGCAGTACAGCAGTAATTTTAAGCGGTAAA
>JAZOTR010000056.1:0-3479 GCA_045657745.1 Acutalibacteraceae bacterium
ATAATCGATGAGTTTCACCAAAGCTTTGTAGATGGCCGAAGTATGCAAATAGTAGATATTTTAGTCGATTTTGGTGGCGTTGTAACTGCGGTTTTAGTTTGCGGTTTGTTTGTATTTATTGTTAAACCGTTACAAGAAAAAGTTAAATATAAAGAAAAAACCGTCTTAGAAATGCTCGATATTTCCGAACCCGAAGAGCGTGATTATTTAGCAGAATATTTGTTGCAACTTGAGCAAGGAAATCAAATTAAGGAGCCGGTTATCTTGAAAGAGGATTTAACGAGTATTATCGAAAATGAAACTGAAAACGGAATCGCAAGTGAAATCGAAATAGAAATAGAAAACGAAATCGAAAGCGAGCCTGAAAAGGAAGAATACGTGCTTTCAGAAGAATTTGAATACGCTTCATCTATTATAGGCAAAACGGTTGTTGAGGCAACAAGGCTTTGCAACGAATTGTCACTTAAAGATGATGAAGATAAGGTTGACCTTGTTAACTTAGTTCTTGGCAGAACTGAAATTTTAAAGGCGGAAACTTTGAAAATTTTAAGTAGTGAATTAGACTTTGAACAGAAAAAAGACCTTATGCAAAACGAACAGTCGGCAGCTTATGATTATTTTGACAGTATTAAGGCGCAAATAGGTTAAAATTTTGTCAATTAAACTATTGTCTTTTTTTGTAGATTTTGGTATAATGGACAAAGTGGGTCAAAATGGTCTAAAAGCCGTTTTGAAACTATAAATTAGTTATATATTTGAAAGGAGTACATATATGAACTATTCACATGAAGTAGAAAATATGTGCCCATTGGCCAAGGGTACATATCACGGTCCCGCTCCGATTCCGGAAGAGGGAAAATGGGTTCAGGTTAAGGAAGTAAAAGACGTATCCGGTTTAACACACGGTATCGGCTGGTGCGCTCCTCAACAGGGTACCTGTAAGCTTACTCTCAACGTTAAAGAGGGTATTATAGAGGAAGCATTGGTAGAAACAATCGGTTGCTCGGGTATGACTCACTCTGCAGCTATGGCTTCTGAAATCTTGGTTGGTAAAACTATTCTTGAAGCACTTAATACCGACCTTGTTTGCGATGCTATCAACACTGCTATGCGTGAACTTTTCTTACAAATCGTTTACGGCCGTACACAAACTGCTTTCTCTGAAGACGGTTTGCCAATCGGTGCAGGTCTTGAAGACTTAGGTAAGGGTCTTCGTTCACAATGCGGTACAACCTATGCAACACTTGCAAAGGGTCCTCGTTACCTCGAACTTGCTGAAGGTTACATTACCAAAATTGCTGTTGACGAAAATGATACCATTATCGGTTACAAGTTCGTTCATCTCGGCAAAATGATGGATATGATTAAAAAAGGTATGGACGCTAATGAAGCTTTAGAAAAAGCAAGCGGCCAGTACGGACGTGTTGATGACGCTGCAAAGCTTCTCGACCCACGTGAAGAATAATTAAGGAGGAAATGAATAATGGCATTATTTGAATCTTATGATAGAAGAATAAATCAAATCAACGCTGAACTTGCAAAGCACGGCATTTCTTCCATTGAAGAAGCAAAAGAAATTTGCGACAAAGCAGGCGTTGACGCTTATAACATCGTTAAGGGTATTCAACCAATTTGTTTTGAAAATGCTGCTTGGGCTTATGTTGTAGGTTGCGCTATCGCAATTAAGGACCAAGTTAAGTCTGCTGCTGAAGCTGCTGAAAAAATCGGTGTAGGTCTTCAGTCTTTCTGCATTCCCGGCTCTGTTGCTGACGACCGTAAGGTTGGTATCGGCCACGGTAACCTCGGCGCAATGCTTTTAAGAGAAGAAACCAAGTGTTTCGCATTCTTGGCAGGTCACGAATCTTTCGCCGCTGCTGAAGGTGCAATCGGCTTAGCTAGAAGCGCAAACAAAGCTCGTAAAGAACCACTTCGCGTAGTTCTTAACGGTCTTGGTAAGGACGCTGCTAAGATTATTTCAAGAATCAACGGTTTTACCTATGTTCAAACCAAGTTTGACTATTATACAGGTGAACTTGCAATCGTTGAAGAAATCGCTTACTCAAACGGTGAACGCGCAAAGGTTCGTTGCTACGGTGCAGACGATGTTCGCGAAGGCGTTGCAATCATGCACAAAGAAGGTGTTGACGTTTCTATCACAGGTAACTCAACCAACCCAACCCGCTTCCAGCATCCTGTTGCAGGTACATACAAGAAAGAATGTATCGAACAGGGCAAGAAGTACTTCTCAGTTGCGTCAGGTGGCGGTACAGGCCGTACCTTGCATCCTGACAATATGGCTGCAGGCCCCGCTTCTTACGGTATGACCGATACTATGGGTCGTATGCACTCTGACGCTCAGTTTGCAGGTTCTTCTTCAGTTCCTGCTCACGTTGAGATGATGGGCCTTATCGGTGCAGGTAACAACCCAATGGTTGGTATGACAGTTGCATGTGCAGTTGCAGTTAACGAAGCAATTAATAAGTAATTCGGAATTCGTAATGCGTAATTAAATTAAAGGACTTGAGAGAAATCTCAAGTCCTTTTTCATTACAATGTAATAATTTATTATTTCTTTGCTTTTCTTGCTTTAAACATTTCTACAATGTTTATCATTTCTTCTGAAGGGTTTGAAACAACCGCAGAATTAAAAATTTTACAGGGTGGGTTATGAGTTACGCTATCAACCGCTGCTTTTACTGCCGAAACCTCGCCGCTTACAAAAATTAGCACATGTCCACCACATTTTGTATCGGTGGTTTCAAAATTAACCTCGGCAGTTTTTAACATCCTGTCAACTACAACCACGCTATTTATATCTCCAAGAACTTCTACAAGTCCGTATGCACCGTATACCATAATTTTTCTCCTATTTGTTTATTGTCATTGCGGCGGCTATTTCAGTATTTTCGTCAGGGGACGCAATAATTGTGTGTGAAACAATTTTTGAAATAGGCTCGGCTGTTTTTAGCGCAACCTCCATTGCGGCTTTTACGTCCGAAACGCTGCCACGCATTTTAACACAAGCGCCCGCGCCTAAACGGTTTCTCTCAACCGATTGTATTTTTACATTAGCAGCTTTTGCTGCAGCATCTAAAGCAACAAAGCAAGCACATTCGCTGTCTAATTCAAATAGGCCTAATGCCATTTTACTATATTCGCTCATATCTCTCCTCCAACTGAATTACAATAGATATGTCAATTTTATGCTTATATATTACTATAAATATTAAGGGGTGTCAATAGCACGTTCGAATTTTGACGAAGCAATTTACACAAAACGAGATATACCTGATTATTGTATTCATTATCACAAAACAGAAAAATAAAAGTGCCGTTTTATGAAGTGAACCCCAAAGTTTAGACAAAATTAAATATTAAATTGTTTGTGAATGAGTTCGGTATTGTACTGGACTCATTCCTTTTAGTTTTAAGGAAATTCTTTCATTGTTGTAGTAATGAATATATTTTTTTAATTCATC
>JAZOTR010000057.1:0-8232 GCA_045657745.1 Acutalibacteraceae bacterium
GCCACAATCATTAACTAATACCTTAGGCGAATTTTTATCAAATAAGGGTCTTACTCAGCTTAGAATTGCTGAAACCGAAAAATACGCTCATGTAACCTTCTTCTTCAACGGTGGCCGTGAGGTTATGTTTGAAGGCGAAGACAGAATTCTCGTTAATTCTCCAAAGGTTGCAACATACGATTTACAACCTGAAATGAGCGCTAATGAAGTTTGCGAAAAGGTATGCGAAGCTATTGAAACAGGCAAATATGATGTTATTATTCTTAACTTTGCAAACTGCGACATGGTAGGTCATACAGGCTTCTTTGACGCTGCAGTTAAAGCAGTAGAAACTGTTGACACTTGTGTTGGTAAGGTACGCGCTTCTACCGAAAAGATGAACGGTATTATGCTTTTAACTGCTGACCACGGTAATGCAGATAAAATGCTTGATACTGACGGTTCTCCTTTCACAGCGCACACTACCTTCCCTGTTCCTTTCTCGGTAATTGGTAAAGAATGTACTTTACGCGAAGGCGGAAAGCTTTGCGACATTTCTCCTACAATTGTTAAACTTTTAGAGTTAGAACAACCCGAAGAAATGACAGGCGAATCAATTATTTTATAATGAACCATTATAATTTTAAACCCCTCTTTTAAAGAGGGGTTTTTCTTATGCTAAGGGTACAAGTATCATAGTATTTTGTTTAAGGAAATTATCTTCGAGCGCGTTTATACTCATAATTTCATCTACGCTTGCATTATAAATTCTTGCAATATCCCAAATCGACTCATTTTGGTTTGCGAAATATACTGTCATAGCACATCTCGGCTTTTTAGTTATAACCTTTTCGGTATTGATTTTCATATCGGTTATAAGCGAAATATCATTATTTTCATAAACAGAAGCGTTTACAGATATATCCGCCCTAAGCTCAATAAGATTTGGTGTTAGTATTGTAAAACCGCAGGCTTCAAGCTCGATTTCAGGCTTACATTCCAAATGATTTTCGCATCTGTTCACAGGATATTTACATTCGAAGTCAATTGACTTTTCAAAAAATGATGTTTCGCCGTTTTGGTTGCAAACAATAATACCTGCCATTATAGTAGCGTAAATAATCATATTTTCTTTTTCAAATTTGCAAACAACCGACTGAATATCGCACCACAAATCCAAAACAGAAGAAATATTTTCGCCAATTTCAATATTTTTCTTAATATGCTGTGTTTCCTTAATACTTTCTTTTATTTTAGAAAAGCAAATTTTGTTTTTAGAAATATCGGTTTCAAACTTACGCGAAAAAGCATCCCTAATAACCGGAATATCGTTAACACAATAGCTTTCACAACAAACTAAGAGTTTTGCGCTTAATGAAAAACTTCGGTTTTCGCCGTTTTGCCAGACACGCGGTTTCACTTCAAGGGATGCTAAATGCGCTTTTGCTTCGCATTCGCACATATCGTTTATTCCCTTAATTTCAATTAACTGACTAAACGGCAAGGTTGTTTTTACTGTTTGCGGTACTATTTCCCCTTCGGGACAATATAGAATAACAACCGCCATATCCCCTTTTACCATAACCTTATCATTAAGGATTTTGGTTTCTTTTATAGCAGGATAAGCGTCATACCGCAAAATACTTTGAATAGGCGGTACAGAATTGCTTATTGGTATTTCTTCTTCAATAATTATGTATTTCTCGTTATACCCCATAGGAACCGTTGCAGGTGCAATTCCGCGTAAAATTTCTATATTACAGTCATCAATATCCGAAATTATTTCACTGCACCTACGCTTGAATACGCGCATAGTTATTGTAACCGCGCCGTGAATATCAACCTTTCTGCCTGTAACCGCGCGGCAGTTTATATAGTCGCACTTAACCTTACATACTAAATTTCCGCCCGTAAGGTCGCACTCGGAATCCTTAATTTTACTAAACGGATATTGATATTCAAAGGAATTAAGTCTATTATCCTTATCGCAATAAAGCAAGGTTATACATATATTACCCTCGATATTAATACTATTGCCGTTTATCCCCTTTGTAGTAATTCGAGCAACTGTTTTACATTTGAATATTTTAGAAATATCCGAACAGTAGTCGGGCAAAGTAAAATCGACATCAATCGGTTGCTCGCAAAAATCCTCAAAAATGTTTTCGTTTGCAAATACATTCGTTTTAAGACATTTATTTTCCATATTATTATCCTCTCTTTAAAACTTTTTTATTAAATTTTATGATAATAATAATAATAATATGACAAAACCCCACCATAAAGGTGGGGTTTTAGTTCATTCAAGCTCGAATGCGCCTGTGTAAAGACTGTAATATTGTCCTTTTTGGGCTATCAAATCATTATGACTGCCGCGTTCAATAATTCTACCTTTATCGAGCACCATTATAACATCGGAGTTTTTAACAGTTGAAAGTCTATGAGCAATAACAAATACTGTTCTGCCCTTCATAAGACTGTCCATACCTCTTTGAACAATTGCTTCGGTTCTTGTGTCAATACTCGAGGTTGCCTCGTCAAGTATCATTACAGGTGGGTCTGCCACTGCGGCACGGGCAATTGCTATTAACTGTCTTTGACCTTGAGAAAGATTTGAACCGTTGTTTGAAAGTTCGGTATCATAGCCGTTTGGAAGTCTTGTAATAAAGTCATCCGCACCCGAAAGACGCGCTGCTTCAATACATTCTTCATCCGTAGCATCAAGTCTGCCGTAACGGATATTTTCCATAACCGTACCTGTAAACAAGTTTGTTTCCTGCAAAACTATACCTAATGAACGGCGCAAATCCGACTTTCTAATTTTATTAATGTTAATTCCGTCGTAACGGATTTTACCGTCCGCAATGTCGTAAAATCGGTTAATAAGGTTAGTTATAGTTGTCTTACCTGCGCCCGTAGCACCAACAAATGCTACCTTCTGACCGGGCTTCGCATAAACGCTTACATCGTGCAATACATCCTTACCTTCTTCATAAGCAAAGTCGACCTCTGTCATAGTAACGTCGCCCTCTAATTTTGTATAGGTAAGCGTTCCGTCACTGTGTGGGTGCTTCCAAGCCCAAACGCCTGTACGTTCATCGGTTTCGGTAATATTTCCGTTTTCATCAATCTTTGCGTTAACAAGTGTTACATAACCGTCATCCGTTTCGGGCTTTGTATCCATTAATTCGAATATACGGTTAGCGCCTGCAAGACCCATAACAACTGCGTTAATTTGGTTTGAAACCTGATTTATATTACCTGTAAATTGCTTTGTCATATTAAGGAAAGGAATAACAACACTTATACCGAAGATTACTTCTCTTCCAAAAGCCTTAGAAAGACTAACATTTGTAAAACCTTTTGAAAGCAAGAAAACACCGCCAACAGTTGCAATTATAACATAAAGTATATTGCCTATATTCATATTAATAGGTCCTAAAAGGTTTGCATAGCTGTGCGCTCTGCGGCTATCCTCACACAAAGCTTCGTTTACCTTATCAAAATCGTCCTGACTTTGCTTTTCGTGACAGAAAACCTTAATTACCTTTTGGCCTGACATCATTTCCTGAATAAAGCCTTCGGTTTTACCGATTGCCTGTTGCTGACGGATAAAGTATTTTGCAGAGCCGCCGCCAACCTTTTTGGTAACAAACATTAAAGCAAAAATACCTGCTACAACAACTAAGGTCATCCAAATACTATACCAAAGCATTATAAAGAATACTGTAATTACAATAAGTCCTGCTTGTATAACTGCGGGTATTGATTGAGAAACTAACTGACGCAAGGTGTCAATATCGTTTGTGTAATGGCTCATTATATCGCCGTGCTTATTGGTATCGAAATATTTTATGGGTAAATTTTGCATACCCGAAAACATTTTCATACGCGATTTACTCAAAAAGCCTTGGGTAATAATCGCCATTAGCTGAGTATGAACAACACCCGACACAAGCGAAACTATATATAAAATTGCTAAGGTTAAAATCTTTGGTAATATATCCAATTTTGCCGAAGCCCAATCGCGACTTACATACCATTCTTCAATATGCGCGATAATTTGCTGATTGAAAATTGCAGGCATTGTATTAACAATTGCAGAAAAAACTATACATAATAAGGTTACAGGTAACAGTACAGGATAGCTTTCCCAAAGCATTTTAATTACTCTTTTTAAAGCGCCGGGATTAAATTTAGGTCTGGGTCCGCGTGGTGCGCCACCTCTTGGTTGAGGCATTCCTCTACTCATTACTGTCACCTCCGTTTGTTTGTTGCTCGTAAACCTCGCGATAGATTTCGCTATTTATAAGCAAATCATCGTGTTTACCTATATTTTCAATGTGCCCGTTATCCATAACTATAATAAGGTCTGCATCCTGAACAGAGGTTACTCGTTGGGCAATAATAATTTTGGTAGTATCGGGTATATATTTCTTAAAGCCTTGTCTTATAAATGCATCAGTCTTGGTATCAACCGCGCTTGTAGAGTCATCTAAAATAAGAATTTTCGGCTTTTTAAGTAAAGCTCGCGCAATACAAAGTCTTTGCTTTTGTCCGCCGGAAACATTAGTACCGCCCTGTTCAATGTAAGTATCATATCCCTCAGGGAAAGACTGTATAAATTCATCTGCTTGAGATAATTTACATGCCTCTATCATTTCCTCATCGGTTGCATTTTCGTTACCCCAACGAAGATTTTCTTTAATTGTACCTGAGAACAATTGGTTTTTCTGCAATACCATTGCAACACTGTCGCGTAAGGTTTTAATGTCGTAGTTACGAACATCAATTCCGCCGACGCTAACAGAGCCCTCTGTAACATCATAAAGACGCGGAATTAACTGTACAAGTGATGATTTACTTGAACCTGTACCGCCGATAATACCAACTGTCATACCCGATTCAATATCGAGGTTTATATTTTCAAGCGCAAATCTCTTAGCGTCCTTATTATACTTAAACGAAACATTATTAAAGCTTATTGAACCGTCATTAACAGTAGTTACAGCGTTTTCGGGGTTAGTAAGGTTAGGCTCTTCATTTAATACTTCACAAATACGCTTCATAGATTCAAGTGATATTGTAATCATAACATAAATCATTGAAAGCATCATAAGTGACATAAGAATTTGTACGCCGTAGGTAAGCATTGCAGAAATCTGACCCACATCCACCTGCATTCCACCGGTAGTTATAACAAGGTATGAACCAATAAACAAAATACCAACCGTATTAAAATACATACAGAACTGCATTATTGGTGAATTGAGAGCTACAATACGCTCAGCCTTAGTAAAGTCGTTGCAAATATCGTTAGACGCGAAATTGAACTTATCCTTTTCAAAGTTTTCCCTTGAAAAGCCTTTTACAACACGCATACCGCGAACATTTTCTTCAATAGATTCGTTAAGCTTATCGTACTTTTTGAAAACTCGACGGAAAGCAGGCATTGCTTTTCTTGCTACACCAAAAAGGCCAAAAATCAAAACAGGAACAACCACAACAAAGGTTGTAGCAAGCGCACCACCCATTGTATATGCCATGATTATTGAAAAAATAAACATCATAGGGCTTCTTACCGCTGTTCTGATTACCATCATATAAGACATCTGAACATTGTTAATATCGGTAGTAAGTCTTGTTACAAGCGAGGTAGACGAAAACTTATCTATATTAGAAAAAGAAAAGCTTTGTATCTTACTGAACATATCGCGGCGTAGGTTCTTTGCAAAGCCTGTTGCTGCCTTAGCGCAGGTAAGCGCCGCAATGCCGCCGCAAGCAAGCGACACCAAAGCCATTGCTATTAATATTGCGCCCGTTTTAATTACATCATTAATAGGTGCTTGCGCCTTTATTCTATTTACAAGGTCTGCTGTGATAAAGGGAATTAAAACCTCAATAATAACCTCACCCATAATAAATATAAGGGTTAAAATTGAAGGCAATTTATATTCTCTTATACTTTTTGCTAAAGTTTTAATCATTTTGGTCCTCCATATTTGCTGTGAGCTTAGTCAAAGTATTTAAAAATGTATCTATTTCGCTTTGACTTATACCGTTTCGTAAGCGTTTTTCACGCTTTTCAATGTCCTTAATTACTGCTTTGTGAATTTCGGTAGCCTTTTCTGTTAGCACAATCTTTTTAAGACGCGCATCGTAAGGAACGCTAATTCTTTCAACAAAGCCGTTTTGCTCCATTGTTTTTAAAATACTGCTTGCAGTTGAACGGCGTATTGAAAATTCACTTTCGAAATCCTTTTGGAAAATATCCTTTTCCATATTTTCGTAAAAATAAGAAATTGCCCAACCGTTTATACCCTTTGGTAAGTTGATTCCTATTTCATTTCGGCTTTTTTCAACATCGCGCCGTATAAGATTAGAAAGCATACGCACCTTAAAACCAATATCGTTTCTTTCGCGCATAATTCACCTCTTTAAAATTGTTAGCACCCTAACATTATAATGCTTTGAAATCCTATTGTCAATGCATAATTTATCAATTTTTTGTAAAAAAAGACCCCTGCAAAGCAGAGGTCTTAAACATTAAAAAATTATTTCATGGAAATTGCTTTTTTAGCCTTTTCTACAATGTTTACAGCTCTTAAACCGAACTCGTCAAGAAGCTTAACTGCATGGCCTGAATGACCAAATTGGTCGTATACGCCAAGCTTAACTACAGGAACAGGATTTTCTTCACAAACAACCTCGCTAACAGCGCTTCCAAGACCGCCGATTACTGAATGTTCTTCAGCAGTAACAATAGCGCCTGTTTCACGAGCAGCCTTTAAGATAATGTCCTTATCAATCGGCTTGATTGTAGCCATATTGATAACGCGTGCAGAAATACCCTCTGCCTT
The DNA here is from genome assembly GCA_045657745.1 of Acutalibacteraceae bacterium. GTDB lineage: Bacteria > Bacillota > Clostridia > Oscillospirales > Acutalibacteraceae > UBA737. The sequence goes on from JAZOTR010000057.1 coordinate 6,840, forward strand.
TAATAAATCGTGCGCAATCATAGCCTCGTTTACCATAAGACCGGTTGCGATAATTGTAACATCGCTACCCTCTTTAAGCTCTACGCCCTTACCGATTTCGAATTTATAATCATCGCCGAAAACAACCGGAACTGCTAAACGGCCAAAACGCATATAAACAGGACCGTCGTGATTAATTGCAGCTTTAACTGCCAAATAAGCTTCGGTTTCGTCTGCAGGGTTAATAATTGTCATACCGGGTATTGTACGCATTAAAGCAATATCTTCGTTACATTGGTGTGTAGCACCGTCCTCACCAACAGAAATACCTGCGTGGGTAGCGCCGATTACTACATTAAGGTGTGGGTAACCGATAGAGTTTCTGATTTGCTCGAAAGCACGGCCAGCCGCGAACATTGCAAAAGAACTGCAAAATACCTTTTTACCTGTTGCTGCAATACCTGCTGCGATGCTTACCATATTTTGTTCTGCAATACCGCAGTTATAAAATCTTTCGGGGAATTCCTTTTTAAATTTACCTGTCTGGGTTGCTGCAGCAAGGTCAGCGTCCATAACAATAAAATCGTTTCTTTCTTTTCCTAAATCAACAAGTGCCTGACCAAAAGCAGCTCTTGTTGCAACGGTTTTAACTTCAGACATTTTATTCTCTCCTTTACTGCATATCGCTTAAAGCGGCATTAAGCTCGCTCATAGCTTGTTCGTACTGTTCATCGTTAGGCGCAACACCGTGCCAACCTACTTGATTTTCCATAAAGGAAACGCCTTTACCCTTAACGGTTTTTGCAATAATTGCAACCGGCTTATCAATTGTTTCTGCTTCTTTTAAAGCAGCTTCAATTTGGTCGAAATCATTACCGTCAATAGTAATTGTATGCCAATTGAAAGCTTCAAACTTCTTATCAATCGGATAAGCAGAGTTTACTTCTTCAATTGTACCATCAATCTGAAGGTTATTGTAATCAACAAAAGCAGTTAAATTAGAAAGTCCCTTATTAGCGGCAAACATTGCAGCCTCCCAAACCTGACCTTCTTCGATTTCACCGTCACCCAAAATGGTGTAAACCTTATAGTTATCGCCAAAGTGCTTTGAAGATAATGCCATACCAACTGCGCAAGAAATACCTTGACCGAGTGAGCCTGTTGACATATCAACACCGGGGATATGCTTCATATCGGGGTGACCTTGTAAGATACTTCCGATTTGGCGGAGTGTTTTAAGGCTTTCTACCTCAAAAAATCCCTTGTGTGCAAGTACTGAATAAAGCGCAGGTGCTGCGTGACCCTTTGAGAGAACAAATCTATCTCTATTCTCCATTTTAGGATTATTAACATCAACATTCATTTGTACGAAATACAAATATGTAAGTATATCCGCACAAGAAAGTGAGCCGCC
>JAZOTR010000058.1:0-2076 GCA_045657745.1 Acutalibacteraceae bacterium
AAGGGCAACTGTATGGATAATGGTGCTATGGAAAACTTCTTCGGTAGGCTAAAAGTTGAAATGTTCTACGGCGAAAAATTCGAAAGCGTTAACGCTTTCGTTTATGAATTAAAAAAATATATTCCTTACTACAACAATGAAAGAATTTCCTTAAAACTAAAAGGAATGAGTCCAGTACAATACCGAACTCATTCACAAACAATTTAATATTTAATTTTGTCTAAACTTTGGGGTTCACTTCAAAAGAATGCTTTTATTTTTTGGCTATATTTTTAATGTATTTTGCGGGCGTAATGCCTACTTCTTTTAAAAAGTTTCGGTAAAATATTGAATAGTCCTTAAAGCCCGCTTCAAAAGCAGCATCATTTGCAGAAAAGCCTGCATTTAAAATTGATTGCGCTTTTGTTATTCGGCGTTGGTTTATGTAATTTCCAAGTGTAAATCCGGTTTCTTTTTTAAAAAATTTATATAAGCTTTTTTGCGATATATAAAAGTTGTCTGCTATTGTTTTATAGCTAAGGTCTTCGGTTAAATTTTGATCAATGTAATTAATTATTTCGGACACTTTTTGGCTATTTGGTCTTGAATCAATACCCTCAAGCAATGAAGAATTTTTTTCGGCCTTAACAAGCAAGGAAAAAAGGCTTATAAGAGCGCAAAAATCGTCGTAAGGAGTTCCTTTTGAAATATAATTTTCAATGTCCGAAAAAATCATATCAATTCGTGTTCTTTCGTTGGAATCCGGTTTTAGTATTAAAATTTTTCTTTGTAAAAGACGGTTGTATAATTCAGTATCAATTGCCGCAAAACGCGTAAATATTTCCTTGTTAAATAAAAGGTGTTTTCTGTAATAGCAACAGGGTCGTTTAATAATGGGGCGGTGGAGCGTGCCGTTACAAATAATTACTATGGTGTCTTCTTCAATAGCTATTCGTTTTCCCTCAAACGCTAAAAACAAATCGCCCTTAAGAAAATGATAAAGTTCAAAATCGTCATAGTGAGTATGCACCTCAAATTCAGAGTTTGGCATAGCGTTATTAGTACGGGTGGCGCTGTAACGAATGGTACCATTTAAGCCGCTGTATTGTATTGAAAAATCTTGTTCAAGCATATATGTCTTTCCTTTTGGCACAAAATTGCAATATTTTTGGGTTAAAATGCAATTGTAATTGCAAATTTACTACAATATAATAATATCATATTTATAAACGATGGTCAATAGGATTGAAAGGATATTTAAAAATGAAAGAAATTATAGCGTTTTTGCACGAATTTAATTATGTTACCATAGCAATACGCTTGCTGTTAGCGGTTCTCGCCGGTGGTGTAATCGGCTTTGAACGCGGAAAGCATGGTAGCGCAGCAGGACTTAGAACCCATATTCTTGTTTGTATCGGCTCGGCAATGAGCTCCCTTACAGGATATTATGTTTTTCATACACTTGGTATTCAAGGTGATGTTTTAAGACTTTCGGCTCAGGTAGTATCGGGCATCGGTTTCTTGGGCGCAGGTATGATAATTGTTAAAAACGGCAATATTGTAACAGGTCTTACCACCGCTGCGGGTATGTGGGCAACCTCGTCAATAGGAATTGCTTTAGGTTTTGGATTTTATAATGGTGCTATAATTGCTACGGTGCTTTGTTTCTTTACGACTGCATTTTTAAGCGTTTTCGAACGCCAACGCAAAAGAACGGTACATGTTTACGCGGAAATTGATTTAGATGAAAAGGTAAGTGATATAATTGACCAAATTCGCGAAACTATTGATTTGGATGCTATTGTAGAAGCTATACCGCCAAAGAGTAATGTGCCAAATAGCTTAGGACTTCATATTACGGTTACAAAACAAAAGCACAGTGAAAAAATAAGAAGTAAAATCGACCAAATAAAAGGTATAAGATTTTCAATAATCGATTAATAGAAAAAGGCGGGTAAATGATATGCACCCCAAAAGTTAGACACTTTTGGAGGTGCATATTTTTTATGGGTAAAACAGGAAGAAAAAACAAAGTTTATAGTGCAGAATTTAAAATAGGTGTTATAATGGATATGCGAGAGCACCATTTGAGTTATA
>JAZOTR010000059.1:0-8733 GCA_045657745.1 Acutalibacteraceae bacterium
ATATAGCGCCAATTATAAACGGGATTTCCCCACAACTGACCGTTACTTGAAAAGGCATCGCGCGGACAACCTGCGACACGGGTTCGCTTTAAATTTTTATCCAACCTAAACCAGTTTGCATTGCTCCATACATCCGCGCTATCCTCGGCAACATAAATAGGTAAATCGCCTATAATTTTAATGCCGTTTTGGTTAGCGTATTTCTTTAATTTATACCACTGCTTAAAAAAGAAATACTGAAGCATTTTATAGTATTCTATACGATCCTTGCACTTTTGCTTATAGTTTTCAATTGCGTTCTCCTCGCGAACGCGAATATCTAAATCCCATTCGGTATACTTAACCCCGTTAAAGCAGTCCTTAACCGCCATAAAAAGCGCGAAATCACTGAGCCAAAAGGCGTTATCATTGCAAAACGCTTCAAAGTCTTGTGGCTTATTGTTCTTAAAATTCAAATAAAGCTTTTCGAAAACTTTATTTCTTTTATAATATATAACCGAATAATCGATATTTTCTATATCTTCGCCCCAATTAATATCCGTATAATCTTCCTTTTTTAAATATCCCTCTTTGCAAAGGGTATCAAGGTCAATAAAGTATGGATTTCCCGCAAAGGTAGAAAAGCTTTGGTAAGGAGAATCACCAAAGCTTGTTGGACACACAGGCAAAATTTGCCAATATGATTGTTTTGTTGTCTTTAAAAAATCAACGAATTCGTACGCTTTTTTGCCGAGCGTTCCAATTCCGTTTTCACTTGGAAGTGAAGCGATATGCATAAGCACACCGCTCGCTCTTGTGAATTCCATTAAATCATTTCCTTTAAATATATCTACCAATAATATACCCACTAAAAGACAGTTTATTTAAACTGTTCTAATTGTGAATTATAAATCATCGTTCTTGTCACCGAGTAATAAATCGGCTCCATACCTGTTTGCTCAAATAAGGTTTGCATTACAAGTGACGGGTTAAGATTATTTTCATTACCTGCGGTTAAAACTAATGTAAGTTTATTCTCTACAAGCGAATACTTTTTAATAAGCGGAGCAATATCAATATCTTTTGTTCCGCCTTTTTTAGTTGTTTTTTGGCAAGAAATCGAACTTTTTACAAAGAATTCGTTAATTTTATTTGTTTTTAGCTCATCTATTTCATCAAGAGTGATTTCAAACTCTGCAAAGCCGATATGCTTCATATTCATAACCGCTTCGCTTACCGCAAAGAATTCTATATCAGGAACGGAAACACTTTGCAAAGCGGTAAGAACATCATTTAATGGATAATCGTCATCGGTAATCTTAATATCTAAAATTTCGTAAACGCCCTCATACCCTAAGGATAGCGGTACCGCAAAATTAAGATACGCGTGACGGTTAAAGCCTTCGGTAAACCAAACTGGTATTTTTGCCTTGCTTATTATTCGTGACATAAAGCGGTTCATATCAAGGTGGGATACAAACTTCATTCTGCCTTGCTTTTTATAAAAAATTCTAACGTTTCTCAAAGCAAACACCCTCCTTATAACAATTAGCCCCACAGGCCGAACATTTTTCACGGCAGTTAGGGGTTGTAGCTTCCATGTGCGCTACTTGGTTTTCTTTTATTAAAAAGTCCTTTGTAACTGCATAATCGAGGTGGTCCCAAGGATTGATTTCCTCGAAACTTCTTTGTCTTTCAGAATAGAATTTAGGGTCAATACCGCACTCATTAAACGCTTCTTCCCATTTTTGCAAATCGAAGCATTCGTTCCAACTGTCAAACTTACAACCTTTTTTGAATGCCGCTTCCAAAACAGCACCAAGTCTTCTGTCACCCCTTGCGAAAGCAGCTTCTAAAAAGCTTGTTGAACTATCGTGATAGTTTAAATCTATTTTACGTGTTTTGATTGAATTCTTTAAAAGTTCCTGTCTTCTTTCCATTTCCGCTTTGCTTATTTGCGGCTCGAATTGGAAAGGAGTAAACGGCTTTGGAACAAAAACAGATACACTAATAGAAACCGATACCGATTTTCCTTTCGGCTTATTCGGCATACTGTAATACATATCCACTATTTTTTGACCCAAGTTTGCAATACCTATAATATCTTCATCGGTTTCGGTAGGAAGACCCATCATAAAGTAAAGCTTAACAGAGGTATAACCGCCCGCAAACGCAGTTTTGCAGGTAGATAAAATTTCTTCCTCGGTTACATTTTTATTTATAACATCGCGAAGTCTTTGTGTGCCCGCTTCGGGCGCAAAGGTAAGACCACTCTTTCTTACATGCTTAATCTTTTCAAGCAACTCTTCCGAAAAATTATCAATTCTAAGTGACGGAAGTGATAGGCTAACATTATTATCCTCTGTCCAGGTAATCATATTATTAAGAAGTGGTTCTAAATCAGTATAATCGCTTGTGCTTAAAGAAGAAAGGGAAATTTCGTCATAACCTGTATTTTCGCAAAGACATTTTGCTTGTTTATTTATAACCTCATAGCTTTTTTCGCGTACAGGGCGGTAAATAAACCCTGCCTGACAAAAACGGCAACCGCGAATACAACCGCGGAAAATTTCCTGAACTGCACGGTCGTGCACAATTTGAATAAACGGCACTACAAATTTTTCGGGGTAATGCGCCTTGTCCAAATCCTTAATAATTCGTTTTTTAATAACCTTAGGCTCGTTGTCTTTAGCAATAATTCCATTTACTGTTCCGTCCTCGTTATAAGAAATGTCATAAAGCGACGGTACATAAACGCCCTCAATTTTAGCGGCTTCCTTTAAAAATTCTTGCTTACTGCTGCCTGATTTTTTATGTTTTTTATAAAGGTCTATAACCTCTAAGTCAATTTCTTCGCCCTCGCCTAAGAAAAATATATCAACAAAATCGGCAAGCGGTTCGGCATTACATACGCAAGGTCCACCCACAACTACTAAGGGCGACAAATCCTTTCTATCCTCTGACTTTAACGGCACACCTGCTAAATCAAGCATATTAAGTATATTGGTATAGCTCATTTCATACTGAAGAGTAAAGCCCAAAAAGTCGAAATCTTTTATCGGATCGCGGCTTTCAAGCGCAAAAAGCGGTATATTGTTTTCACGCATAACCTCTTCGAAATCTACCCACGGTGCAAAAACACGCTCGCACCAAATATCCTCCCTTTCATTAAAAAGGGAATATAGTATTTTCATACCAAGGTGCGACATTCCAATTTCATAAGTATCGGGAAAGCAAAATGCAAAACGCACATCCACCTTGTTTTTATCCTTAATAACACTGTTAATCTCGCCACCCGAATATCTGCCGGGCTTTTGAACAGATAAAAGCAGTCTTTCAAATTCCTTGTTATCCATACATCTACTCCAAATTTAATATATTACTATGATACAATAATTCCCATTTTGTTTCAACTAATTTTTAAGTAAACTCATAACAAAAAGGTATATTCCCATTATATAAATAGAAATATTGATTTTGCCCCGTACAGTTAAGGTTATAGCCGCCAAAATTATTGCCACAGCCAAAACAAGTGTTATTATTTTTAAAATAACCGACGCCTTGTCGGGACCTTTACTTTTTTCTAAAATGCAAAAAAGTATTGTTCCGCCGTCCAACCCCTTTAGCGGTAAAAGATTAAAAACACCTATTACCAAATTCAGTAAAGCAAAATACAGCGTAACTTCATTTTTAAATACCAAATAATTAAAATAAAGGGTTAAAAAAAGCAAAATATTAACAAACGGTCCACACGCTGCTACTAAAAAATCGTTCCTGTACCGCTTTTGAAAGGGCGCTGTTATTTGAACCGAAGCGGGTATCAGCTTAATTCGTTTAGGACTACATTCTAAAATCCACATCATAAAAAGATGACCCATTTCGTGCAAAACAATTGCAAAAAGCGCGGGTAACATATAACCCGTTTTGTCGGTTAAAAGCATTATTGTAACTGCCGCCGCAAACAAAAAGGAAATATATATTTCGGTGTCAAAAAGCTTAAATCTCATCCGAAAGCACCTCGTTTATATCGGTGGTTACGCAAACATTTTCATTGTACCAAGAAAGCAGTTTTTGGTATGTGCCCTTAAAAAAATATTTAACTACTATTACCGAAGAAATAATTATAGCAATACATACCGCTTGAGTTATTATAAGCTTTGAGAAATTGTCGATTTTATTCATTTTAATCCCCTTGTTAAAAGATATATTATATGGTATACTTATTTATATAAATTTTTAAGGTGATTTTATGCCATTTTTACCTATTACGGTTAAAGAAATGAAAACTTACGGTTGGGATAGACCCGACTTTGTTATAGTTACGGGGGATGCCTATGTTGACCATCCCTCTTTTGGTACTGCAATAATTTCACGCGTACTTGAAGCGCACGGCTATAAGGTTTGTATTATTCCTCAACCGAGAAGTGACGAGGATTATAAGCGCTTTGGTACTCCGCGCCTTGCTTTTCTTGTGAACGGCGGTAATATTGACTCTATGGTAGCACACTATACTGCCGCAAAAAAACGCCGCAGTGATGACGCTTATACCCCCGGCGGTAAAGCAGGCGCAAGACCTGACAGAGCAACAATTCACTACTGCAAAAAGCTTCGCCAAATTTACGGCGATGTGCCTATTGCAATAGGCGGTGTTGAGGCTTCGCTTCGCCGCTTTGCACATTATGACTATTGGGACGATGCTGTTCGTCAGTCTATTTTAATTGATTCTACTGCAGATATTCTTATGTACGGTATGGGCGAAAAGCATATCGTAGAATTCGCAGACCGATTAAACAGCGGCGAAAAAATATCCGATTTGACCGATATTTTAGGCACTTGTTATACCGTTAATTCGAGCGATTATAACCATATAAAAGGTGCTTGTGAATGTCCTTCCTTCGAAGCTGTAAGCGAAAACAGTGAAAACGGCAAATTGCAGTACGCGAAAGCTACTAAAATTCAACAAGCCGAGGCTGACGCCGCAAGAGGTAAAACCATTATACAAAAACACGGCAAAAAAATTCTTGTGCAAAATCCACCTATGCCACCACTTAACGAAACCGAAATGGACGAGGTTTACGCCCTACCCTTTATGCGAAATTATCATCCATCCTACGAAGCGTTGGGTGGTGTACCAGGTATAGCCGAGGTTAAATTTTCTATTATTCACAATCGCGGTTGCTTTGGCGCTTGTAATTTCTGCGCCCTTGCATTCCACCAAGGAAGACAAATTTCAGCCCGCAGTCATAACTCGGTTATTGAGGAAGCTAAAAAAATCACCCAAATGGATGATTTTAAAGGTTATATACACGATGTTGGCGGACCTACCGCAAATTTCCGCTTCCCCTCTTGCCAAAAGCAAATTAAAAGTGGACTTTGCGCCGATAAAAAGTGCTTAGCGCCTACAATATGCCCTGCTGCCCAGGTTGACCACAGCGATTATCTTGAACTATTACGCAAACTCCGAAGACTACCTAAAATTAAAAAGGTATTTATCCGCTCGGGTATACGCTTTGACTATCTTGTAGCCGACGCGGACGAAGAGTTTTTCAAAGAACTTGTAACCCACCACGTAAGCGGTCAGCTTAAGGTTGCACCCGAGCATTGCTCAAACAATGTACTTAAATATATGGGTAAACCTAATATTGAAGTTTACAACAAATTTGAAAAACGCTTTTACGAAATAACAAAATCAGTTGGTAAAGAACAGTATTTAGTACCTTATTTAATGTCCTCACACCCGGGAAGCACCGTAAATGATGCTATTGAATTAGCACTATTTTTAAAGAGAAACAAAATGCGCCCCGAACAGGTACAGGATTTCTACCCGACACCGGGTACAGTTTCAACCTGTATGTTCTATACCGAGCTTGACCCTAATACCTTAAAAAAGGTGTATGTTCCCAAAACCTCAAAGGAAAAAGCAGAGCAACGCGCCCTTTTGCAGTATTTCAAGCCCGAAAACCGCGCAGTTGTTTTGGCGGCGCTTAAAAAAGCAAACCGCTATGACCTTATTGGTACAACTAAAAACTGCCTTATTGCACCCGACCGTAATGACAAAGCAAAGTTTCAAAAAGGCAAACCCAAAAAAACTATAAGAAATATTCATAAAAAGAAAAAGCCATAGCAAACAAAGTTTTTCTTTGCCATAGCTTGTAATATGACGGTTAAATGTTATAATTAAATAAACGATTATTTTTGGAGGGTTATTATGAAAAAATTTACAGCCAAATTAATAGTTTCTCTATTATCAATCATTATGGTATTAGAAATAATTCCCACGTCCGTTTTCGCACAAGAAGAAATATTTCATGTCCACAGCGCACTCGGATTAAGAGAAGCCTTAGCCGAAGGTCATACCTCTATTGCAATAATGAGTCCTATCAATCTTAACGGTGACGGCGAAGGCAACGAAATAGAAAGCTTCGAAATAACAAAGGACACCACAATATACCTTAATAACCAAATAAGAATGGAAAGCAACCTTGAGCATATTGACGAGGAAACAGGCTATGACCCTATATTTATGGTAAACGGTGCAAGTCTTGTTATTGACGTTCAAAAAGGGTATAGCGGAAGTCTTGAATACTCAGGCTTTGGAAGTCCTATTGAATTAATCGGCAATAGTGAAGCAAAAACCTCACTCACAATATATAACGGTTCATTGGTTAATCATATTTTCTACGATTATCTTACGGGCGGCTCAGGTCAGTCAACCTCTATTATAAATGTTAAAAACACTACTGACAGCTTAGTTGACATCTATCTCTACGGCGGAAGCTATCAATGCCAGGTATTAGAAACCCACACGTTTGACGGCCCTGTTTTTACAGGCTCGGGCTATACAACCACCATTAAAGGCGGTATGTTCTATTTTGACCCATCAAATATTGTTGAACCAGGTTATGTTGCAATAAAGGATTATGACAATTGGTTTGTTACCGCCCTTAATGAAGACGCGCCACAAGGCAGATTTGCCGAAATTCTTGACAATAACGGTACCATTACCTTAAACCGCTACAAGCCGGGCGAAAATGAACTTGAAACAATGGTTATTATGGAGGAATTATATTATTCCTTTGAAGAAAACAGCGAACAGCCTATTCATTTTTACCCATACACCTTTAATACTTCGGAATATTGGGCATACGCTTCACTTTTGAATCCCGAAAATGGCGATATTATTGAAACCCGTAAGGTTTATTTCAATTTTGAATATGACGAATCCATAAAGGCCGATATTGACATATTGGTACAACAGTTGAATTATGATGAAGAAATGTGGGGCTATTACTACACTGTTAATGACCTTGAGTTAATCAACTATTGGACAACCTGGACTAAGGGCAAATATAATCCCGAAGCCGATATGGTTATTCATGATGATAATGTAAACGCATTTTTATCCTATTCAAGTGATTTCAGAAAAGATATAGGTTATAAAAACTTTAAAGTAGATATGCGCGCAGGCTATAACGATATGTTTACCGCCGGCGCAATGGGTATTTTTGAAATATCCTATAAAGGCACGGTTTACAGTACAATGGAAATGATTGTTGAAGCGAACCATATTATATATGTGCCTGACGAAACCACCGACATACTCAGCGCCGCTCAAAAAAGAATAGACGATTACCTTGGCGCAGGGAAAGTTACCCTTAAATCCGAGGGCAACTTAGTAGAATATTTCTTGAAAAAGGAATACGAATACCAAAACCCCGATATTTCCTATGAAGAATGGAAAAACAGTGAGCTTTGCCCCGAATTCACCGCCGAGGAATTAACATGGATAATGGGAACGCCTGACGATGTCGAGCTTTTTACTACAACTATAAATGAAATCGAGCATTATTTACTTATTTATAAAAACTCCGAAGCAATGGTAACACCCGAATATAAAAATATTGATTTTTCTACCGAAGTAAGTGTTTCCACAAGTGACGCTTCTGTACCATTGGATACATTGGTAGAGGTAAACGCTCTTGACAACGAAGAACAAAACAAGGTTCTTGAAAAATTGGGTGTTACTGCAGGCGAAAGCTTTGATATTAAGCTTCACTCGGGCTCGATTAATCAATATGTAACCAAATTAGAAAACGGTAGCTTTGAGGTTGCGCTTCCAATTAACGAAAATCTTGAAGGCACTAATCTCACTGTTTATTACCTTGATGAAGAAGGAAATGTGACAGTATATCCCGCAACCGTAAAAAATGGCTTTGCAATATTCACTACCGACCATTTCAGCGTTTATACCTTAGCGCCTTCAAAACAGACATCTGCTACTACCGATATTAACGGCGACAGCGCAACAAACATTTGCGACCTTGTAAAGCTATCCTTAATGGTTTCGGGCAAAGAAAACCCAACTTCATCTGCCGATATAAACACAGATGGCACCGTAGACCTTATCGACCTTAACTTATTTAAGAAAATTTTATTAAATAAATAATCTTTTATTAATCACTGCATAAAATAAAACCTCGATTTTCATCGAGGTTTTTTCTTTAATCATTGGTCATCTTATAAGAAAGTCGTGTAAGGCTATCGCCCAAGTGAACATTTTCAACCTTAACATCGGGATTTTCTACCGTTAAATCGTAGTGGCTGAAATTCCAGAAGCATTTAATTCCTAATTTAATAAGCTGCTTTGAAATTTTTTCAGCCGCTTCCTTAGGTATACAAAGTATTGCAGCCTGAGGTAAATTTTCACGGCAAAATTCATCCAAGGTATTGGTATTTCTTATAGGTTGGTTTTTA
>JAZOTR010000060.1:0-14663 GCA_045657745.1 Acutalibacteraceae bacterium
TTTTTGGGTTTATTTGTTTATAAACTTTACTGCTGTGCCGTAGGCGATAACCTCTGCGGCGCCTTGCATAATGGCGGAGGAGGCGTAGCGAATGTTTACTATCGCATCTGCGCCGAGTGCTTCGGCTTCTTTAACCATTCGTTTTGTCGCAATAGCTCTTGCTTCGTTCATCATTTGATTGTACGAGTTAAGCTCGCCACCGACAAGTGTCTTAAAGGCTTGTGCAATGTCTTTTCCAAGATGCTTTGACTGAATAGTGCTTCCTTTAACAAGACTTAACATTTCGAGTTCTTTGCCGCTTATGTAATCAGTATTTACTAATATCATCTTCTTCACCTTTCTTGATTTCATTTATTCTTTCTATGCATACTTTAATTGTAAGTGCTCCAAAAACTATAGGGAAAATACCTAATAAGTATTTCCAAATCCCTGGTAGTAACGCTATTAACAAGCCAAAGTATAAAGCATAGTAAAGTATCATTATAACCGTAACCACAATCGGTGCAGTCATTTTACTTTTATGCGATTTCATACCGAATTTCCTATTCTTATAAATTTATTCTTATTTTAACATAAACATTATTAAAAAGCAAGTTTTTGAAGATTGAAACCTCGTCTTTGGGCGAGGTTTTAGTATTTTTTAAAAATTTTTCGAAAAATGCATATTTTTTTAAAAAAAGCCTTGATTTTTGAATAAAGACCCATTATACTACATAGTAGTGGTGCAAAGTGGAGTAAAAAACCATTAAAGTGCATCAAAGTGGTGAAAAAAGAGGTGAAAATCATGCTTTTTGGTGGCTATCAACACAATATAGATAAAAAAGGCAGGGTTTTCATCCCTGCAAAGCTTCGCGATGAGTTAGGCGAAGAGTTTATCGTTTGTCGTGGTATTTCAGGTAAGCGTTGCCTTTGTGTTTATTCTATGAGCGAGTGGGACAAGCTTGTTGAACAGATAAGCACACTTCCAAATACAAAATCAAGCGCGGTTAAACGCTTTTTGTATGACGGTGCATTTTCGGTAGAGTTTGACGCACAGGGAAGAATACTTATTCCATCTGTTTTGCGTGAGTACGCTCAGCTTGAGGAAAGCGCACATATAATTGGTATGCACACAAACCTTGAAATTTGGAACACAACTCTTTGGGAAGAAGAGAATACACAATATACACCCGAATCTATTGCATCTATTATGGAAGAGCTTAATTTCTAATTATGGAATTTAATCATATTTCTGTTTTATTAAATGAAACAATTGATTCGCTCAACATAAAGCCTGACGGTATTTATGTTGACGGTACTGCCGGCGGTGCGGGACATTCGTCGGAAATAGCTAAAAGACTGAAAAACGGAAGATTGATAGCGCTTGACCAAGACCCCGATGCTATTAAAGTAGCAACCGAACGATTAAAGCCTTACAACGCTACGGTTATTCAAAGTAATTTCAGTGATATGGACAAGGTGCTTAAAGACCTTAATATTAATAAGGTAGACGGAATACTTCTTGATTTGGGGGTTTCCTCTTATCAGTTAGATACTGCCGAGCGCGGTTTTTCCTATCATAAAGAATCGGCCTTGGATATGAGAATGAGTAAAAGCGGAATATCGGCTGAGGATATTGTGAACGATTTTTCCGAAACAGAGCTTAGCGATATTTTTTGGCGCTTCGGCGAAGAAAAGTTTTCCCGTAAAATCGCTTCTAAAATAGTAAGCGAAAGGGAAAAGGGTAGAATTACAACCACTACTCAGCTTGCGGAAATTATTGCAAATGCGTATCCTGCATCTGCCCGTCGTGACGGACACCCTGCAAGAAAATGCTTCCAAGCAATAAGAATTGCAGTAAACGCAGAACTTGACCGCTTAAATGAGGCTCTTGACAAAGCGTTTGATTTACTTAATAAAGATGGAGTACTTTCAATAATAACCTTCCATTCACTTGAAGACAGAATGGTAAAACTAAGATTTAAAGAATATTGTACAGGTTGTACCTGTCCGTCAGATTTTCCCGTTTGTGTTTGCGGAAAAACACCTAAGGGCCATTTATTAACACGAAAACCCATTGAGCCAAGCACAAGGGAGCTTGAAAGCAATCCCAGAAGCAGAAGTGCAAAATTAAGGGTAATAATAAAAAACTAAGAATTTAAAGGAGCAAGGAAATGGATAACGTTAAGTATTACAACGAAAGTTTAGCATACGATTTCGAAATGTTTATGCCCAAAACCGCACCGAGAAAAACCACTCGCGATAATATTGTTGTAATGCCAAAGACTGCTAATAGAAGCAAAAGCCGTCGTCGTGCAGCTGCGCGTACGCTTTCGCCGTCTGTTGCAGCTTTAATGGCAATGGTTATCGTTCTTGCGGCTCTTTGCGGTAATATAGCTTTAAGACTTCAAATTAACGAGGTTAACTCTGAAATTAATGATATGAAGGCTATGATTGCTGAGCTTGACAGTGAAAAAACCGCATTGGAAATGGAATATGAAAAAAGAATTTCCTATGCTAATCTTGAAACACAGGCGGTAGAGCTTGGAATGAAAAAGCCAAGCAAGGATGATGTTACTTATATAAAGGTAAACAGCAAAAACGCCGCACGTACTGCAGACGGAAGATTAATTACTGCAGAGTAATAATTGAACAGTAGAATATAATATAATTATTAGGGTACGAGAGTCGAATTTTTTTGACTCTCGTATTCGGGTATAAAAGACCTAATCTAAAGAGGTGGAATTATGGCAGTTAAACCGGGTAAAATGATGATAAATCGTACTCTTACGGTAATGATAATAATGATTTTATGTCTTTCTATCATATCCGGAGCGAGCCTTGTTAATATTATGATTATCAACGGCGAAAAGTATCAGAGCAAGGCTTCTGAACAACAGCTTTATGATAGTCTTGTTACTGCGCCACGCGGTGATATTTATGACCGTAATATGCAGATTATGGCCACAAGCACAACTGCTTGGACTGTTTATATTACACCAAATGGTATTAAAAAAATAAACGATACTGCAAAAAAAGAATTAGTAAGAACAACAATCGCAAAGGGACTTTCTGAAATTTTAGAGGTTGACTACGAAACTGTTTATAATAATACCGATAAAAATTCTTATTATGTAATTGTTAAAAAGAAGATAGATAAAGCAACCGCGGATAAGGTTCGTCAGTTTATAAAGGACAATAAAGACCTTGAAATAACAAAATATATAGGTCTTGATGAAACAACAAAAAGATATTATCCCAATGATAATTTGGCATCTGTTGTATTAGGCTTTGTTGGAGCAGATGAGCAGGGACTTGCAGGCATTGAAAGCTATTACGATAACGAGCTTACAGGTATTGCAGGAAGAATTGTTGCTGCTAAAAATGCTACAGGAACAGATATGCCTTTTACATACGAAAAGGTTGAAGAAGCAACAAAAGGTAATTCACTTGTATTAACAATTGATTCTTATATACAGTACACTGCGGAAAAATATTTGCAAACTGCAATAGAACAAAATTTAATTGCAGAACGCGGCGCGGCGGTTGTTATGAATGTAAAAACAGGCGCTATTCTTGCTATGGCGGTAAAGGGTGACTTTAATCCTAATGAGCCTTTTGTACTATCTACCGAAGACCAAGCAAAAGTTGATGCCCAAACTGATGAGGAAGCAAAATCAAGCCTTAAAAGTGAGCTTTTGAACCGTCAATGGCGTAATAAAGCCGTTTCGGATAGCTATGAACCCGGTTCGGTATTTAAGATTGTTACAGCGTCAATAGCAATAGAAGAAAACTTAATTAATAAAAATAACAGCTTTTTCTGTAACGGTAGAATTACGGTTGCGGGGCAAGGCTACGGCTGTTGGAAGCACGGTGGTCACGGAACACAGAATTTAAGTATGGCAATTGCAAATTCCTGTAACCCTGCTTTTATAACAATTGGTCAGTTGGTCGGTGTATCAACCTTTTCTAAGTATTTCAAAGCATTTGGCTTTGCAGAAAAAACAGGTATAGACCTACCGGGTGAATCCCGTTCAACATATCACAGCGAACAAAATATGGGTGTTGTTGAATTGGCATCATCTTCTTTCGGTCAAACCTTTAACGTAACACCTGTTCAGTTGCTTGCGGCAGTTTCGGCTGCGGTTAACGGCGGTTATCTTGTACAACCGCATTTGGTGGAAAAAACCGTTAATCAAGAGGGTAAGGTTGTTAAAACAACAACTACAAGCTATAAAAGACAGGTCATTTCCGAAACAACCTCGGCAACTATGCGCGAGCTTATGGAATATGTGTGTGAAAACGGCGCAAAAAATGCGTTGGTACCGGGTTATAGAATCGGCGCAAAGACAGGTACATCTCAAAAGGTATCTAAAATTCAAGCTACGGGCGAAAAATTCTTATATATAGGCTCTTGCGTATCGGTAGCACCTATTGATAACCCTGAAATTGCGGTTTTTGTAATGCTTGACGAACCTAAGGGAAGCAACTACTACGGCGGCGTAATTTCAGCGCCGGCAAACGCTAAAATTATGGCGGATGTGTTGCCGTATCTTGGTTATGAGCCGAGTTATAGCGAGGAAGAGCTTAAAAACCTTGCAATTGAAGTTCCTGAAACAGTTGGTAGCGCACTTGCAGATGCAAAGGGTAAGATTACCACTGCGAAATTGGAATATAAGGTTGTAGGCTCGGGTGATAAGGTTGTAAGACAATTACCCGAAGCCGGAAGTAAAGTAATAAGCGGCGGTGTGGTAATTCTTTATACCGACCAAAGTGAAAGCACGACTGTTAGTGTTCCCGAATTCAGAGGACTTACCGCAACGGAGGTTAATACCATTGCAGCTAAGTCAGGAGTTAACGTTGAATTTTCGGGTAATATTTCAACAGGCGGTTTAAAGGCGTATAATCAAAGTGTAAACGCAGGAACGGCAGTAGAAGCGGGAAGTATAATTACAGTTTATTTTAGAGATGAAACAACAGTAGATTAAACTTCTCGGAGGAACCAATATGAAATTATCACAGTTAATTGCTTGTAAAGAAGAAATTGCGAATTTAGAAATTAAGGGAATAACCGATGATTCGCGCAAAGTAAAAAACGGCTATGCTTTTGTGGATACACAAAATAACATAGCCTATGTTGAGTCTGCAATTAAAAACGGCGCAGCAGTTATAGTTACAAGCAATAGCTGTAATTTTGAAAATGAAATAATAGTAGAAAACACTAAGATCGCCTATGCTAAAATAACGGCAAATTGGTTTTCAAATCCTGCAAAGGATTTAATAATTATAGGTGTTACAGGTACCAACGGAAAAACTACTGTATCGCATATGGTTAAAGCTATTCTTGAATCTGCCGGTGAAAAAGTAGGACTTATTGGTACAGTTGGGTATTATATTGACGGTGAGGTAGTCACCTCTATTAATACAACGCCAAATCCGTATTATTTGAACGAGCTTTTCAGTAAAATGCGTGAAAAGGGATGCAGATATGTGGTTATGGAGGTTTCCTCGCATTCGCTTGATCGCGACTATCTTTACGGTATAGATTTTCGTGTTGCAATGTTCACAAACCTTACGCAAGACCACCTCGATTACCACGGTAATATGGAAAATTACTACCTTGCTAAAAGAAAGTTATTTAGTATGTGTAGGTGTGCGGTTATTAATAAGGATGACGAATATTCTAATCGCTTATTAAATGAAACTGTATGCAAAAAGATAACTTATTCTATCAGCGAAAATTCAGATTATATTGCAAAATCAATTAATTATTTTCCTAATAAGGTAACATATCAGCTATTAAGTGATGGTATTACGGCAATTAAAATTAATGCACCAGGGAAATTTACGGTATATAATTCGCTTTGTGCTACTGCTTGCGCTTTAGAGCTTGGAATAGAGGTTAACGACATTTCAAATGCTTTAGCTAATATAAATGGTGTTAAGGGTAGGGCAGAGGTTGTAGAAAACACGGGTGATTTTACAGTTATTATTGACTACGCACACACACCTGACGGTTTAAAAAATGTGCTTAAAACCTTTAAGGAATGCAAGAAAAATCGGTTAATTGTTCTTTTTGGTTGCGGTGGTGACCGCGACAGAACAAAGCGTTCGCAAATGGGAGAAATTGCTTCTATTTATGCGGATTATGTTATTGTTACAAGCGATAATCCAAGAACTGAAAATCCAAGACAAATTATTGATGATATTATGAAGGGTATACCCTCAGGGCGCAGTACGACTAAAATTATTGAAAATCGTAGCGAAGCGATAAAATTTGCTCTTTCAATTGCTGAAAAAGATGATATAATAGTCTTAGCAGGTAAAGGACACGAAAATTATCAAATTATTGGTAAAGAAAAGTTTCCTTTTGACGAGCGTGAAATAATATACGATGCGCTTAAATAAATTAAGGAAGGTAATAAAATGAAAGATTTTACTACAATAATTACGGCATTAGTTGCTTTTGGTGTTACAGCTCTTGCGGGCTATTATGTAATACCGTTTTTAAGAAAGCTTAAATTCGGGCAAACTATTCTTGATATTGGTCCGAATTGGCACAAGGAAAAACAGGGCACACCTACTATGGGCGGAATTATGATAATCGGTGGCTTTGTTGTATCACTTGTTTTTGCTTTCCTTTATTCCGTAATTTTTGGCAAAAGCTTTTCTTTGGAATGTAAGGGTTCCTACCGCGTAACAGTAATGCTTGCTGGTGTTGTAATGGCATTGTGTATGGCGGGAATCGGCTTTATGGACGATTATATTAAGGTTGTTAAAAAGCGCAATTTAGGTCTTACAGCGCGCCAAAAAACCTTTTTACAATTATTGGTTGCAGCGGCTTATCTTTGTACCTTAGCTTTGGCAGGTATGAAGACCACAACAATTCCGTTTATTGGCGATGTAAATATTTCAAGCGGTTTTGGTCTTATTTTTTGGCCAATAGCACTTGTTTTTATTTACGGCTTTACAAATGCTGTTAACCTTACCGACGGTGTTGACGGATTGGCTTCAAGTGTTACACTTGTTGTCGCTTGTGCATTTATGTTAGCTTCGGGCTTCTTGGGTATTGCCACTAACAATGTTATTTCTGCCGCTTTAGCAGGTGCTTGCGTAGGCTTTATCGTGTGGAACAGTCATCCTGCAAAGGTGTTTATGGGCGATACAGGCTCAATGTTCTTAGGTGGCGCGGTTGTTGCTTTATCCTTTGGAATTGGAAGACCGATTGTACTCATTTTTGCAGGTGTTGTTTATTTACTTGAGGCGGTTTCTGATATTATTCAGGTTGCTTACTATAAAAAAACAAAGAAAAGATTCTTTAAAATGGCGCCGCTTCATCATCATTTTGAAATGTGCGGTTGGTCAGAGGATAAAATTGTTTTAGTATTCTCTTTGGTTACATTGATTGGATGCTTGATTGCAGTTTTACCTATAATACTTAGTTTATAATACATTATATATAGGAGGAATAAGCATGGCAAAAGCCGCAAAGCGTAAAAGTACGGCATTTTTTAATAGCGGAAAACTTGATATTACCTTTCTTTCATTGGTGCTTATTCTTGTTACAATAGGTCTTGTTATGCTTTTTTCCGCAAGCTATGCTTATTCGTACGAATATTACGGTAACAGTTATAAATTTATAACCCAACAAGCATTGGTTGCTGTTGTTGGTATATTCTTTATGCTGTTTGTTTCAAGGATTAATTATCATATTATAAGAAGATTATCATGGGTGGTATTTTTTATAACAATTGCAATGCTTGTGTTTTTGTTAATTGCGCCGCCAATGGTAAAGGGTATGGATGTTAAGCGTTGGTTGGTTATAGGACCTATAAATTTCCAACCCTCTGAAATTGCTAAATTTGCAATTGTTTTACTTTTTTCTTCACTTATAGCCGCTAATTATAAACAAATGAAAAAACTTTCATTTATAGCATTTTTAGTTGCTATTTTGGGTGTTACTTGCGTTTTGGTAGTTTTAGAACCACATCTTTCTGCAACAATTCTTATTTTCTGTTTAGGAATTGTTTTGTTAATAGTTGGCGGACTTCCAAAAAGATATATTTTCGGCGGAATTGGCGTTGGTGTAGCGGGTGTTGCTACGCTAATATTATCAGGTGCTATTAGCTACGGTTCGGACCGTATTAAATATTGGTTAGACCCATGGCTCGACCCAAGCGGTGAGGGATTTCAAACAATTCAGTCACTTTTAGCAATAGGCTCGGGCGGAATTTTAGGCAGAGGCATAGGAATGTCACGCCAAAAATATCTTTGGGTTCCCGAACCTCATAACGATTTTATTTTTTCAATTATATGCGAGGAATTGGGACTTGTTGGCGCGGTTGTAATAATTCTACTTTTTTGCTTACTTGTATGGCGCGGATTTACAATCGCTATGCGCTCGCCTGATAAGTTTGGTTCGCTTTTAGCAATCGGCTTAACGTTCCAAGTAGGGCTTCAGGCAATGCTTAATATTTGGGTTGTAACAAATACCATCCCAAATACCGGAATAAGTCTTCCTTTCTTTAGTTATGGCGGAACCTCATTGCTTATTTTGTTAGCGGAAATGGGAGTTGTTCTTTCGGTTTCGCGTAGTGCAAATATTGAAAAGGTTTAGGTGAAATATATGAAAATTTTATTTGCGGGCGGTGGTACGGCAGGTCATATTAATCCTGCTTTAGCTATTGCCGATTATATCAAAGAACGCCATCCCGACGCTCAAATCAGTTATATAGGGACTGCGGAAAAATTAGAAGCAAAGCTTGTACCTCAAAAAGGATATGATTTTCATACAATCAAGGTTTCAGGCTTTAGTCGGAAGCTTTCACTTAAGGGTATAGCTCATAATCTTTCTGCTGCAAAAATGGCGGTAACATCTTCTTTAGATTCTAAGAAAATAATCAAACAAATTAATCCCGATGTTGTTATAGGTACAGGCGGATATGTAAGCGGTCCCGTTGTTCGCGCGGCGCAGCAATTAGGCTATAAAACCGCAATACACGAACAAAATGCTTTCCCCGGTGTTACAACAAAAATGTTAGCGCCTAAAGCAAATGCAGTAATGCTTGCAATGCCCGAGGCACAGAAATATTTAAAGCTTAATAAAGAGCCTGTTATAACAGGTAATCCAATTCGCAGTGAATTGCTTAGAGTTAAAAGGGAAGAAGCAAGAAAAAAATTAGGACTTGATAACCGTCCACTAATTCTTTCCTTCGGCGGCTCCTTAGGCGCTAAAAAGGTTAATGAAGCAGTTGCGGATTTAATTAAATGGCATAACGACAGTAATAAGTTTTATCATATTCACGCTACCGGTAAGGTGGGATATGAGGATATGCTTAAATCTTTAAGTGAGATAAATCTTTCCGAAAACATAACAGTTCGTGAATATATTGATGATATGGATATATGTATGGCTGCAGCAGACTTAGTAATTTGTCGTGCAGGTGCTATAACCTTAGGCGAGATACAGGCTTGCGGTAAACCCGCTATACTTATTCCGTCGCCTTATGTTGCGGAAAATCATCAATATCATAATGCGATGACTCTTAAAAATAACGGCGCTGCGGAAATTATTGAAGAAAAGGATTTAACAAGCGAAAAGTTAATCAAAACGGTTGAATACTTAATCGAAAACAAGCCTAAGCTTGAAGCAATGAGTAATGCAGCAAGCAAAAATTCAATAATCGACGCAAACGAAAGAATTTATAAGGTTATAATGCAGTTATTTACTAATGCGTGACAAAAATCAAGCATTTGCATAGTATGAATTGTAAAAGATTCTTACATATGCGAGGTGCCTTAATTGTCTGAAATTATTGTAAACGGCGGCAGAAAATTATCGGGACAAATTAATGTTCAAGGCGCTAAAAACAGCGTTTTACCTATACTTGCAGGAACTATTCTTTGTGATGGCGAGTGTATTATTAAAAATTGTCCTAATCTTTCAGATGTTGAAACTTCACTTAAAATTTTACGCCAATTAGGATGTAAGTGTAATAAAGAGGATAAATGTCTTTCGGTTAATTCAAGTAGCATAACTTCCTACCAAATACCCGATGATTTAATGCGTGAAATGCGTTCATCGGTTGTGTTTTTAGGCGGAATTTTAGGTCGAATGAATAAAGCGGTAATAAGTAGCCCCGGTGGTTGTGAATTAGGACCAAGACCTATTGATTTGCATTTGTCAGCGCTTGAAAAAATGGGTGTTACAATTACTGAAGAGCACGGATATTTGTATTGCGAGGCTAAAGACGGTCTTAAAGGCGCAGAAATTCATTTAAGCTTTCCAAGTGTTGGCGCCACTGAAAACATAATTTTAGCGGCAGCTACCGCACAGGGAATAACCATAATACATAATGCGGCAAGAGAGCCTGAGATTAGCGATTTAGCCGATTTTCTTAATAGCGCAGGCGCAAGAATTTACGGCTCGGGGTCGGATACAATATATATCCACGGCGTTAAAAAGCTTAACGGTACGGTACATTCAATTATACCTGACCGTATTGTAGCAGTAACATATATGGCTTGCGCGGCAATTACGGGAAGCGAGATTAAGCTTTGTAATATAATGCCGTCACATATGGTTTCAAGTCTTTCTCTTTTTAGGGAAAGCGGTTGCGAAATAGATGTAAGCGGAAAATCGCTTGTTATTCGCGCACCTAAAAAATTAAAAAGAATACCTACTATAAGAAGCCTTGTTTATCCCGCATTTCCTACCGATGCAGGTCCGCTTTTAATTGCAATGCTTACTTTGGCAGAGGGAACAACGGTGTTTGTTGAAAATATCTTTGAAAACCGTTTCCGTTATGTTAGTGAGCTAAACCGACTTGGCAGTAAAATCAAGGTTGAAAATAAAGTTGCGGTTATTGAAGGGGTAAATAAGCTTTCTCCCGCAAATTGCAAATGCACCGATTTGCGAGGCGGCGCGGCATTGGTTGTTGCGGCACTTGGGGCAAACGGTCAAAGTAAAATTGATGAAATACATCATATTTTAAGGGGATACGATGATATTGTAGCAACCCTTAATTCTATAAATGCAGATATAAAAATTAAGGAATGATTTTTTGAAAAATATCGATTACACCGATGAATTTTTACAAAGAAGAAAAGAACGCCAAAAAAAAGCCAGAAAACGCCGACTCGTTGGGTGGTTTATTTTTGTTATGATTTTACTGCTTTTAGTCGGCGTTATTTTATCGCTTACGGTTTTCTTTCCAATAGAAAAGCTAACCTTTTCGGGTAGTTCGGTTTATAGTTCTTCCCAAATTGCCGATGCTTCGGGAATAGATATAGGGGATAATTTGTTTACTGTAACAACCGAAGAAACACTTAAAACTTTAAAAGAAAAGCTTCCGTTTATAGAAACTGTTAAGCTTGAAAGAACTTTACCAGATACGCTTAAGGTTACTGTAACCGATGCTGAAAAGTACGCTTGCTATGAGATTGACGGTAAATATTACACTGTTAGTAAAAGCGGTTGGGTATTAGAAAAAACAGCTGAGCCTAGTGAAAATATCTTTTTAGTCAAAACAAATGGAGTTAAATGTAAGGTTGGCAGCGCGTTAGAATTTGAATCCAATCTTACCGTTGAAAAGATTGAAGCCATTACTGAATACTTAACTGCTGAAGATATTAGTATAGATTACATTAATGTAACAAATGATGTGAATCTTATTGCGAAGGTCGAAAATAGGTTTGAGGTAGAATTTGGTACCGATAATTATTTAGAAGCAAAGGTAAAGCACCTTAAAACTATGATAAATACTATGGAAGACGGCGTTTCAGGTAAAATTAATTTAAGTATGTGGAATAACCAAAATAGACAGGCTACTTTTGTGCAAAATAACACAAAATAAAAAAATAACAAAATTGTAATAAAAAGTGTTGAAATTTATAAAAAGATGTGTTAGAATTTATATGTGTCTTTAAAATGATAATATTATGTACATAAATACGGAGGAATTAAAATGCCATTTGAGTTTGTAGAAGAACAAAACGTTGTTCAAATTAAAGTAGTAGGTGTCGGCGGCGGCGGTGGAAACGCTGTTAATCGCATGGTAGACGCTGGAGTACGTGGAGTAGAATTCGTTGCCATCAATACTGATAAGGCAGCTTTACTTAAATCAAAAGCTAATGTTAAATTGCAGATTGGCGATAAGACAACTGCAGGTATGGGCGCAGGCGGCAATCCTAATAACGGACATGCTGCTGCTGAAGAATCACGCGACGAAATCGCTGCTTCTATTAAAGATGCTGATATGATTTTCATTACCGCAGGTATGGGCGGCGGTACAGGTACAGGTGCTGCTCCTGTTGTAGCTGCTATCGCTAAGGAACTTGGTATCCTTACTGTTGGTATCGTTACAAAGCCTTTCGCTTTCGAAGGCAAAAAGCGTATGACCCAAGCTGAAGCAGGTATCGCAGCTCTTCGCGAACATGTTGATAGCTTAGTTGTTATTCCTAACGAAAGACTTAAGTTCGTTTCTCAAGAAAAGATTACATTCAAAAATGCATTCGATATTGCTGATGATGTTCTTCGTCAAGGCGTTCAAAGCATTTCTGAACTTATCAATGTTACTGCACTTGTTAACCTTGACTTTGCTGACGTTAAGTCAATCATGGCTGATGCAGGCTATGCTCACATGGGCGTTGGCGTTGCAACAGGTCGCGACAAGGCTGAACAGGCTGCTCGCGCTGCTATTTCAAGTCCGCTTATCGAAACTTCTATGGACAATGCACGCGGCGTAATCATAAGCATTACCGGTTCTGTAGACATTGGTCTTGAAGAAGTTGAACTTGCTTCTTCTATCATTTCTGAAATGGCTCATCCTGACGCAACAATCATTTGGGGTGCTCAGCTTGATGAATCTATTGAAGATACAATCCGTGTAACTGTTGTAGCTACCGGCCTTGGTGACGAAAAGAAGGACGACAAGGCAGACGTTCTTGACGCTCTTATGAGCAACAGCAAGGACGATGAAACCTACGACGATGTTATGAGTTTCTTCAATAACTAATTTTAGTTTAATATTTAAACCTGTGATTAAGAATAGTAGCTATTCCGAAGCTTTAAGAGAGCAACCGTTTGGTGAAAGTGTTGTAGCAAAGGTTTAGTGAATGGACTTATGAGGGCGACCGAAAGCAATTTTTGTGAGTAGTAGTCGACGGGGGTCCGTACCCGTTACCAAATCGGCTTACATATTAGTGTAAGATTGAGAGGTCATTTTTGACAACTCGGGTGGTACCGCAGGATTATTATAGTCTTGTCCCGAATATACGGGGCAAGACTTTTTATTTTGGAGGTACAAAATGTTTTTACTAACTAAACGATGGCGTAGTTTTTAAGTCTTATTTAAAAACTAATTTTAAGAGGTAATATATTATGAATTTTAATAACGTTAATTTTGATACTTATTTTAAAAATTATCCCGATGATAAGGGTTATTTTGGTCCTTATGGCGGTTGTTATATCGAGCCTAAATTAAAGGCGGCTATGGAAGAAATTACACAGGCTTATTTTTCAATTTGCCAATCTCGTAAATTTATTAACGAGCTTCGCCGTGTTCGTAAGGAATTTCAGGGCAGACCTACACCGATCACTCACCTTGAAAGACTTAGTAATTCCTTAGGTAATGTTCAGCTTTATGCTAAGCGTGAGGACTTAAACCATACAGGCGCACATAAATTAAATCACTGTATGGGTGAAGCATTACTTGCAAAATATATGGGTAAAAAGAAGATTATTGCTGAAACGGGCGCCGGTCAACACGGTGTTGCTTTGGCTACTGCTGCGGCTTACTTTGGCCTTGAATGTGATATTTATATGGGTAGTGTTGATATTAAAAAGCAAGCTCCCAATGTTGCAAGAATGAAGATTTTAGGCGCTAATGTTGTTGAGGTTACTCACGGTCTTCAGACATTGAAAGAGGCTGTAGACGCCGCTTTTGATGCATATAGTAAAGAATATAAAGACTGTATTTATTGTATCGGTTCGGTATTAGGTCCGCATCCGTTTCCAATGATGGTGCGCGATTTCCAACAGGTTGTTGGTATTGAAGCAAGGGAACAGTTTGTTGAAATGACAGGTCACTTGCCCGATATTATTACCGCTTGCGTTGGCGGTGGCTCAAATGCGGCAGGCTTTTTCTCGGGCTTCCTTAATGACCCTGTTGAAATTTATGGCGTAGAACCGCTTGGTAAGGGTAGTAATTTGGGCGACCACGCCGCAAGTTTACAGTACGGTGAAGAGGGTATTATGCACGGCTTTAATAGTATTATGTTAAAGGATGAAAACGGCGAACCCGCGCCCGTATATTCTGTTGCAAGCGGCCTTGACTATCCGTCTTCAGGACCCGAACACGCTTTCTTGCGTGATTTAGGCAGAGTCAAGTATGACGTTGCAAGTGATGATGAAGCGGTTGACGCTTTCTTCAAGCTTTCACGTATGGAAGGTATAATTCCTGCAATTGAAAGCAGTCACGCTGTTGCACACGCAATACGTCTTGCTAAAGAAATGAAGCACGGTTCAATTCTTATTAACCTCTCAGGCAGAGGCGATAAGGATATGGATTATATCATTGAAAATTACGGTATTCGCTAAATTGCTAAATTTTCAAAAAAATGCTTGACTTTATAGGCGGCTTTAAGTATAATATTAAAGTCGCTTATGACATTTTGCTGCTATG